>CAYHGN010000038.1:0-28076 GCA_964356005.1 uncultured Sphingobacterium sp.
ACCGACAATGGATGGAACAGCAACATTGATCTATTTACTGGCTGCAAAGGAAAATGACTCTGGGGAGGGAGCTCCCGAAAAAAAGTAATTTTTATAACAGGTTGGATGAATTACTAAGGGAGCTAAAATAAAGAGCTTACACATTTGTTAGCCTGAAGCAAATATGAGTTAAATTTAGAATAAGAGGATTTTATGTCAGTACTTGGAATTGATTTAGGCGGCACTAAAGTGGCAATTGCAATGTTCAGTGAATGTGGTGAACTCCTGAAAATGGAAACTGCAGCAATTGATCACCGGACGGGTTCAGCAGTTGCTGAGTTAATATGTGATGTGCTGAAAGGTTTTCTTGAAATTGAAGCTAAAGATCCGGTACGCTCAGTAGGGGTATCTGTCCCGGGAATTAGCAGGAGCAAAAGCGGAACCGTCTGGGCTCCCAATATTCGGGGCTGGGAAGACTATCCGTTATTAAAAGAGTTGCAGGCACTTTGTGGTACTATCCCGGTAAGTATTGACAGTGACCGCGCCTGTTATATTTTGGGTGAACTTTGGCAAGGTAATGCCAGAGGCTGCAAAGATGCGATCTATTTATCAGTTGGTACCGGTATTGGCGCAGGCATTTTAATCAACGGGAGCGTATTACGTGGCTCTCAGGATATTGCAGGATGCATTGGATGGATGGCTCTGGATCGTCCTTTTAAGGAGAAATATACTTCCTGCGGATGTTTTGAATACTATGCTTCAGGTGAGGGTATTGCCAAAGTGGCAAGAGAACTGCTTGCTTCCATGTCGGAGTACTCGGGCGAATTAAGGGAGAGAGATCCTGAAAATATTACTGCTGCTGACGTGTTTAATGCTTATGAGAAAAGGGATAGGCTGGCTGTGGAGGTTATGAAACAATGTATCGAATTCTGGGGTATGGCCGTGGCGAATCTGATCAGTCTGTTCAATCCTGAAAAGATCATTTTCGGAGGAGGGGTGTTTGGACCGGGGGTACAGTTTATCTCAGATATTCAGCAGGAAGCTAATAAATGGGCGCAGCCGATTTCTGCAACGCAAGTGAGTATGGAAGCGTCTGGGGCAGGGGGTAATGCAGGTGTGATTGGTGCTGCTTATCTGGCACTGCAATCTGTTAATAATGTATAAATCCTTATGATATGTATAGATCCAGATTAGTTTTTTTTGCTGCTTGCTTTGGTATGTTATTATTCGGTATCGGGCTGATCACCCTCGGTTCGGTTGCCACCGGATTGAAAGCTAAATTTGCCCTTGATGATCTGTCGGCCGGTTCCCTGTTTTCGATCCTGCCAGTAGGCATTCTCATTGGTTCCCTGATATTTGGTCCGCTTTGCGATAAATATGGTTATAAAGCCTTTCTTATTATTTCATGCCTGTTGATGTTCGTAGGATTTCAGGGGATCGCTTATACCGCATCGTTAAGCCTGTTAAAAATGTATGTATTTCTGTTCGGACTCGCTTGCGGTGCCATCAATGGGGTTGCCAATGCGGTTGTTTCCGATATCAGCCTTGTGAACAAGCGGTCTAATCTGAGCCTGTTAGGGGTCTTTTTTGCTATAGGGGCTTTGGGGATGCCCTTTATTCTTGGGGTACTGGATGACAAGTTCAGTTTCAGCATGATCGTTTCCTATGTTAGTTTCCTGACGCTTATTGCCACTGTATTTTTTATTTCAATCAGGTTTCCACCGCCCAAGCAGTTGGGTGGTATACCCTTGTTGCAGGGATTTAAACTGATTCAGGATCAGACCCTTATACTAATCGCTTTGTTTCTGTTCTGCCAGAGCAGCTTTGAAGGGATTATCAATAACTGGACAACCAGCTACCTGATCGGACAGTTCTCCGTTTCACAAAGCAAGGCACTTTTTGCTCTTTCATTATATGTTGCAGGGATGGCAGTGATGCGTTTATTGATCATCAGTATCTTCCGGAATGTTAAATCACCGAACATTCTGATGATATCATTCTTTTTGCTTTTCCTGGGTTGTACATTTTTGAAAGCAGGACAGTCATTTCCTATAGCAGTTAGCGGACTGATACTGATTGGTGCCGGTCTTGCAGCCGGTTTTCCGATCATGCTGGGCTTTGTCGGAGCCAGGTATACCGATCTGTCGGCTACCGCATTCAGCTTTGTGCTGGTAAGTGCCCTCCTGGGAAACATGATAGTCAATTACCTGATGGGTGTGATCGCTCAAATTTATGGAATCGAACATTTAACCACGGTGGCCTATTTTGAGATTGCCCTGATGGTGATCCTCACATTTGCAATTATTAAGAAACTTAATCACAACACTTTAAAAAAACAATAATATGTTAGCACAACAATGGCTTAAGAATGCCCGGGATATTATGACCCGGATCGAGGAAACTCAAATGGAAAACATCCACAAAGCTGCGGAGATCATGGCCGATTCAATTGAAGCGGGTCGGTGGGTTCATACTTTTGGTTGCGGGCATGCAACTATTCCGGTGGAAGAGATGTATCCGCGGATCGGCGGATTTGTAGGTTTTCATCCTATGATCGAATTACCCCTGAGCTTCTTTACCAGGATAACCGGTGAGATGGGAGTACACCAATTTGTATTTCTTGAAAGAGTAGAAGGTTACGGAATTGAAATTATGAAGGGTTATACATTCGATACCAGGGATACGATGTGGCTTTTCTCACATACCGGTATCAATAATGTGAATATTGACGTTGCACTGGAAGCAAAAAAGAAGGGGATGAAAGTGATCGTTTTCGGATCAGCCTCTGAAGCAGTAGGTAAAAGGACCCGTCACTCAAGCGGCAAAACAATTTTTGACATTGCCGACCATGTGGTTGATACCTGCGCGCCAATTGCAGATGCTTCGGTTACACTTAAGAATCATCATGATAAAGTTGGTCCGGTTTCAACCATGGCCTTCATCACCTGTGTTTGGATGACGGTGACCACTGTTGCTGAAATTCTTGCTGACAGGGGAGTGAAACTTTTCATTCATCCTTCGCATAATGTTCCTGGGGATGATACTGCCAAAGAGAGACTGGAAGATGCTCTTGCAGAATACAAGAGAAGGATCGCAGGAGTATAAATTAAACGCTGACAGGGTTCCAAACCCTGTCAGCGTTGATCCGGAGAAGGATCGCAGGAGTATAAATTAAAGACTGACAGGGTTCAAAACCCCGTCAGCCTTTATCCTGTCATCCGGAGATTCCATTCATCGGATGTTGACATTATTTGCCGATTATGTATATTTAAGCCTGTTCCAACCTAAAATTAATTCTATGAAAATTTTAATAGCTGTTTTTCTTTTGCTTTTGGGCATTGCCACAAAAGACCATGCCCAAACCAAGTCGGAGAACCTGTTTTACATGGTTAATACCCCCGAATCATTTGAAAGCTTTAAGGCCAATGTTGCTCAGATTTCCATCGTTTGCCCCCAAACATTCCTTGTCAGCAAAGAAGGTGTCCTTTCGGGTTCGGTGGACCCCAGGCTGCTTGCCCTGGCAAAGGCCAATCATGTCAAAGTAATGCCTTTGATTGTAAACAGTGGCTTCAATCAGAAACTGCTTCACGATATTGTTTCAAATCCGACGGCACGTAAGCGTTCAATTGAAATGATGCTTGAGTATGCCAGAAAGTATGATTTGGATGGGTGGCAGTTTGATCTCGAGGGCCTTCATATTTCCGATATGGATAATTTTACCTTGTATTTTAAAGAAACAGCTGATGCCTTGCATAAAGCAAATCTTCAGCTATCTGCTGCCCTGGTTCATGCAACAGAAAATGTTGGCGGACCATCTGCCTATCATTTGTTCTTATACGAAAACTGGCGGGCGGGATATTCACTGAAAGAGCTTTCAGAGATCGGCGACTTTATATCTATCATGACCTATGATCAGCATACCAGACGTACACCTCCCGGACCCGTTGCCAGTCCAGAATGGATGGAAAAAGTAATCAAACATCTTCTTGCTCAGGGTGTAGCTCCGGGTAAACTGTCTATGGGAATTCCAAATTATTCGGTTCATTGGTTTACAGATTATACTGAAGACAGGGGAGGTTTCGCAAATGGCCGGAGTGCTAAATATCCAATGGTTCAGCATCTACTCGGACAGTACAATGCTGTAAAACAATGGCATGAAAAAGCTCAGGTAAACTGGGCCATGTGGGATAATGACGGCGTATTTGAGTATTTGTTTATCGAGGATGCCCGATCATTAAAACCAAAATTGGATGTTCTGAAGAAATACAATTTAAGAGGTATTTCTGTATGGGTACTTGGAAGCGAAGATCCGGAGTTTTGGAGCATGTTAAAGAAGGAAGTGGTCAAAACCATCCGGTGACTTAGTTTAATGGGATGAGTCTCAAACTCATAGAATAACAAATATTTCATACAACTTGCAACTCTATTCCATGTTAAAGATTGGTATCATCGGATTGGGAGATATTGCTCAAAAAGCATATCTCCCGGTATTAAGTAGCAAAGACCTTGAGATTCATCTTTTTACCCGGAATCAGGAACGTCTTGCCCAAATAGGAAGGCAATACAGACTCAGTAACCTTCATTTTAGTTTTGAATCTATCCTCGAAAGTGGTATCAAAGGGGCTTTTGTTCATACTGCAACCGAATCGCATGAAAGTATTATAGAACAGCTCCTCATGTATGATATTCATGTCTATGTTGATAAACCTATAACTTATGATTATGCTTCATCGAAGAGGCTGATTGATCTCGCAGATAGCAGAGGACTTAATCTGATGGTTGGTTTTAACAGACGGTATGCACCGGCTTATCGGGAACTGAAACAGTCTGAAAATCCGAATATGATTATTCTTCAAAAGAATCGTCATTCCCTTCCAGGGGACATAAGAACCTTCGTTTTCGATGATTTTATTCATGTTATTGATACTATGCGTTACCTTTTTACCAGGCCACTTAAAGAAGTTTTGGTGAGAGGGATGAAAAGGGAAGGATTATTAATTCATGTCGTGGTTCAACTCATTGCTGAGAATGGTTCAATCGCTATTGGTATTATGAACCGTGATTCTGGTACCCTCGAGGAAAAAGTCGAAGTATTTAGCAGCGAGGAGAAGAATACCGTAATCAATATGATTAATATGAGTACCATGCGTCAAAAGACCGAGATATCAAGTGGGATTAACGACTGGGAATCAACTCTGTCAAAGCGCGGTTTTGAAAGCATTATTCAGGATTTCCTTCAGGCAATTGAAAATGGGACAAAACCTCAATTCAGTATGCAGGATGCTTTACTTACTCATGAGATGTGTGAGAACGTAGTTATGCAGTTGACAATTGACAATTGACAATTGACAGTTGATAATTGATAGTTGACAATTGAGAGTTGACAATTGAGAGTTGAGAGTTGAGAATGGAGACCGGATAGCTATCGGGTTGAGAATTATTAAACTGCTAATAATCTAAATTACAGTTAATTAAGGAATTTATGGCAAGAGGAAACTTAGAACTTATAACCTACAACTTATAACTTACTTACCACTTTATTCTTGATTTAATTTCATAAATCTCAACCCAATCTGCTACGCTGATTCTTTTGACCAACTGTCCGATCAGTTCATAAGGAATCTGCTCTGGTTTTTTAAACCGCAGACAACTTTTACCCATATCTTTTTTAGCGGAATTATATTTGGTATATTCTTCCAGAAACCAGTTCATTAGTTTTTCATCGGCATAAAGCCCCATGTGGTAAAATGCAATAAAATTTTTCTGGGAAGCAAGCCCCATAAAGGGTAGCGGCAATTTAGGGTTACAGTGATATCCTGAAGGATAAATGGAATGGGGCACAACATAGCCAATCATGCCATAACTCATTTCTTCCGAAAAGCCTTTTGGGAGATTGTCAAGAATTACTTTTCTTAAACGATTCATACCTTCCTTCCGCTCTTCCGGCAGAGAATCGAAATATTCCTGTGGGGTCAATGCCGTTGATTGCATATTTTAATTATTGACTTTCCATTGATGAGAATTATCGTCCATTATCTCACGACCCCAAACCGGTAGTTCGGCCTTCAGTCTTTCTACAGTTTCATTGCATGCTTCCATTGCAGCTTTACGGTGTGCTGATGAGGTGAATACAAATAAGCATATTTCACCGGCTGCTACCTCTCCAAGGCTATGATGCACATGCATACAGGTTAATGGGTATTTCGCAAAAATATCCTCCCTGATCAGATGCATTTTTTCAATTGCCATATCTTCAAAGGCAGTAAAATCAATGGCACGTACTCTCCCGTTTTCGGTTTCGTCTGCCCTCACCTGACCCAGGAATATACTGTGTCCACCAATAGCTGTCTGGGTACTGTGTTTTTGTATGCTATCGGCAATAAATGTTGCCGGAATTGCTCCCTGACTAAAGATATTTTTAGGTTTTCTTTCTGACATTACGGTACTATTTGGATTTCTGCCAACCGGCGATTCCATCCTTTAAACTATATATTATTCTGGATTTACCAAAATGTTTTGATAATATCTCAGCAGCAGATGCACTTCGTTTTCCACTCTGGCAAAAAAGTATAATTTTTTCGGCTTGAATATCCGGTATTTGATCTTTTAAACTGCTCAAAGGAATATTTATGTGGTCAAAATCTTCTACATGAGGTGTTTCTCCAGATTCCCTTACATCCACAAACTGGATGTTTTTATCCAGTCTCATTTCTTCAAATTCTTCCTGACTTAGCTCAAAAGCGGAATGAGTGGAGCAAAACCAATCATAATTGTAGGACTTAAAAGCCCTGCTATTTTCCGGGATCATTTTTGTGGTTTCAGGCATTGCTAATAATTCCATTTCAAAAAAATGATTGTTTAGGGAATTGTAGGTTAGCAATCGATTGACCAGGGCACTTCCAATACCGGTGATCAGTTTGATGGTTTCATTGGCCATCATAGTTCCAATTATTCCTGGAAGCACCCCAATTACACCCGCTTCCTCACAATTTAAAACTTCTCCATCAGCAGGCGCTTGTGGAAATAGGTCGCGATAATTAACTGCTGTTTTTGTTTCTGAAGGATGATTGAAAATGGCTAATTGCCCCTCGAAGCGCGATATTGCACCATAAACCAGTGATTTCTTCAGTATTACACAGGCATCATTGATCAGATACCTGCTCGCGAAATTATCAGTCCCATCCAGAATAATGTCGAAGCCTTTGAGTATGTCAAGCGCATTAGCATTACTGAGTTTTTCATTGAATACAATGATCTCAATATCAGGATTGATCTGCTCGAGGACGTCCCCGGCTCTCAGTGCTTTTGAAAGACCAATATCATGTACAGTGAATAAAACCTGCCGGTGAAGATTGCTGAGTGAAACCAGATCAAAATCTACTATGCCAATTCTGCCAACACCAGCACCTGCGAGATAAAGCAAGGCAGGACAACCTAATCCACCTGCACCGATGACCAGCACCTTTGCATCATTCAGCTTCTGCTGGCCGATTTCACCAAGCTCTTTCAGAGAAATCTGGCGCTGGTATCTTTTGTTATGTGTGGGATTGCTCATGATCAACCTCCCGAAAATGGTGGTAATAATGCGATATTATTGTCTCCCCTAAGAATAGCATTCTCCTTGATTACTTTTTTATTTAAAGCAATGGCATATTTTGCATTTGCAAGTGGCGGGTACATTTCATTCAAGGTTTTAATCAGTGTTTCTGTATCAGGGATATCATGGAGTATCATTTCTGTTCTGCCAGTAATATCTGCGAGCTGCCCGAATAAAGTAAGATGTACCTGCATATTATTCGTAATTTTTTATGTAAAAATAAGTTTAATTCCTGCCAGCAATAGTACAATAGCCAGTGTATTTTTTAAAATATTCTGGTTAAACTTTAGTGAACCGAAATAAGAACCGCACAAGCCACCTGCAAATGCGATTGCAACGTAGCTGATCATATCTGGACTAAACTGAATCCCTTTGCTCAAATGACCTGCCAGACCTGAGAAAGAGTTTACAAAAATAAATAAAGCACTAATTGCTGCGGTTTGTTTCTGATCAGTCCATTTTAAAAGGAGTAAGACCGGGGAAAGAATGATCCCGCCACCAATTCCAATCAGGCCGGATAAAAATCCAATAGTTGAGCCAATCAGGATGGACAGAAAAAGACTGTTTTTCCGGATATCTTCTGTTTGGAAATTGGCAAAGAAAAGAAAGCGGATTACCGGAATGATTAGGAGCAATCCTAAGATTTTTTTGTAAAAATCAGCCTCTATGTTAATTAATCCCCCAGCAAAGGCCATGGGCACTGATGCCATAGCAAGTGGTAGAAATATATTCCATTTGAAATGTTTTCCTCTGTAAAACTGATAAAAAGAGGTTAGTGAAACAAAGAGATTTAGCAGTAGCGCTGTGGGCTTCATCACTTCAGGTGAAATTGCATAAATTGCCATCAAAGCCAGATATCCGCTCGCACCTCCATGTCCAACAGAGGAGTAGAGAAAGGCAACAATAAACAGCAGGATGTAGAAAATATAAATGCTTTCCATTCTATCAAAAAGACGGTAAAATATGAATTTCTACTTCCTCCCCGGCCTTGTATTCCATACGGTCCTCGTCGAGTTTGATCAGGCAGTTGGCTTTTGCAAATGAACTTAGCCTGAAAGATTCCTGTGCATTTAGCACCTTTACCGTTTTTCCGTCAAAATATGCTTTTAGAAAATGGGTAAGGCCTGCAGGTTTTTTCATATCTGTTTCCAGAATTGCATTCATTCTGATCAAGTCTTTCTCCCGGTTGCTTAACAGTCCGATTGCCGGATATACATATTCATAAAAGCAGGTTAATACTGATGCGGGATTTCCGGGTAAACCGAAAATATATTTATCGTCTTTTTTGCCAAAGTAAATCGGTTTGCCTGGTTTTTGCCTGATCTTATGAAAAATCTGTTCCACTCCGTTTGCTTCCGCGGCGCGAATTACAAAATCGTAATCACCCACACTTACGCCACCAGTCAGTAAAACAAGGTTGCTCTGTTGCATCGCAATTGCCAATACTTCTGTCAGAATTTTAAGATCATCTTCAGCTGAAAATACATCTACATTCAATATTCCCAGTTCTCTGATTGCTGCGCTTAATGCATAGGAATTAGATTCGTATACTTGACCATAAGATAGAGGCAATCCAGGTTGCTGGAGTTCATTGCCTGTGAGGATGATACTGACTGTTGGCCTTGGGTGTACTATCAGTTCATGGATACCCAATCCGGCCAGAAAGCCAATTGCAGGCGCATTGAGTAAACATCCTTTTTCCATCACCAATTCACCCTTTTTTGCCTCAAAACCCTGGGTTCTTATATTCTGACCTGCTACTAAATTATTGTCTTTTATAATTAATTTCCCATGCTGAATATCAACCTTTTCCTGCATTACAACAGTGTCTGCTCCTGAAGGAACAGCAGCTCCGGTAAAAATCCGGCAGGTGTTATTTGCCTGCAAAGGATTCTGTTCAGCAAGGCCCGCCTGAGCCAGACCTTCAATTTTAAGCATATTATTTTGCTTCCAGCCTGCATAGTTCAAGGCATAACCATCCATTGAAGATTGGTTGAATGGGGGTACATCGGTTAATGCATAGAGGTCTTCAGCAAGGATTAAACCCGCAGCAACTGAAATAGAAACCTTTACCAGATCAGGGCTTTTAATGGTTTCCCGGATTATTTTTTTTGCTTCAGAAACCTCAAAAAATTCTGCCGGCATTCCTTTTGAATTTGTTAAACATTTTGAATCTATATAATTAGTGGATTAGCTATCGAAAAATTAATTTTATCCCCCAATACTGATCATACTTCTATTTTGAAGATCTTCTGTATGGATTTTTTCAAAGTCTTTGGTAAACTGGCCCCCCAATTCTTTGGCTTTTGAGCGTATACTTTCCTGAATCAAGGGTAGAACATCATCTCCTTTTCTAAGTGCAGAAAGCAAGTCGGTTTCTTCCCGGGAAAAAAGACAATTTTTCATTTTGCCATCGGCGGTAAGTCTCATCCGGTTACAACCCGCACAGAAGGGGGAACTCATGGTACTGATAATCGCAAATGTGCCTTTATGACCATCAATGCTGTATTTTTTTGCCGTGTCATGAATGTCGCCCAGTAATGCCATCGGACTATATTTCAAGCTAATCTCCCCGAGCATTTCCTTCCAGGTAAATACCTGATTGCTTGTCCAGCGGTTACCTTCAAAAGGCATGAATTCTATAAAACGGACATGAACGGGTATCTCTTTGGTCCAGGCAACAAAGTCATTGATTTCAAGGTCATTCATTCCTTTCATAACCACTACATTCACTTTTACATGAAAGTTTCTATTGATCATCAGGTTGATGTTATCCATTACCCTTTTAAAGCTATCCCTGCGGGTGATGATGTTGAATTTATCTGGGTCAAGCGTGTCGAGGCTGATGTTTAATGAGCTCACTTTCGCTTCCTCAAGTACATTTACAAAATCATGAAGACGGGTGGCATTAGTTGTTAGTGTGAGCTTGACGGGCAGTTTTGCCAGACGAAGAATAATTTCTGCCGCATCCTTACGTACCAATGGTTCACCACCAGTAAGCCGTATTTTGTTGACTCCATTATCGACAAAAATTCTGGCCAAGGTTTCAATTTCTTCAGGCTGCATCAGCCTGGAATGGGGGGTAAATTCATAATCTTCTTCGGGCATGCAGTAAAAGCAACGCAAATTACAATTGTCTGTAAGAGAGATCCTCAGATAATTATGAACCCGGTCAAATGAATCAATAAGCATAGTTAAAAGTACGCTATTTCAGTAAATTTCTAAAATCCTGAATTGTATCAATATCAATACTACCCAGGTCGAAAGGAATTACCTCAATTGTTTCAGCATACTTTTTTATCAGATATCTTGCTCCGGTATCACCTTTAAGGGCAGAAAGTTCATCGAAATGCTTTTTATGAAACAGGGCAGGAGTGCCCTGTATATTTGCATAACTGCTGGCTACAATAGAACTGTCGTTCTCTATTTGTTTTTTAATTAGTTCCTGCAATAATTTTGCATTGACAAATGGTTGATCGCAAACCATCAGGATTACAGATTCTGTATCCGGATATAACTTTTTGACTGAATTTATTCCGCATACAATCGATGAAGCCATTCCAGTTTCCCAGTCAGGGTTTTCAACAATAGTCACACAAGCCGGATCAACATTGGCAGTGATTTTTGCCATATCTGAGCCCAGAACTACGATCACTGGACCTGCCTGACTTTCTCTGGCAGCATCAATACTATGCTGGAGAAGGTTTTTACCCTGGTATGAGAGCAGCTGTTTCGGACTGCCTAATCGTGACGATCGGCCTGCAGCCAGAATAATAACAACGTATTTACTACTTCTCTCCTTTGATAACATCTTCTTCTTAATTTCTTGGATGGATAGGTAATCTTCTGTCCCTTAGAAATTTTCCATCCCTTCCTGAAAATGCCGCCTTAATTCCTGCAGCCAGTGATAGGGCGATTTCTTCCGGGTTAATGGCTCCAATATCAAGTCCAAGTGGGGCGTAAATTCTTGCCATTTCATCTCCTATTATTGCTCTTCCTTCTTGTTCTAATTCGGCCCATATTCTTTCTGAGCGGACTCTCGGCCCTAGCATTCCAATATAAGTTGCGGAAGTGTTCAGTACTTTTGGGAGATTTTTTTTATCCGTTTTATAATCATGCGACATGAGAATGATAGCTGTATGCTCATCAATCATCAATTCCGGGAATTCAGCTGGTGTTCTGATTTCATCTGCAATGCTCTTAATTAATGAATTGACTTTAATTAATTCAGCAACAATACTTACCCGCCAGCCAAGTTCTTTAAACAGGCGGCTCATCGGATAAACATCGTACTGATGTCCCATTAGAACCACATGGATCTCCGGGGGTAAAATCTCAATAAAAATATCAACCGTCCGGCCATCCTTACTCAAGAAGCTGTGTGGCGCTGATTTTTTCTCAGTTATCTGATGTTGAATCTGTTCATCAATTTCAGTTTCAAGAATTTCGTCTCCAAAAATATTCAGGCTGTCGTACCCATCATATTTGATTATTTGTCCGGTTTTAGACAATTGCCATTCGCCACTTAAATTAGTTATACTAATCAGCGTATGGATGTCTCTACTTTCCTGAATACATGATTTTAAGATCTCCACCTGATTTTGCGGATCATTGAAATCCAAGGGACAAAAGAGTACGTCGATAATTCCATTGCAACCCAGTCCGACTCCTATCTGATGCGGATCATCTTCGCTGGTATCATAAGTAATCAAAGTTGGGCGGGAGCTACTGATCGCAAGTCGGGCTTTTTTTAGTGCGTCACCTTCCAGGCAGCCACCACTGATACCGCCAATCCAGGTACCGTTGTCCATCACCAGCATCCGGGCTCCGGTACGCCTGTATGAAGAGCCCTCAACCCGCACAACAGTTGCCAATGCAGCAAGCTGAGAGGCTTTATCCATCTCATCATAAACTTTAATTATAGCTTTAATTTCTTTCATTAATCAATAAAATATATCTTTCTAATTAATTATAAATCAGGTCTAATGTATCAAGGGTTTAAGATTTGGGTCTGTTCTGAAATTACATTATTTTGAATAATATTAATTTAGCTGATCTTACAAAAATCTTAATTTTTTAATCATGAGGAGCACATTTTTTGCAACAGTTTTAATGTTTTCTGCTTTGTTCACATTTGGGCAGGTTAATAATCCCAAATATGACAAGGTTTTAGCCGAGTCTATGGGTGGGGATGATTATGGTATGAAAATGTATGTTTTTGTTATACTTAAGACAGGAAGCTATAGTCCTGAGAAAAAAATAAGCGACAGTCTGTTTATGGGTCATATGCAAAATATTAAACGCCTGGCAGATTCCGGGAAATTGATTGTTGCCGGGCCCATGAAGAAAAACGACAAAAACTACAGGGGCATATTCATTTTGAATGCACCCAGTCTTGAAGAAGGCAGGCTATTAGTAGATTCTGATCCGGCAGTTCAATCAAAATTACTGGATGCTGAACTTTTTCAGTGGTATGGCTCAGCAGCATTGCCTCAGTACTTGAAATATCATGAATTAGTTGAGAAAAAGAAAATGTAAGGTGAATATTGATATCTCTTATTTGCCCAGCGCCTTTCTTACCGCAGGTGCCACGACTAAGCCATATAGTTCAATCGATTTTAGAATATTTTTATGTGGCATATCTCCCATACTCATCTGAGCAAGGAAACGGGTATGCCCAAATAATTCATGTTCAAACAGAATCTTATCGATTACTTCCTGCGGGCTCCCTACTAATAATGCTCCTTTTGCTGAGCGGGAATATTCAAATTGCTGCCGGCTCAAAGGTGACCAGCCACGTTCCTGTCCGATACGATTCATCATAGTGGCATAAGATGGATATAATTCATCCGCTGCCTGCTGAGAGTTGTCTGCAATATAAACCGGAAGTGAATCCTGGAAAGGCCGAGGGTAGATTCCACGATTATCAAACGAAGGACGGTGTTTCCCTTTCCAGCTAATTACCTCCGACTGATTAATTTGAAGGAGCAGGTCTAGTTTTTCTGAAAAGAGTTCATCATAATCCTGAAGACTATGCCCGAATAAAGGATAAGATTCAATAAAAGAACCTCTGCCAACCATGATCTCTGCCCGGCCTCCGGATAGCTGATCTATGGTGGCAAAATCCTGAAATACCCTTACCGGATCATCCGAGCTCAGCACCGTAACAGCACTGCTTAACCGAATTTTTTTGGTTCTTACCGCTGCTGCCGCAAGAATAATAGCAGGAGTAGATACTGCGTAATCTGGTCGGCAAGCTCAATTTCTTCAAGCAGATTATTTATACGCTGGTAAGTGTTTTTGCTTCTGGATGTGTTATCCGGCAACATATCAGCAAAGGTATACAGGCCTAATTCCATGTCAGATTTTTAATTATTGCAGCAACATTATCGTTTAAAAGCAGATTGAGCTACTTCCATCATTATTTCGGGATACTGCAAATTTCGTTTTTAAATATGTAAGGGAATAAATTGCCTGGGAGTTAATTTGTAATTAGGTTGTCAATTTATAATGCATTGAGGATAAATTTTGGTGGAAGAATCATGCTAAAGAAGAGGAGAAAAAAGTCTGACTGCTTTTTCCATAAATTTTTGAAGAACAGATCTTTTTGTCCATTCTGTTTCATTTAATTGAACAGAATCTTTCAAATCATCATAAAATATAGCAGCTAATTCATGAGCAACCTGCTTATCATAAACAATGGCATTAACTTCAAAATTGAGATCAAAGCTTCTTGAGTCCATGTTAGCGGTTCCTATCATTGCTATTTTAGAGTCACAAACCATTGTTTTTGCATGAATAAAGCCTTTGGAATATTGAAAAATTTCGATTCCTGCCTTTAAAAGATCTGAATAATAAGATCTTACGGCGTAATCGACAAATTTCGAATCTGACTTCATTGGTACCAGAATTTTTACTTTCACACCACCAAGTGCTGCGATACACAGAGCATCAAGCAGGCTATCATTTGGAATAAAATAAGGACTGGTGATTAGAATCTCTTCGCTGGCAAGATTGATTGCCTGAAGTATTGCGTACAATATCACCGGGCTCGGAGAATCCGGACCACTTGCTGCAATTTGAGTAATTTTATTCCCTTTCACAGGGATGGATTTCAGTGGTGGGAAAAATTTATCATTAGGCTCCAGCTCCAGCTCGGCGCAAAAGTTCCAGTCGCAAAGAAAGAGGTATTGCAGGTACTGTACTCCAGGCCCGTCAATACGGAGGTGGGTATCCCTCCAGAAGAGTTTATCCGGATGTTTGATATCATTGATGTATCGGTCACTAACATTAATGCCCCCGACAAAGGCTGTTATTCCATCTATAACAATAATCTTGCGATGGTTCCGGTAATTCAGACGATTAGCAAGAGTTATAAAGCGAATTTTAAAAAATGGAAAAGATTCAATGCCATGAGATTTCATTCTGGGTACCATTGTTTTTCTAATGCCGCGGCTCCCAAAATCATCATAAATGAACCGGACTTGAATTCCATCCTTAACCTTCTGTGTCAGAATCCGCTCAATCTCCTTTCCGATATGATCTTCTTCGAAAATATAATATTCGATATGAATATGGTCTTTTGCATTTTTTAAGGCATCTAAAACATCCGGAAATTTATTTTCCCCATTGATAATCACTTTTACTGTATTATCAGAAGTCAGAGGACTGAGTGTATCCTTTAAAAGGAGGTTTGCAAGTTCTTCATTACTTTGAACGGTGGCATCACTAAGATTAAAAGTCTGTTTAGAATACTGATAAATTTTTTCACGTAGTTTATCTGATAATTCACTGTTTTTAATCAACTTTTTGCTGTACATCTTACGATTTCGGTAATTTATACCGAAAGTGAAATAAAATAATACACCCAAAAACGGTACAAAAACAGCAAATAATAGGTAGGCCAGACTTTTGGCGTTCGTTTTGGTATCGTAAATAATCCGGAAGCATACCAGAATTAGAACCAGCAGGTAGGCTATCTGAAAAATAAGCAGCCAGTTCATTTCCATGGATTGATTATTGTATGGTATGAAGATATAGTATTTCCATTGGAACCAAATATAAGGCTTGATATTTAATCTCCTCGTATTCTACGGATTCCAATAAACCGAATTATAATTACTTAGATATAAATAGAGATCGGGGTCATATTCTTATGTCTATTTTAAACGTAAATTTGCAAGTATAATATAAGCCGATGAGTATCAGATTTTTAGTTCTATTATCCATATTCCTGTATTCCTGTGGTGATTCAGTTGAAACCATCAAGCCGACCATAGAATCTATCTCTCAATCAGTTTATGCATCCGGAGTATTGAAAAGCCAGAATCAATATCAGGCTTATGCTTCAGTTAGCGGAATTGTTAATCAAATCTTTGTGATTGAAGGTGATACAGTAAAAAAGGGTGATCCAATTCTGACTATTTCCAATGAGGTTCAGAAGCTGAATGCTGAAAATGCGAGAATTTTCTCTGATTATAATGCCCTTTCTGCGAACCAGGGTAAACTTAATGAAGCAGCATCATTGATTGAATTTACTGGAAATAAGTTGCGAAATGATTCCGCTTTATTTTACAGGCAAAAAAATCTATGGGAACAGGAGGTAGGGACGAAGGTTGAACTTGAGCAGCGTGAACTGGCCTTGCAAAACTCAAAAAACACCTACAAATCCGCATTAATTAGGTACAATGATCTGAAGCGGCAACTTAATTTTGCAGCATCTCAAGCCAGAAAAAGCCTTTCGATTTCTCAAGCACTTGCCAATGACTATACTTTGAAAAGCGAACTTGATGGTATTGTTTACAATATTTATAAGCTAAAAGGGGAGATTGTCAATCCTCAAACCCCGGTAGCAGTAATAGGAGCTGCTGATAAGTTTACTCTGGAAATGCAGGTTGATGAAAATGATATACTCCTGGTCAGAAATGGGCAAAAGGTATTGGTCAATCTGGATAGTTACAAGGGGAAAGTATTTGAGGCTGTTGTAAGTCGTATCAATCCGCTGATGAATGATAGAAGCAAAACTTTTATGGTTGAGGCTGAATTTATTCAAAAGCCCGAGCGGATTTATCCCAATATAACATTTGAGGCAAATATTATAATTCAGGAGAAATCGGGTGCATTGCTTATTCCAAGGACTTATTTATTAAAAGACTCCCTAGTAATTAAAGGCAATGGAGATACTGTGGTAGTGAAGACAGGTTTGAAAGATTATCAAAAGGTAGAAATTCTATCCGGTATCAAATCGGATGATGATTTGGTAAAGCCTGTATTATGAATTACAAACTGATCGCTGACGTTTCCCGTTCATTATTGCTTGCGCGCTGGAAGCAGACATTGGTTGCTGCAATAGGTGTCACTTTTAGTATCACGATGTTTATCAGCCTTTTAAGTTTTATGTCGGGTTTAAATGATTTACTTGACGGTTTAATTATCAACCGGACAGCTCACATCCGCATGTATAATGAGATTAGACCTTCAGCCCAGCAACCGCTTAGCCTTTCAGAAAAATACAGGGATTACTATAATTTTATCAGCAAGGTTAAACCTAAAAAAGAGCGTCTGGAAATTTATAATAATGCTGCTATTATGAATTATCTGCAAAAGGATGACCGTATTCTTGGGATCGCACCAAAAATTACGACTCAGGTATTTTATAATGTTGGTGCTATTGATCTGGCTGGTGCGATAAACGGCATAGACGTTGAAGCTGAGAATAAATTATTTTTATTCCAGAATTACGTGACAGAGGGTAATTATGTGGATCTGAAAAATACGCCAAACAGTATTATACTTGGGAAGGGATTGTCAGAAAAGATGCTTGCAGACATTGGGGATGTGATTCAGGTTACAACATCCAGGGGAGAACGAATGCCATTAAAGGTTGTTGGATTTTTTCAATCAGGATTGCAGGATATTGACAACACTCAAAGTTATGCATCGATCACTACCACCCAGAAACTATTGGCGGAGTCAGGTTCCTACATCACTGATATTCAGGTCAAGTTAAAAGATGTTAATCTCGCTCCGGCAATGGCATTGGAGTATCAGAATTTATTTGATCTGGAAGCTATTGATATTCAGACCGCCAATTCTCAATTTGAAACCGGTAGCTCCGTACGGACCATAATTTCTTATTCAGTTGGAATTACTTTGCTGATTGTTGCTGGCTTTGGTATCTATAATATTTTAAATATGATGATTTACGAGAAGATGGATTCAATCGCAATTTTGAAGGCTACAGGTTTTTCAGGTAAAGATGTAAACAGGATTTTTATTACAATCGCGCTTAGTATTGGTATTTTCGGAGGTATCCTTGGGCTGATTTTCGGTTTCGGTCTTTCTGCATTGATTGATCAGGTTCCTTTTAATACACCTTCACTGCCAACAATAAAAACTTATCCCGTTAATTATAATCCGATATTTTATGTTATTGGAGCAATTTTTTCAATTGTCACGACTTATTTGGCAGGTTTTTTCCCTTCCCGGAAAGCCAGTAAAATCGATCCTGTAATTATTATTAGAGGAAAATAAAATGGATCAGAAAATTCTTGAGGCCAAAAATGTTACCAAGTACTTTCACGATCCAATTACCTACCAGGTACTCAAGGATATCAGTTTCTCTGTCAATAGGGGAGATTTTGTTTCCGTAATTGGCAAGTCAGGTTGTGGAAAATCTACTTTACTCTACATACTTTCAACCATGGATACTGAGTATGAAGGAGATTTATTGATTGATGGGGAAAGTATTAGGAACAGAAAGGAGGCAGAGCTTGCGATGGTCAGAAATGAGAAAATAGGCTTCGTTTTTCAGTTTCATTATCTACTAAATGAGTTCTCCGTTTTAAAAAATGTGATGCTTCCCGGTTTAAAATCAGGAAAGTACTCAGAAGCAGAAGTGGAACACAGAGCTTACGAAAAATTAAAAATTCTGGGAATTGAATCTGAAGCCTTAAAAAAGCCAAACCAGGTTTCAGGCGGACAAAAGCAGCGTGTGGCTATTGCGCGTGCCCTGATCAATGATCCCTTGATAATCATGGGTGATGAGCCAACCGGGAATCTCGATAAAAAAAATAGTGAAATTGTATTTGGAATTTTCCAGGAACTAGCCGAAGTATATAATCAATCATTGCTGATCGTAACCCACGATAATGAATTTGCAGCCCGTACCCACCGAATCATAGAGATGGAAGATGGGCGTATCATTTAAGTTTAGCCGGACTTATCAGAATAATTCTATCGTTTTATTCTATCATACGGTAACAGAGATCTTCTGCTTCAGAAATTATTTTTTTGATTCTTGGCTCTGAAATTTGAATTTCTTTCAAGAGTTTTTCTTTGCCAATCAGGTTTTTACACAAGATGATTCCTTTATCGAGCAATTGCTGTTTTTCAAATTTACTCAAACTGAGTAAGCTGGTTAAAGGGTGTAAACCCGATTTGTCAATCAGCGATTTTAAACTTTTACCTGCAGGATAATCCCAGCTAAGAAGGTACATTCCCATACAAATACCATATTTGAGTGCATCACTGGAAAATCGGGTATTTGTAACCAGCCCTCCAATAAATATTGTGTCTTTGTGCGTGATTTTCTTTTTTAATTCCTGTTCTACATCCATGAATCTCGAATGTATGTACAGGGGGACTTTAACGTCGCAAAAACGACGTTGGTCGCTGTGGAATTTACATTCCAGTAAGATATGTCGGTTACCACGTTCAGCAATAATGTCTATCTCATGGCTTACACAATGCCCTTCAACTATATTTCCAACCTCTGTGTGATAGTTTTTAAATTTCAATAATTCACTGATATAGTCTTCGAAAGGGAAACCGGTTGGGCCTAATTCAAGTATGGATTGTTTGAGTTTATATCTCGCTGCAGAGTGGGAGGACTTCTTGCGAAGATGAGCAAAAGCCAAGCGGTAAATTTCTTTTGTTGAGATAGAGTCTTTCAGTTCCGTCTTAACTTTTTCTACTACCTTGTCAATAACATCATCTGCAGCTTTTGCACGCTTTAATGAATTTCTTAGCTTTTCTTCGTCGAATAGGGCTTTCTCACCTGACATCTTGGTGATATAGATCTGTTTGGAATTCATTAAAGAGAGTGTTAATCAATCGTAAATATCTTAAGGCTCAAAATTGGTTTTGGCAAATTAAGAATGTTTTGGTAAAGTTTAGCGGCCATATTTTAAAATGAGGGCCAATTGTCCCGCATGGTATGCCGTATGGGTAACGATGCGACCAAGTGCTTCAGATTTGGTTTTGGTGCCAAATTCTTTTGTGCTAATGGGATCTTCCCAGGCCTCATCATTCTGAATTGAAATTGCTATTTTTAAGCCCTCATACGCTTTTTCATTGTATTCAAGAAGATCTTTGAGATCAATCCATTCACCTGTATCTCTCTGGTCGATAATGGTTTGGGCATGGACCTGGATAGCTTCTGTTTTAAATACGTTTTTGGCGAACAGCAATTCAACATCCGCAATATGTCTGATAATGAACCCGGCAGAGTTAGGAGCAGGGGCAAGAGTTTTTTTCAGATCTTCTTCTTTAATTTCTATTAGTAGTTTTGAAAATCTGGTTCGTCCCTCTTCCCATAGTCTTAAAAAATGCTGATTACTGCTCATAAATTAAATACCTTGTGATTGCCTGTTCCTTAAAGGTTTATTCGTAAGAAGATATAATTTGTTTCAAAATAATTGATTCAAAGCTCAAATCAAAGCGGAATATTATTAAATTTTCAAAGGAAAAATTACATCTTGCGCCCAGCCCAAAAAATCAGGTAAATATGCATATCACACTTGCCTTCATATCAGTCTGAGCAGGAATTAATTAGTTGATATTCTATTTCTTCTCTTTTTGAACGGTAGATAGTCCGAAGGGTAGATACAATGGGCAAAAACTCATAAAACTGGTTAGAATAAATACCCCTGCTACAACCAAAAGAACAATTGCTACTGTTCCGGAAATTAATTGCATAAAGTAAAGAACTCCGATTAAAATTGCTGCCAGAATTCTGATGATTTTGTCGGTGTTACCCATATTTGCTTTCATACTCTTTTGTTTTTTGTTTACTAAATATACCAATTATTTTGAAAATGAAATTCAATCTAATCATTTGAAATTCTTATTTTAAAATAAAACTTAGAGGTTGAAATTTTTTCTTTGCTTTTTATTTGTAGTATTTAACTCTTTCGACCTTTGCAATGCATCATTGATGTTCAATACTATATTATGCTTATCAATTATTGTATACAATTGCGCTTTTAAAAGTTCATGTCTGACCTCATGGTTAGCTTCTGAAACTATTATTTTGGTTCC
This sequence comes from uncultured Sphingobacterium sp., assembly GCA_964356005.1. Classification (GTDB taxonomy): domain Bacteria; phylum Bacteroidota; class Bacteroidia; order Sphingobacteriales; family Sphingobacteriaceae; genus Daejeonella. The sequence goes on from CAYHGN010000038.1 coordinate 20,897, forward strand.
CTTAGCAAGGAGCTGCTTACACATCTCCCTGAGGCGGTTGATGCCGGTTGCGTCTATAAAAGGAACATGCCTCATTCTCAGAATTAAAATTTCAGGCTGTTTATTAAGGTCAGTAATTACTTCCTGAAATTTTTGAGATGCACCAAAAAATAGAGGCCCATTAATTTCATAAATCAGCACATTTTTGGGTATACCTGTAAGTTCATCTTCAAACAATGTTCCTTCATTTTCGGATTTTGGTTCGAGTAAGTTTCCGGCAGTTTTTATTGATGTTGCTTCACTCATCCGTTTCATAAAAATAAAACTTGACAAAATCATCCCTATTTCAATAGCTATTATCAGATCAAAGAAAACGGTCAGAAAGAATGAAGTCAGCAGCACAAGCACATCCATTCGGTTGCTTTTCATCATCGAAAAAAAGTGATGCCATTCACCCATATGCCAGGCAACTACCACAAGTATTCCAGCGAGGCAGGATAGGGGTATCAGTTTTGCAACAGGAGCAAGAAGCAGCATTATTAGCAATAGCACCAGTGCATGAACAATCCCTGCGATTGGGGTTCTACCACCGTTTTTAATATTGGTTGCAGTTCTGGCTATTGCACCCGTAACAGGAATGCCTCCGAATAATCCTGAAAAGATATTTGAAGCTCCTTGTGCAACCAGTTCCATGTTTGAACGATGTCTGCCACCAATCATTCCATCTGCAACAACCGCCGAAAGTAATGACTCAATGCTACCCAGTAAAGCGATTGCAATAGCAGGTTGTATCAGCAGTTTAATGGTGGCAAAATCAATACCCGGTATAGAAGGCATCGAGATTTTGTTTGGGATCTCTCCGAATTTGCTTTCAATAGTTTCAACCGGGAGTTTGAAAAAATATACAATGGCAGTGCTTAACAGAATGACAACAATTGAACCCGGAATCTTAGTGCTGATCCGGTGAAAGTTCAGGGATAGTAATACAGTTCCCAGCGCGATTGCAAATGCAATCCAGTTAATCTGGCCAATATAATCTCCATATACCAGCCATTTATCTATAAAATCAGGTGGTAAACTTTCTATTGGAAGTCCCAGAAAATCTTTTATTTGTGAAGAGAAGATGATTAGTGCTATGCCGCTTGTAAAACCTACAATAAGGGGGTAGGGTATGAATTTCAGATAATTTCCCAGTTTGGCAAAACCCATTCCGAGCATCAAAAAGCCAGCCATAAAGGTTGCAATTGTTAGTCCATCAACCCCATGATCATGAACTATGGCATACACAATCACAATGAAAGCTCCCGTTGGCCCACCAATCTGTACCCGGCTTCCTCCTAAAACTGAAACAATTAGTCCGCCGATAATTGCAGTAATAAGCCCTTTTTCAGGACTAACTCCGGAGGCTATTGCAAAAGCTATTGCCAATGGCAATGCAACAATGCCGACTATTATACCGGCTAAAATATCTTTGCTAATCTGTTGCTTACTGAAACCCGCACGAAGTAGGGATATAAACTTCGGGGTAAATTCATTCTGTTTCATATTCTTATTAAGATAATTACGCATCAGAAATAGTATTCTTCTGATTATTACCCAGGGGTTGGCTCGCTTTATGCTAAAAAATAGCTTAAAAAGCTGTAAAACCGGCTAGAAGCGAAGGTTGTGTAAATTTATTTAGACCTGAATAATTTACCTGTCTAAAGATACCTGTTTATGGGGCAATTTCAATTGTCTTGTGTGTAGTGGATTTCTGAAAAGATACAAGTAACTAATTTAATTTCTAATCCTTGAAAGTAATGGTGAAGGTTGCACCCTCGTTGATTTTACTGTCCAGAGAAATCCGCCCTCCAAGGCTATTGACATGATTATATACCAAATACAAACCGATTCCCTTACTATCAGGATGGTCGTGAAATTTTTGATTCAGGCCGAATACCTTATCCCTGACTTTTTCCATGTCAAAGCCCATTCCATTATCAGAAATAATTAGTTGACTAGCGCCATTCAATCTTTTTGTGTGAATTGATATTACAGGAGGAATACCTGATCTGGCATATTTAATTGAGTTGGTAATCAGGTTAAGCAATATGCTCTCCAGGTAATTCTTATTGAATTTTATTGTTTCGAGCTCAGAAAAATCTGCTTTAATACTAACATTGGATCCCTCAAGGATAGACTGGATTGAACCAAGTACAGAATTCAGATGCTGATTGAGATTTAATTCTTCAATCTGAATATTCAACTGATCTTTTTGAGTTAAAATATCAACAGAATTGTTGAGGATCTTACTTAAATTTTCTGCCGATGATTTCAGAAACGTGAGATACTGTAGAATTTCTGGATCCTCAACTTTTGAATCATCCAGAAGACCTACCAATGAAAGTAAGTTGTTTATTGGAGATCTAAGGTCATGACAAGTAACATAACTCAATTGCTTCAAATCCTGGTGACTTCTTGTAAGATTGGCTAGTTGCTCATTTCTTTCTTCTTCCAGTTTCTTCTTATACGTAATATTTTTCGCTACTGCATAGATTAGTTCTTCCTTTTCAACAGGCATTGAAGTCCAGGAAAGCCAGACAATTCTTCCATCTTTAGTGATGTAACGATTTTCAAAGTTAATCAAAGGATTATTTTCAGTCAGATTCTCTCGGGATTGTTCAGTTCTGAGCCTGTCTTCAGGATGTACAAAACTTGTTATTGGTTTTGAAGTGAGTTCTTCATTAGTATATCCTAAGGTACGCGAAACAGAAGGATTGACTCTTTTCCAATTCCCATCAAAACCTGCAATGCACAGCAAATCAGGGGATAATTCGAAAAAATGCTCGAATTTATACAAGGAGTATGAATCCAGATTCAGGTTTTTCATGATAAACATTTGGTAAATGTTTCGGTAAATTAAGAAAAAAGATTTGTCTTTTAATGTTATATGATTTGGGTTATATTTGAAAAAAAATATTCTTAGCCTGAAATAATTAATTTCCCGATCTCTTTGATCTGAGCCATACATAGATCAGATGCTTTGGTCCAACTTTAATTTGAGAAGTATAAATGCCTGTACCTCCTGAGAACAGGTAAGAAAAGGCACAGGCAATGCCAATGAAATACATACTTTCCATTCCGAAGAGCTCGATTCCGAGAATTGTTGATGCAATGGGAGTATTACTTGCACCTGCAAATATGGCTGCCAGTCCCATGCCGGCAAGAAGGGCTAAGGGTAGAGGAACAAACCAGACCAAAGCATTTCCCAAAGCCGCGCCAATGAAAAACAAAGGTGTAACTTCCCCTCCTTTAAATCCGGCTCCTATGGTAATGGATGTGAACAAAAGTTTTAGTAGAAAGTCGTAAGAATTAAGATTGGTTATGAAAGCGCTTTCTATGATCGGTATGCCTAATCCGATATATTTATGAGTTCCTGTTATCCAGATAACTGCAGCTATAAAGATTCCGCCAATAAAAGGTCTGATCGGAGCGTAATTTATCTTTTTGAAAATGTCTGAACAGAAATGTGTCGTTTTGGAAAAGAGCATAGCTGCCAGGCCAAAGATTATACCAGCCAGTATTGACCATAAAACGTTTTCAACACTCATTGCTGGTACAGAAGGGATGCTGTATTGGGTATGACTAACATTCCAGGCTGTACAGGTGTAATCGGCTATCAGAGCTGCCAATAAACTTGGCAAAACAGCGTCATACCTGTATTTTTTCAGAATCAGTACTTCAAGTGCAAAAACAGCTCCGGCAATTGGAGTTCCGAATACCGATGCAAAGCCAGCGCTGATACCAATTATAATCAGAATCTGCCGGTCAGATTGTTCTAGTTTGAATATTCTGCTGAACTGGTCGGAGATTGCTGCCCCCATTTGTACTGCCGTTCCTTCCCGTCCGGCAGAACCCCCAAAAAGATGTGTGATTAATGTTCCGAGCAATACCATTGGGGCCATTTTTAACGGAATAACCTGTTTCGGATTATGAAACTCTTCCAGCAATTGATTGTTACCTTTGACCACCTCGGTACCCCAATAATAATATGATAGGCCGATAATCAGTCCGCCAAGTGGTAAAAATACAATCAACCAAAGATTATCTTCACGAAGATTTGTTACCCAGTCTAAAGAAACCAGGAAGAAGGCGGAGGCTGTTCCTGCAAGAATTCCAACGATAATTGAGAGGGATACCCATTTTAAGATGTAAACCAGCAAAGGATTTTGTACTTTATTGAGAATATTTGGCTGATTCATTTTGCCATGATGCAGTTTTACAGGTAATAGGTTAATCTCTCATTGTGGAAGCTAAAGTATAAATATTATTAAAGAAAAATAGGGTAATCAGGGATTTCCGGGCAGTATACAATTTTAATTGAGTCAGATTAATCTGATACACCATTTCAAACTGCGCCAATGGAGACATTTTTACGCGGTTAAGGTACAAAGCAATAAAGAGAAAAAAACTATTATTTGATTTTCAAATCGTAATTAACTAATTGATCAAAGCTAAGTCCGCTGTTACCTTCTCCTCCTGCCGCTTCTTTCTGAATTGCTTTCCAAAGATAGACTTCACCATTGAGCCAGCGGTCATAATTATAACGGAGTTTAAGCTGTAAACCTTCACGACATAATTCATGGTTGTATATATCATAAACCTGTTCAACCTGATTAATTGAGCTCAGGCCTTTTCGGATTAATGAAGTTTGAGGATAAATTTTTTCACCGGATTCGGAGAGCATCTTCCCTCTCCGATACACCCATTGTTTTGAATCAGATTGTAATAGAGCAATTCTTCCCAGATCCAATGTATCAGCACCAACTTATTTGATTTCTCTGCCTGAAAATAAGTTCTTGTATACCAAAGATGACACTTATTATAAAATTTACAGTTTATTATATAAATCCAATGCTTCTACTGCTGCTGGGTTATAAAGCAGGCATTTATTCAACGCATTTTTTGCCTGGGTTATATTTCCTAAAGCGATATTGATTTTGGCAAATAACAAATTCACATCATAATCGAATGGATATAGGGTATTGATGGTATTGATGTAAGTTATTGCTTTTGTGCCTTTTTTACTGTTGTAATAAATCAATGCCAAACGATAATTTGCAGTGTAGTTTTTTGGATCAACTTTAAGAATAGCTATGTATTGATTGGTTATTTCATCCCAATTACCTAAATATGATAAAGGATTAGCGACACCCAATCTTGCTTCTATTGATGCTGGATTTGAAGCAATTGCTTTTTTATAGAAGGCAACTGCTTGCGTGTGTTCACCTTTTAAATAATTCAACCAACCTAATCTAATGTTTACTTCATAAGGCGAAGAAGTTGCAAGGGTTTGCAAAACCTTTATTGCTTCATCATACTTGTAGGTATTTTCGTATTCATAACTTTTGCTAAAAGCACTTTGAACAGCTTTATTGGAATCTTGAGCAAAAGAATTAACTGTTAAAAGTAAAAGCGAAATAAATGCAATTTTTGATGAAACGGATTTTTTCATGAGTTTAAAATTTTAATTGAAACGACAATGATAACATATTTGATGAATAGTTGTAGAGCGACAATGCGTCTGTTTTATTATCATATTGATACAACAAACCTAGATTTAATTTTGGTGTAAAATGGTAAGTTGTTTTAAAATTAATTCGGTGGCGAATGTTATCGTAAGTATTAACCAAAACCGATCCATAATATTCTGTAAAACCAATATTCGCTTTTTTAAAATAAGATAAATAAAAGTTGACTCGTTTTAAATCGAGTTTAACGTAAGGCGACAAAGAGCCTCTTATTTTTTCTTTGCCAATAGGCTGATTAAAGGTTAACCCAATTTTAAATTTCTCAGCACTGGTAGCAAATTCGACATTAAAGCCAATTAATTTGTTTTGAACACTTGAAGGCATATCAAAATCACTAATTACAGTGTCTTTATTTAAAACTTGTTGCTCTTTAACGCCAGATTTTAACATTATCAACTTTTCTTCTACCCATTTGGTTTCTTGAATTGATGAAGTAGTGGTTTCGGCATTGAACTGAAAAAACGGAGAAAATTTGAACCCGCCTTTTCGTTTGGTAAATCCTGCATAAAAATAAGCTCCTTGTTGTTTGTAATTTCCCATTAATAAATAGTGTTTTATATAATTTGAATCAACTTTAAAATCACCTGCAAATTTCGGTGGTGTTGAACTTGTTTTGGTAGTATCGTATTTAAAATCAATTACAGATGTATATTGATGCAAATGAGTTCCTAAATCGAGCGACCAGTTATTGCCTAAAGAAACAGATGCTCCCACATAATATTGGTGCTGTTTGTATTCTCCCCAATTGTTGTTTTTTTGGTTTTGAAAAAGATAACTTTGAAATACCGCTACTTTTCTTGATGGCAAATGCCCCAAACCAACTGAGTAGTAATTTGCATTTCCTGCCACATTTTTATCTGACGAAATTTTTATACCACTTTCTAAATTAATATTACTGACAAGTTGAGTAAACTTAACCGTATCGTTGGTAACCGATGAATGTAATTTTCCAGCCAAAAAAGTATTTTGATTTTTTAGTGCAGTGGCATACAAATATTCGGCTGTTACTTTGCTCGATGGATTTTGTTTGTAAGCATTATTGAGATATTTTTCTGCTTTTAAATATTGTTTTGATTGGTAATAAGCTATTCCGGTTCTTAGGTTTAAATAATGATAATTGTAGCCCATTTTTTTAGCAAGTTTTTCATAATCTTTTAAATTATCCCACATTTTTTGCTCGTACAAATAATACGAAACACTATCTACTGTTTGGTAAGAAGTTTTTTGGGCTACAGCCGATAAACTCAACAACATTAAAAAACCAATCAGAAACTTTTGCATAAAACGGTTTTAAATGATTGAGGATGATTGATTAGTGAAAACTCCACTTCGTTTTCATCATTTATCTTAATTTGATAGGTTGAAGAACCCATTGTTTTTTGCATAAAATTTCCTTTAACCGAAGTTGCAAATTGTATTTCGGAAGGACTGTGTTCGTTATAAATTGAGGTAAAACTAAAATGATAGTTACTGGTTAAGTAATGAAAAAATGGAGCTGTAAAATCATGTAACATGTTTAATGGTTTATTAAATGTATCTGAAATTAAAAGTTTGTCGTTTAATTCAACACCAGTACACTGTACCGACCCCTTATTAGTTGGACAATATTTGTGAATTAGTTGTGTAATATT
>CAYHGN010000039.1:0-1991 GCA_964356005.1 uncultured Sphingobacterium sp.
GAATATTTTGATTTTAATATTGAGGCTAAATAGCTTATCAATAAGAATTCCCATATAAACAAAATAATCAAAGTATTGATTTTGTTTATCAACAAAATAGAAATAGCTAGTATGATAATCCTTATTACATTTCCTGCTTTTCCCAAAATGAATATATGTTTCTTTTTTATTTAGAATAAGAATTTCAGCCAATTAGGATAGTACTATCTGATACGAATCTGACCTTTGGACAAGGGACCCCCAGCAAGTCTGACATCCTTTTAATGGTTTCTTTTACCTCTTTTTTATTAAACTTATAGTTTTGATAACTTAAATCTATCCTTCTCACTTTATCGATTATCGATTTCGATTGTCTCGCCATTGTAATAGCTAGAAGACTATAACCATCAATTTTATTGGACCCAAAAGCTTCACTCGGTTTTTCGATTTCCCGGATTATTTTCAAAGAAGCAAGTTCGTGATCAGTGGACAATAAGGGACTAAGTAATGGCGGCAATCCCTCAGATTTTTTTTGTTCTTTGCTTTCAGCTAAAACACTTATAACTGCAGAATTCAACTCCTGATGATTCTTTACTCTAACTCCACAATTATTTGCAATATCAGACATATCAGTTATTTCTGACGGCACGTAGCTGATTACGGGAATACCCTGCACTGCCGCTTCAACAGCTGATGTACAGCTATTATGTATTATAGCCGTGGCTCCCACAATCCATGGTGAAAGATTATCTCTGTAAATGACCTTTATATTTTCATGCTCGCCAAGCGCGACTCTCCAATAATCTTCATTATCCCAAGGATGTGGACGTACAATAAAGTTAATCTCTTTGTGCTCGCGAGCGAGGTCCCTGAGTGAGAAAACAGCATGTTCAACCATTATCATGTCCTTCTGAATGGTCTTATATAATTCTCTTTCGCTTTCGTCCGTTTCTGTTAATTCAAGATCACGTTGTATTGCTAAAAACTCAGACCAATGCCTTTTCCCGACTACCCAACTATTATTGGATACAAACAAGATGTATGGCTGCAATGCTTCAAGATAGTCTCTCTGCCAGAACGCTCTTAAATTTGGCGACCAAAGATCTATACGGGGGGATCCGGTAATATGAAAAATATCCTTCTTGTCACTAAATAATTTAGTGTATTCCGTGTAATCTCTTTCCCCCCAACAAAATACTCCTTTAAAAGGCAAATATTGATCACTAGTGAGGCAATACGCTTTAAGAAAAACTTCAAAGTCAGACCATAATATAGCAGGTTCTGCCTCATGACAATACATATCAAAACCGTCCTTTATAAAACTGGCATACATATTCTGGGAGCGCAATGGCACATTCATGTTTTTTACCATTAACGCACCGGGTGGCAAAAGTTTCAACCTCTTATATAGCCATATATCATTTGTTGGTCCAATAAGTACCTGATGTCCTCTGGATGCCGCCAAAACCGAAAATAAAAGGTGACTTGATAATTCCCGTACGGCAATTTCCAACACTAAATAGATTATCATTTTATAGCTTCTAAAATATTCTAGTTAAACAGTTTTGTTGAATGTGAAATCACAAAGTTAACTTTACACGATTTTTTTCACGCATTGGAGTGAAAAAATCAAATTTGGTCAAATAAATGGAGTAATAATTGATTTAGAATAAATCAACGGATATTCTGCTGAGGAAAATTCTAGTCAATTATGATTTAATTGCAATTTCTGCCAAGACAAAATCAATTGGCTTGTCGATGTCAATTGAACTATTATCATCCATTACTATCTTTTTAATTTTTTTGAAATTTGAGGTATGTGTTTTTAATAATGAAGCCACGTTGATAATATAAATTGCCCCATTATATTGATAAACCAACGGACAATCCTGCCTTCGCTTATAGGACGATTCTTTAGATTTATAAAGAAATCCGCTGTGATTTTCCTCAAAAAGATTATAATAGGGATTCGCATCAGCAACCTTGACCGAAACAACCATATCCAAATCACT
>CAYHGN010000039.1:2091-4499 GCA_964356005.1 uncultured Sphingobacterium sp.
TTGCAAAAAATCGTGCATGATCAATTGAATACAAAATCATTGGCTTACCATTTAATAATTTTATATTCTTATCAGGAATCCCTTTTGACCCGCCTCGGGCCATTATCAAAAACAGGGTTTTGTCCAAATCAATCATTTGTAAATAGTTTTAACATCATGCTGGGCTTTCTGGTAATCTTCTATTCTACCAATATCAAGCCAATAATCAGGCGAAGAATATGAGACAATGTTCTTCTTTTGAAGTATACATGCGCCAATTAAGTCAGTCATATTATAAAAGGTATCTTTAGGAATTAAGCTAAAGAGACTGGACTTAACTAAATATATGCCAGAGTTGATTTCTTTTGTTATAAAAGGCTTTTCGACTAAAGAAACCACCTGTCCCTTTTTCATCTCAACTACTCCATAGGGTATTTCAGTCGAATATGGAATCGTAAATATCGAAATATCTGCATTCCTCTGTAAATAATCTGAAACAAAATCACTAATATCTAAATTTGTAAGTATATCAGAATTTATTACTAAAGTAACGACATCATCTCTAAAACTTGCATCAGCAGCAGCCCCTATTGTACCTAAGGGTCTATTTTCAACAAGAAAATTGATTTCTGCATCAAACTTATTATTGTCAATATAACCTATGATTTTTTCTTTTAAATAGTTAACACTGATAGTGATATTTTTAACCCCAAAAGATGTCAAATGATCAATCAAAAGGTGTATTATTGGCTTATCACCAACCTCTAATAATGGCTTAGGAGTCAAATCAGTCAGGGGTTTTAATCTTACCCCCCGGCCCCCGGCCATTATCAAAACATCAATTGGAAGATATGATTTTTTAAATCTGAAATTTAATAAATCAATAACCACATTGTCACAATCAACAATAGGTATTATTTTAAATCCATTCGCTTTAAGTGACACTATCTTACTTACATCAACCTTGTCAATCATCAAATATTTTGGATTGGGTTGTATAAATCTCGTAACCCGGTCATTGATGTCGTAACCCTTAAGCAATCCTCTTCTTATATCACCATCAGTTAAAGATCCTTGTAATACATTTCTGTCATTTACAACAAATAGTATCGCGTCAGTACCTAGATCATTTAGTATTTTGAGAGCATTAATGGCATTTATTTCATTAGAAACAAGGTGTTTTAAATAGTCACTCATTTGTCTATGAATTTTATAAGTTGAAAGGCTTCCGCATATTTAACACCTGCAATTGCGCCCCGATATTTTGCCAAGGTCTCTATATTTTCGATGCTTCTTGGAAATGGGTGCACTCCGAGTTCAGATTCATACGTTTTCATTATTTCAACTTTTAAATCGATGAAATCTGTGATATCAACGAAATAATTAGGAATAAATATGTTTTCAGATACCTGTGGTGCAAATTCAGTTTCTGAAATACATTCATACATTAATATTTTCTTTATAAATGAGTATCTAAATGATTTTGTGCACGCATAACAAGCTTGAAATGCATATCTATGATCTGAATGGGCATCTGATCTATTTATAAGGTAAATAGTATCAGGTTTAAAATCATCAATTGCAGAAGCAAACTTATCTATCAAGTCTGTTTGTGTCAAACTATTTAAGCCAGCCGGCTTAAAGTCAAAGATATATGTCTTTTGAAAATCGTAAGCTTTAGAAACTTTCAATATTTCCTCATTTCTTGATTTAACGCGCTCATCAGAATACCCGTACTCTTTTTTCACATTAGTGACGATTATCCACGCTAAAGTGTCGCCCGATTTCTTATGTTTAAATAAAGTACCTCCGCAACCTAATGTCTCATCGTCAGGATGAACAGAAACAACCAATATTTTCATTTAATTAATAAGTAATGTCTTTGGCCAGAAGTTTGGATTTCATGTCTGTAAATCTAACCAAAATATTTGCGATCCTTTGGCCTGATTTTCCGTCTCCATAAATACTTTTAGCTTTATTGACCTTTTTCAGATATTCTGAATCGTACAAAGATTTTTTTATTGCATGCTGGATTTTCTTTTCATTAAAAGGCACGAAAATAACGTTACTCGAATGCTTCCTTTCCCTTTGTCTTTCGCCCACGTTAATAGTTGGTAGCTTTAATAGTGGTGCTTCTAGAAGGCCCGCACTTGAATTACCGATCAATAAATCAGCATACCTTAATAAATTGATAAAAATATCTCTTGGCAAATTAGCAAAATTATAATAATTATGATTATCACTTACAAATTCGCTTATTACAGAAATTAATTCTATACTACCCCTATCTGAATTTGGACTAATAATAATAATATTAGCATCAAAATCTTTTAAAGAATTTAAAGTACAGGTCATTTGATCTTTTGCAAAATCAGATTCCTGATGCACAACATGCTGTATAACAACAATGATCTTCTTATTTTCTAATT
>CAYHGN010000039.1:4599-28000 GCA_964356005.1 uncultured Sphingobacterium sp.
AAACTGCTTAATAAAATTCCGGTAGACTTTGCTCTTCCTACAAGTGAATCAGAGTTTAACAGGTTCTCGATGACGCCAACAATACTAAACCCGTCATTCCGCATTTCCTCTATTGTCAACCCAAACATTTTTGAGTTATGCGCTCCGGTACAGATTATTCCTAGACTAACGTCCTTCATCTTTTTTAACGCCCTTAAAACCGAGTAGACAACTTCATATTCGGATCTTATTCCGGTTATTAAAATAATTTTTTTCATTTATATATTATCACCAAATGATATAGTGCTAGTGCCAATAAATTTAATTTTGGAATTTAAAAAGATAACTATCAATTGTTTGCCAAGGTAAGGATTCGGTTGAACTGTTTAATACTGCTTCCTATGACAAGATTTTTGATATGATTAATAAGAACTCCAACTTTGTCCAAAAATGTTAAGTCGACATTTTTGGACAAAGCTAAGAAACTATGAGTCAAGAATTATAAATCATTCGATTACCAGGTAAGATTGGTAACTAGAGAAAGGGCTCCTTCGAATAGAATATTTAGTAAGACCTAAAACCTCTTTTAGAGCTAAGGTTTCACCTGGAAAAATAGAATGATTTAGTTCGTCAAAAGCTATAATTGATCCTTTTGTTAAATGACTTAATATTCTTTCCAGACATTTTTTGGTAGGGGCGTAAATATCAAAATCGAAATAAGCAAAAGCAATAATTGTTTCCGGATGATCGTTTAGATAGACATCAATTTGCTCAATTGCATTTCCTTTCACAAGAGAACTCTTTTTTATGTGAGAAACCGGGCTTTCCTTTTCAAGACAATCTAAAACTTTCTCAAGGTATTTTTCATATCCATCTGTTACGTTGAATGAACCATCTTCAATTATATCGTTCTTTCCATCCTTTGAGTCAATTGATGCGAAACCTTCAAATGTATCAAACCCAATGATTTTTCTTGAATGGTTATATGGTTCATTATTCCTCGTAAAGATTCATATAAAGCCAAGTTATGGCCCCATCTAACCCCAAACTCCATTATAACTCCATTTATGTCTATAATTTTTTGATATAAATCATTAGCAAACAGAATTTTGGTTAAATCTATTCTTTTTAAGAATAAAGGAAGATTTGATAAAATTTCATTATCCGGAATAGGTCGCTGGTTGAATAATTCTACCAATTTTTTCCGGTTTTCATTTTCGTCTTCAGTAGAGCCGCATCCAATTGTCTTAATTGTTTTCATCATTTTTTGTTTTAAAGTTAGTGAACATACCTATAAATAGTCCGTTATAGTTTTAAGCGGCCATTAACCAAAGTTAGTGAATTCTTCATAGAGCCCCCAATATTTTTGAAATGAAGGAGGTATTAACAGCATATAGAATTCATCAGTGCAATTTCCCATAACGATCCATTTATTTAGTGAAAAAGTGTTGAAAGAATTTCAATTTTTAATCTGAGCAACAATTTTTTCACAAAGCAATTCAACCTGAATATCCGAAAGGTCTGAATTACAAGGAATAACTAGACTCTTCTCAAATAAAGGATTTAAGTTATTTAATGCATAATCAAAATTGTATTGATTTGCACGGATGTTCATCTCATTTAAACTGAGCAGTAGTTTTGAAGTCTTTTCGTCATTGATTCTTAATGGTATAGCATAAGGAGATTTGACTTTATCCCAATTTTCAGGAAGAATATTGAATTCGGATAATTGACTAGTAATGTATTTATAAATTGATGTCCGTCTATTGACTTCATCATTAATATTATTTTTAAACAATGAAATTGAGACATCTAAAGGCCTGGGGTACTCATTAAAAATTGAAAAATACATTTTCCTTATTTTAGTAAATAAATCTCTTTTCTCAAATTTTCTGGTCCTGATATGATATTCATCAATCAACTTAAATAAATTCATTAGAATTGAATGCTTTTTCCCGTTTTCCCAACCAGAAATCCATTGATGAAAATTTTTATCTGTTGTATATATCCCTCCCAACATAAATGCAAATGTAAATTTGGTTAAACTAAAAATTGCATATGTTTCGATATGATGTTTAGTATTATCAATTACTGACCCCTCAATACGATGTGCACAATCTTCTATTATTATTGGATTCTTACCTTTTATTTCACCTAAATAAGCGTTGACATTCTGCGGAAAACCATACTGATGATACATGACATATATATCATGCTGAGCCTGACTTGAAGATGAAGGGATGGCTTTACTTGCAATTTCCTGATAAACTGGTGAACCGATCCATTTGGGCATAAAAACGCTTGCATTTTTATCTTTAATAATACCGATACTTTTAAAATAATCAATTAATACGGAAAACGAGGATTTTCCGGAATTCAAATAGTAAATTTCATCGTAGACATTACCTCCACTTTTGTACATCGCGGTGACTATACTTCTGAAATTGGGCCTTGGTTCTAAAGTGATCATTTTGTCATTTTTCAGCTGTGATAATCCAATGAGAATTTGTTTCTGTCATTGAGTTATAGGTCCAATCTTCGTAATTAATTTCGACATTAGTAAATACAGAATATATATCAAGAATTTGTTCTTCAGTTAAAAAAGTTATGTTTGCTTCATAATACACCTTTGGAATACCGGCCTTGAAATAAACTTCAGTTTCATTGATTTTTTCCCCTAAGCTATAAATTGAATCATTTCTTCTCTTTGTAACTGAAAAAAACTTACCGCCTTTAGGCATCTTTTTATATATTTCTAATACCGTTTTCTTTATATCCAACAATGACAAATGTTGCAGAGATGAAATATCAATAACTATATTATATGACTCAGGAATAAATTCTGTGATATCACCAAAGTAATATTTTGATGAGTATCCATTTTCCTTTAATAATGCCAATGCTTTATTAATAGCTATTTCAGATATGTCAGTAATTGTTAAATCACAACCCTCTTTAGCAAGAAAAAGTGAATTCCTGCCTGAGCCACAACCAATTTCCAATACTGTTTTTCTCTCCCAATTTTTTTTATTATTATTAAAAAACCGAATTAAATGTTCAGAAGGCCATATTGAGTTCCCATTCTTCGCATATTCATCCCAACCTTTTAAATTATCTTTGGACATATCTTTTAAATTTTATTAAATTAATTTTGCTGCCTCAGGACCATACATAGACAATAGATCTATTATAGCCATACCACCTAGAAATGTATCGCCGAGTTGTTTGTATGGTATATTCTTATTTTCAATGAAAATATGTTTTAAACCAGCTTCTTCAAATTTTAATGGTTCAAAATAATTCTTTGCCCCCTCACCAGAAATATATGTATCACAATTTGTTTTTTTACAAATATCTATAAGGAGGTCTGTCTTATTTCCTTCAATATTTAGTTCTGAGCCTTTCAATATTTTTTTAAATTTTATATCAAGTTTCTCTATAAAGTATAGTGTAGTTTGAATATTAAAATCCGAAAGTAATGTCCATTTGAAATTGTAGAACTCTTCTAGCTCGTCTCTGTAAAGATCAAAATACGGCGATTTCTGATAAGCTAATTTTATTGATGCCCAATGTTTCCTCCTCCAACCATCATCAATGATTTCGACTTTATTAATATCTTGGATATAATGTCCTTTCTTCCTTACGGGTATTGTAAGTAATAGTGGATTATTATCTCTCTTTATTAATGTCCTTTGTTGCCAACTTTTTGAATTAAACTGAATATTATCTGCAAAGACAAAAATATCCCCTTTAGATATTTTATTAAAAAATCCGATATACGGAAAATACTGCGGTTGATGCCCTACTACTATCATTCGATTATATTTTTATTAAAATGGGATCATCTATATTATAGTCTTGATCTGCTATTTTACCCATAACGTCATCCCATTTCATTGGTGAAATACCTGTTCCTGGCCGTTTGGTAGTAAGATTGTCTTTCGAAAATGTTTCACCTTGTTTAATATCCCGGGATGCAACAATACTTTTCCTTGCAAGGTTGATATTTTTAAACTCAGATGAGCTTGGCTCCTTTATCGAACAGCCTATAGCCTTTTCAATATTTCTAATTGCTTGAACCATTTGAATTAATTCCATTGGTTCTATAGATGCTTTATGATCGGGGCCGGGAAGACTTTTATCAAGTGTTATATGCTTCTCTATTACGCTAGCTCCTAATGCAACCGCGGCGATCGGAACCTCTATACCAAGAGTATGATCTGAATAACCAACCTCCACCTGAAATTCGTCCTTTATCGTTTTCATAGCTAATAAATTGACGTCATTCATTGGTGTTGGATATTCAGTATTACAATGTAGTATCTTGATATCCTTTTTTTCTAAACCATTTGTAATTAGAATTTCTAGCGCATCCGAAATTTCGCCCATTGTCGCCATACCTGTTGATATTATTACAGGTTTTTTCTTTTCTGCTATATAAATTAGAAATGGCTTATTAGTAATTTCACCTGAAGGTATTTTGAAAAAATCAATATCAAGCTTGCATAACAAATCGATGCTCTCGTTGTCAAAGCCGGTTGATAAAAATTTGATATGTTTATCACTAGCATATTTAACAAGTTCAAAATGCCATTGCTCTGGAAGTTCAAGTTTCTTCAACATTTCAAGTTGGTTAGTTACCTCTCCATTCATATTGGCTATCTGATAATCAGCCTTTAGCGCTTTGTTGGTGACTAATTTCTCTGACTTAAACGTTTGAAATTTTATATAATCTGCTCCTGCGGCCGAGGCAGCATCGATTAATTTTTTAGCAAGACTAAGATCGCCATTATGATTGACACCAGCCTCTGCTATAACAATAGTTCTTTTTATCATAATTTTTCTTTTGCAGGATTTCCAACATATTTTGAATTGCTAGGTATATCTCTTACTACAACAGAGCCTGCACCTATGATTACATCATCTCCTATTACCACTCCTTGCTTTATTACTGAATTAGCCCCGACAAATGTACGTTTGCCAATTTTAACATTACCCGCTAGAACAGCTCCAGGAGCTATATGCGCCGCATCATCAATTATACATTCATGTTCAATTATACATCCTGTGTTTAATATTACATAATCTTTCACTTGCGCAAACGCATTTACTAAAACACCTCTGGATATAAATAGACCTCTTCCAAAATTTGACAGTTTAGAAATCGAACTATATGGATTTACAACTGATTTGAGAACCATCGATTTGCTTAAAACAAGTTGTCCAATACCTTCTCTAATTTTATTGTCACCAATCCCCAGAACAATACTTAAATCCATTTGCCAGCCTTTAAAATGCAGGTCAGTTTCGCAACCAATATATTCTAACTGAAATGGATTATTGTCGTATTCCTTCTTTTCAATATAATACTTAGGTCGACTGTTTAACTCTAATAGGGAATCAACAACTGCAAGAGCATGGCCGGAGTAACCAATTATTGCAATATCTTTGTTAGTTAACACTGCTTGGAATATTTACAATTCTTTCCTCTAAAAACATAGCGTTCTTCTGACTATCCTTTTGAAAACCAGAATAAAAGGCGGACTTGAAAATTAGTTGCCAAATCGGCCTAGTCATCACTTTATTGTTATTAGTATCTAGCAGAAACTGATCGCGCTCTACCTTGTTTTCCAATTCGATACACATTAACCAATAATTTGCCTTAGTATCGGGTGTTTCAGTTCTAAATTTTACTCCCAGATCCTTAAAAAACTGTTCATATTCCTTGGCAAGAACTCTCTTTTTTTCAACAAAACCCGGTAATTGTTCAAGCTGTGCACAGGCCAAGGCAGCATTTAAATTCGGCATTCTAAAATTATACCCTATTTCATCATGTACATACTCGTATGGATGTGAAACTTTTGCAGTTGTAGTTAAATGCTTGGCTTTGTTTCCTAAATTAATATCATTTGTTACAATTGCACCACCGCCGCCGCTTGTAACAATTTTGTTTCCATTAAAAGAGAAAACTCCAACCTTCCCAAAACTCCCAGTCGGCATCCCTCTATATTCACTTCCAATTGATTCAGCAGCATCCTCAACTATAGGGATATTCCAGTCATTACACACCTTAATAAGTTCGTCCAGGTTTACTGGAAATCCAAAAGTATGCATCGGCATACAGGCGGCAATTTTCCTATTTGTTCGTTTGTTGAAACAAATACCATTTCTAAGTTCTCCGAATTCTTCCAAAAAGAGTCTTACTGCTTTTGGAGATAAGCCCATTGTCTCAATATCTACATCAATAAATACCGGACTTGCCCCATTATAAATGATTGAATTTGTAGTAGCAATAAATGTCAGAGCCTGAGTAATAACCTCATCACCTTGTTCTACTCCAACAAGCCGTAATGCGACCTGAAGAGCAGACGTTCCATTTACAGTTGCAACAGCTTTTTTTGTTTTGGTTATTTCAGCCATGGTTACTTCAAACCTATCAACATAAGCACCAACCGATGACACAAAAGTTGAATCAATCGTATCAAGCAAATATTTTTTTTCATTGCCTCTGAACCTTGGTTCATGCAGAGGAATAAATTCTTTACTACCAAAGGTGGACTGAACAAAATTAATAATATCAGTGTTCCTAGACATTATAGATATCGTGTTTATATTGTTTTAAATTATCCTTTTCCTTGAACCATTCTATCGTTTGATTTAGTCCATCATCAAAGGAATATTTTTGTTCCCATGGAGTGAAGGATTTCAACTTTTCATTCGATCCAAACAACCTAAAAACTTCGGATTTTTCAGGTCTGATTCTATCCTTACTATTTATAATTTTTGCCTCAGGATTTATTTGGGAGATGATCTTATGAGCCAAATCGGCAATTGAAATTTCACTTTGGGTTGCAATATTTACTTCGTGGCCTATTAATTGATCGCATTTTGCAATTTCTAAAAAACCGCTTACTGTGTCTCTCACATACAGCAAATCCCTTGTCGGAGTGACATCACCCAATTGAATTTCTTTAACACCGTTCAATAACTGGGTAATAATAGTTGGGATAACGGCTCGCGCAGATTGTCTTGGCCCAAATGTATTAAAGGGTCTTACTATAGTAACCGGTAAATTAAATGATCTATAGAATGAGTCTGCAATTGCATCAGCCCCAATCTTTGAAGCAGAATATGGTGATTGCGGCTGTTTGGGATGCATTTCGGTAATAGGTACAAATTGTGCTGTTCCATATACTTCAGAGGTTGAGGTAACTAAAACACGTTTAATATTGTTGTCCCTGGCAGCTTGCAAAATATTTAATGTGCCTTTAACATTTGTATCAATGTAAGTATCAGGCGAATGATAAGAGTATGGAATTGCTATCAGGGCCGCCAGATGAAATACTATATCACATCCCTTCATTGCTTCTCTAACGCCATTAGGATCACGAATATCTCCAGTAAATACCTCGAGTTCATTCCTGATTTCTGGCGGGCTATGATCAAGCCAACCCCAGGAATTAAATGAATTATAAAGGACGAAAGCACGAACATTAAAGCCCGATCGAACAAGGGCCTCTGTCAAATGTGAACCGATAAATCCTTCGGCTCCTGTAATTAAAATTTTGGCCATATTACTTTTTTACCAATTTAACGCAGTGAATTAATTCGAAATTGCAACTGAAAATGCATTAGCTATATTCGTGCAATTTTCCTCGTCTGTTAAACCTGACAATGGGGAATATCGTGAATCCACAAAGCCTGGAAAACTATTTTCTTCAACAGCTTTAAGGAAAGCAATTACCATTTGATTTGTTGTACATTCCTTTTTATCTAAAATTGCTGCTAATGCATTTTTAGCATCAGCGATAGATTTTACCTTATATATTCCGGGGGCATCCTGGTAAAAATAACTTCCAAACATTAGGATGGGTTTATTGTTTAAAAACCCTTCCCATCCTGTAGTGCCGGTAATTGTGGCAATAGCCAAACTTTTAGTTATTAAGCTAAAAGAGTTTAGTTCAGGATTTATAAAAACTGTCCTGGAATCTACGTGCAGTCTTCTATAAAGTTTTTTACTCATGCCTTCCCTTGGATGCGGTTTTATATATAACTTAACCTCCGGCGGAACGGCTTTCATCAAAATTTCAATCATTAAATCCTGGTGAACAAACACTCCCCCCATTGGAGAAGTAGTACATTCAGGCTGATAATGCAGCGATACAAAAATAAATTTACAAGTTAAATCAGGATCATCTATATAGGTAGGCTTATCCATCCCGATCATACTTGCCTTGTATATAAATCGATAAAGTATATCAAAAGGGGCACCCCAAAGCTTGATCCATGCCCTGAGCCATGATGCTTTATATTTTATATAATTAAGATATTTACCAATTTGGAAATATTTACTCAGATTCTTATTTGACGAAACGATTCCAGTAAATGTTTTATTTTCATTTCCCTCCTTTAAATCAAGATAGGCACTCATTCTGGGAGTCAAACTCAATGGAGTTGAACTATTTAAGTGTTTCTCATAAGAAGCCCTCAATCCGGGAATGTGTTCATTAATATCCTTTAGAACATAAATCGATACATTTTTTTGAGGTAATACAGGGAGTCTGTATAACATAAATGTCTTTATTCCTAAATGTTTACAAAGGCAGTAAATTGTGAAATCATATACGACATGGGGAATAACAGCAAAAAAACAGACATCTATTTTCTCCTTCACTAAATAGTTATACCAAAATTTAAGCTGTTTATGATAAAGATTAATTCTTTCTTCATAAATCAATAAGCGTTCAGTAAACTGATAGCGGTCCATCATCTTTAATACAGTTGATTCGCATTTGCTCATCTCGTTTAAAAATTCTTCATCAAGGGGGATATCGCTATACTTTATAACATCTGTAAAATGTCCTAACTGACAATTTCGTGTTAATAAATAGTTTTTGCATTCAGTTTTTATCTCATCCTCGTCATCTATTATTAAATGAACATCTTCGATTGAGCTCAGTCTCTTTTTCAAATATTCAGGGACGTCTGCAAGTCCCTTTGAAAAACCCGTGTATAGGATATTCATTTCGAAATTCCTCCTGAATGATAAAAATATTCACAATGTTGAAAACATGTATTCCCGCAAATGATCGACATTAAATCTGCAGTACGCATGCTGATCTCAAAAAGCATATTATTTATTATTCGTTTTAGTGTTATTTGTAATCCTTAATATTGTCGTAGCAATACTGGCGCTATCCAGCCCTTCGTATGCTAAAACTTCGGCATTCGTTCCACCAATTGGAACACCTTTAACACTAATATTTAAGTGCTGGGCATGACCAATTGAACCCGTTGATAGGATCCGTGCAATCAAATCTGATTGTCCCCCCATTGAGTAATGATCCTCCAGGGTGATTACGTTTTCAATATCAACCAGTTCCGCCTTAAGCCAATCTGTATCAACATAATTCAACCATGGAAGATTGATCACCTTTATTGATACGCCAGTAGTTGAATAAACCTGTTCTACCGCTTCTACTGCAGATGAAAGCATTGCCGGCCCATGACTAATTATAGCAATTGACTTTCCATCTCTTAAAACCTGACCGCAACCCAGTACTACATTTTGAACTGGGGCTTTCTGATACGTGATCAGCCATGGCAGTGAATTTATTCGGAGGTAGCATGGTCCAGTAGCAACGTTAATACACCAATCGAACATGGCCTTAACTTCAGATTCACATGATGGCTCCATTGCGATCATTCCTGGGATTGATGCCATTGTTGCAATATCTCTTATAGCCTGATGAGAATGCCCTGGCCCACCCGGCAGCACCCCCGCTAAAGACCCAACATAAATAATTTTTGTTTTTTCAGTAGCGTTATTGTAGACCTGTTCGTTGGGCCTTGTAGACAGAAAGCATGCGAAAGAATGAACCACAGGCAATAATCCGGCTAAAGCCATACCTCCTGCCTGAGAAACCATATCCTGTTCTGCAATACCACATTCTATAAATCGATCGGGAAATTGCTTTTGGAATGGAATCAAACCGGTATCCAATATCAAATCTGCATTAAGTGCAACTATATTTGAGTTTTTTCCAGCCTGATCCAGCAGAGCATCTGAATATGCCGGAATAAGGCGTTGCTGGTCCCCGACCTGCAGGGCCAATGGCCTAACAATTGTTTCAAGCTCAAGAATATCAGTATTAATCAAATTCAATTGATCGTTTACATCATCTATTAGTTCTTGTACTGCTCTAACATAGGCATCATCAGTTGGAGCTCCACTATGGAACTTATAAAGTTCAATATCCGAATCTATTGCAGTATGCTGCATAAATGATACCCCTTTACCTTTGATTGTATCAGCTATTATAACTTTAGGGCGGTCTTTAATTTCCTTTCCTGCAGCGAGTAAATCAGAAAAAGCCTTCAGATCGTGCCCGTCGCAACGACTTACATGCCAGCCAAACGCTGCAAATTTGGCTTCTAAATCACCCAAATCACTGACTTTGGAAACTAAAGTATCAGATTGAAGTTTATTATGATCAACTATAACAGTGATCTCATGCATCTTGTTATTAGCAGCAGAAATAAGAGATTCCCAAATCTGCCCTTCCTGCAATTCACCATCACCGGTTAGAACATAAATATCCCCTGAACGGTTTTTCAAACGATTGGCTGTAATCATTCCTTTCGCTTTTGAAATACCCATTCCCAAAGACCCCGTGTTAGTAATTATATTGGGAGTCGAAATATCCGGATGCCCTGGTAATCCGCCGATACGGCGCAGTTTGTGGATTAACTCAAAATCCAGTTTGCCAAGTCCTATAAATGTGCTGTATAATCCCGGAGCATCATGGCCTTTTGAAGAAAAAAATATATCTCTGGTTGAATTAGCATCGCCTTCAGAGGGAGTCCGTAACTCATTGAGCTGCAACCAGGACATGATATCCATGCTGCTAAAACTACTTCCTATATGACCAGATCCCGAACGGGCTATCATATAAAGAGTATTTATCCTGCACATTGCTGCAAATAGCGATGTCTTTTTTATTGGATTTACTTCCAGGTTTAGTATTCTCTTAAATTCCTTAAATGGAACATAATACAATGTACCGCTGACGGCAAGGCCAATTTGGTCTCCCATAATTTTAGCTATTAAATAAATAAGGTGTATGTTGAATTTTTGGTAATTGAGCTTCGCCTGACTCAAGGAAGTGTTCTGCTAATATCCAATCTTGAGGCTCGTTGATGTCAAACCCTGCAAACCCTTCAGTAAGGAATGGGATTACTGAATCACCTGCAATACTTTTCTTTTCTAATGCAGTGCTTATCCATGCGATCTCTAAACTCGCATTTTGCACGTAAATTTCAGGTAATGCCGAATATTGGCTACTATGCCAAGGTACATTCCCATTAGAAAAAGGCATCAGAGGCAAGATCCGCTTATCTTTCTTAATCCACATTTTTCCTGGGTGCTGTTTGCATTTCTCAATTGCACGAAGTGAATCAGCATATTTCCCCTCACTTTCAAATAATGCCCATGCTTGCTTTATTGTTTCTTGCTGACGAAACGGGCTAGTAGGCCTTAGAATACTAAAAGCATCATACATGTCTTTTGCATTGAGCTCATTAAGTATCCACATTACCCATTCTATATCAGATGATTTGTCACCGGAAATATCTGAAGGTCTCAAAATTGGCACTTCCGCACCATAATATCGGGCTACAGATGCGTAGGTTTCATCATCTGTCACACAAACAATTTTATCGAACATTCCTGAATCAGCCGCTGCACAAATTGTGTAAGCTATTAACGGATGCCCATTTAGCACTTTAATATTCTTGTGTTGTACCCGCTTTGACCCTGACCTGGCAGGAATAAAACCAATAGTTTTCATTCAAAATGAAATGATTAAGATAATTTTTCGGATGTAAATTTATGGGTGATCAATGTTTGACCCATATCTGGTTATGGCTATGATTCCAGGAAACGGAATTCCTTTGATCTAATGTTTTCTCCTCTTCAATAGTATCCAAAACAAAACCTGATGAAGTCAAGATTTCCTTAATCGATTCAGATTGAGCTTCAAAATTGTTACTAACTTCTACTAGTATTGATTTACAATTTGGACTTTGAAGAACTTTACGAGCACCAGATAAAATTAGATGCTCAATCCCGTCTACATCTAATTTAATAATATTAGGACAGTCTGCAATTATTTCATTTGAAATAAGATAATCAAGGGTAAATCCAGCTGTTTCAAATTCAAAAACCTTATTGAATTGCATCCCATCAGCACCATATTCTACTCCAAATGCTGCTGATGATGATCCTTCTTCAAAGTACGGATATGCAAGAGATTGTATTTTATTAATCTGACTTAATGGATTGGTGATTATTTTTATTTGCTTTTGAAAATTGTTTATGTTAATATTTTTTGCCAACATGATAATGTTAAAAGGCGATGGTTCAAATGCAAACACATTTGATTTGTATTTTGCAGCATAATACAATGAGTATAATCCAATATTAGCACCTATATCAAAAAAAACAACTCCATCTTTACCAAACTTATCTATCCAAGAAAGTGTTTCTGGTTCTTTCACTGAAAATGAGTCTGCCCGATAAAGACACATTCCATTGGGAGTAAAAACTTTTAAATCTATGATCTTATTATCAGTTGCTTTATGGGTTATGTCAGAAAATATCTTAGAATTATCTTCAACTAGTTTTTCTCTGTAATATCTTATAAATGATGGGCGAATGAAGTTGAGCCCTTTAAAATATAGATCTAACGGTAAAAAAATTATTTTTTTTATCAAAATTTTAATCATATTGTTATTATTGTAGATGTATTAAATAAAATTTTCACGATATATGGTGGAGATACATTTTATCTCGGAATATACATCCAATCCTTCAGTACCAGGCTCGCGAGTTCCATTTCCAGAGGCTCCAAACCCACCAAAAGGCATATGGGGTTCACTACCGAAGGTACCAATATTAATATTTACAACCCCCGTTTTAACTCTTTGAGCAAACCACATCGCTCTGTCAATACTTTTGGTGTGAATCGCGGCAGTTAACCCAAATTCTGTGGAATTAGCTATTTCTAATGCTTCAGAAAGATTTTCGACAGGATGAAGAGTAACAACTGGCCCGAAGATCTCCTTACAACTCAATTCCGCATGAATACCCAGTCCTTCGATAATTGTAGGCATAATATAATAGCCATTAATTAACTCAGGATCAACTGGTGATCCACCGCCACAAAGCACCTTCCCTCCCTCAGATTTAGCTTTCTCAATTGCTACAAGAATACCCATTTGTTGTTTCTTGTTTATCACAGGGCCAAGGTCGTCTTCTGTACCGACACCTACTTTCAACTCATTTGCTTTCGCGACAATCTTTTCACGAAATGACTCGTACACATTTTTAAAAATCAATATACGACTACCAGCGGCACATCGTTGACCAGAATTGCTGAATGCAGAAAGCGTAGCCCAATATACTGCCTGATCGATATCAGCGTCATCACAGACGACAAAAGGATTTTTTCCACCCAATTCTAGTGAGACCCTTGCTAATCTTCTCCCAGCAACTTCTGCTATTTTTCGACCAACAGGAGTTGAACCCGTAAAACTAATTGTAGAGATACGAGGGTCTGCTACTATCGCTTCCCCTGCGGGATTACCACGGCCTTGAATAACATTCAAAACACCATCAGGCAGCCCAGCTAATTTGGCCAACAGAGCAAATAAATTTGCTATCTGGGGTGAATCTTCTGCAGCCTTTAGAACTACAGTGTTTCCACATATTAAAGCAGGAAATACCTTCCACGCAATATTTGCAATTGGCGTATTGGCTGGAACAATCAAGCCTGCAACCCCACGGGGCTGACGAATCGTAAAGGTTTGTTTTCCATACATACCCGATGTAAGGGTTCGTCCGAAAAGCCGCATCCCTTCCCCCGCAAAAAACTCGCCCTGTAAAATTGCACCATTTACTTCCGCAATTGCATCCCTTAACGGTTTACCGTTTTCAATTGCAATGCACTCAGCCATCTCAGTTTTTTTGCCTTTCATGTCTGATACGATATCAGAAAGTATTTGGCCTCGTTTGACTGCAGTCATTCCTGACCAAGTTGCAAAAGCTTCACTTGCAGCACTTATGGCAGCCTTAACATCTAGTGATGAAGAATCTGCTAGCTTACTTAGTAATTTTCCTGTATGCGGATTAAACTTATCGATCCACATATCCCTTTCTGGGATCACCTCTTTTCCGTTGATCCAATTTGAAATGTATTTCATTTTCTACTATCTATATTGCTGTCCAACCACCATCAATCACCAAATTTGCCCCAGTCATATAACGGGATGCTTCGCTCGCCAGAAAAACGACAGAACCGTTGTATTCTTTAATATTAGCCATACGTCCTACGGGAATTCTCGCGCAGTAAGCGTCCAAAAAAGCCTCTTCCTGATTGTTAAATACGCCAGCAATAATTAACGAATTTACACGCACATGTTGTTTAGCCCAGTAAACGGCTAGATAACGGGTTAAATTCAATATCCCTGACTTGGAAACAGAATATGCTACCGGTTTATAAAAGACTTCTCCTCTTTCACGACGATAATCATAAAGGCTTTGATCTGGAGATACCAACCCATATATTGATGAAATATTAATAATAGATCCTTTGCCTGCTTTGGCCATTGCAGAACCGAAAACCTGGCAACATAAGTAAACGCCTTTCAGATTTACATCAAGAACTTTATCCCAGGATGCTTCAGGATATTCCTCAAAGGGGCCGTTTTCTTCAGGCGGGGCTGACGGGGGAGAATCTATTGCCGCGTTATTAATCAAAACAGTTGGTGTTCCAACCTTATTTTGAATAGCCTTTTGCACATTCTGCAATGATACTTTGTCAGTAACATTCCCCTCAAAAAAGTGAAACCTGTCAGGAAAATCCAATTTCAATTGTTCAACTAAGAAGGAAGGTCGAATATCCAGCCCAAGAACACAGGCATCACGCTGGAGAAAAGCTTTTGCATACTCGGCCCCCAACTGGCCAGAAACACCTGTAATTAAAACTATTTCATTACTTACATCAAAAAGGAGGTCTGGCTTGCTTATCATATTTTTGAAATATCCATTTTAGCGTAAAAAACTAAATCACATACTTCACGCACAGCCCCAAAGCCCCCAGGTCTGTTTGTACGAAAAAGTATGTAAGGGTCAACCTCAGGATAGGCATCTGATACAGCAACTGCAATTCCAACAGATTTGAAAGCAGGAATGTCATTTATATCATTGCCTACAAACATGGTATTTCTTGGATCAATATCAAACTCTTCACAAATTGCAAGTATAGCTAAAGACTTATCCTCAACGCTTTGTTTACACGCAATTTTTAACTTATTTGCCCTAACAGACACAACCGGATTCGATTCTGTTGAAATAATAAATGTCTTTACGCCCACTTCTTTTAATCGGGATAAGCCAAGCCCGTCACTACGCCAGCATCTCACAGTTTCTATCCCATTTTGATCTACATAAACCATATTGTCTGTAAAAACCCCATCAAAGTCAAAAACAATCAACTTAACAGAAGCAAAATTTTCTTTCTTATTCATTCGGCTTCCAAATCGGCGTATACAATCGGTTCTCCCTTACTAATATTTTTTTTTGCTATCCGATCAATTATCAAATTAGATTCACGTACAGGGATATATTGGGTATTGAAAATTCTTCCGGAAAGGTTCTCAAGAGTAATTTTTTCTCCCGCCTTAATATCGTCATATGCAACAAGTGATTTCCCTAGTTTTTTGAAAACGATTTCTTTACCAATTTCATCAGCAGGTTTTGGAGGCATCATGTGTCCTACTCTTTTAATATCCCGCACGAACTTTCTAAATCCTTCACGTTCTAGTGCAAAACTATGATCAGTTCCTTTCCAGGCGCGATTAAGCGTAACGTGTTTTTCGAATACCCTTGCCCCTCTGAGATATGCTACTGGTCCCGAAAGGGTACCGTTAAAATGATCCGAGGAGCCAATTGTACATTGGGGAAATTCTTCAATTAATGTTTGAATATTATCAAGTCCGAGCCTATTGTATTCACAAGGGTATTCTGATACACAATGAAGAAGTGCAACATCCACGTTATAAGCCAATAACACCTCAATACTAGACCTTATTTGATCTATTTTCCCACCACCAATACTCATTACCACAGGCTTTCCGATTTTGGCCATACGATTGATAAGTGGCAAATTACCTAAATCAAAAGATGCAACCTTTAATATATCTACGTCAATTTCCCTTAGGATTTCCAGACTGGGTTCATCGAAGGGTGTAGACATAAACTTGACGCCATGCTTGACGCAAGATTCCTTTAAAATTGGTAACCACTCAGGCTTTAGTTCCAATTTCTCTCTATGAGCTCCATAATTATCTGCAAAAGCATTCTCACTTGTGTAAGGTGCTTCGTAGGCATCTTGTGAAAACAGATATTTATTGTTGCGCGTTTGGAATTTTACTGCGTCTGCTCCTTCGTGTGAAAAAACGCGGATATACTCTAATGCAGTTTCAAGATCACCCTGGTGATTTTGTCCCACTTCAGCTATAACAAAAGCAGAACCATTTGATGTCATTTCTTTAAACATAATTAGGTTTTTTTTTAAATTTAGAAACTAATTACTCAGTTTTTGTATTCATAGCTTTAAAACTTTCATCAAATTTCATTAGCTCCTCATATGTTCCTTGAGCACTTATTTCACCCTTTTTTATAATATATATTTGGTCGCATTCGCGAACTGTTGTAAGCCGATGAGCTATTACCACAATAGTAAGCTCACCACCTAAATTCTGCACGGCTTCCATTACAGCGCGCTCTGTAAGATTGTCTAAAGCACTCGTAGCTTCGTCCAAGATAAGAATTCTCGGACTTAAGTAAAGTGCTCTGGCGATACCTATTCTCTGACGTTGCCCTCCCGAAAGTCTTACACCCCGTTCGCCTACTTTGGTGTTATATCCATCTGGCAATTCATACGTCACAAAATCATGAAGGTTGGCGATTTTTGATGCTTTTTCAACTGCATCCTGGTCAATCATCGAAGTTTCAACGCCGAATGCAATATTTGCTGAAATCGAATCATCCGCCAAGTAAATCTGTTGAGGGACATACCCAATATTTCGTTGCCAATGGTGCCGAGTATTGGCGTCAACTAAAATACCATCAACTTCCAGTGTGCCTGAGGTAGGTTCAAGAAGGCCTAATATCAAATCTACAATAGTTGTTTTACCGCTGCCCGTTGCCCCAACTAATCCAATTGTATTCATCGCAGGAATAGTAAGGGATAAGTTTTTTAGTGCTAGCTGGGAAGAATTGGGGTATCTAAATGATACATTTTTCAGTGAAATATTCTTCTCAAGTTTTAGTTCGACAGTGCCATTTTCAACAATGTGAGGCTCATTAAGATTCATTAAGTCCATATGAAGCCTGTCGAGTGTAGCATTCGCAAATTTCAGTTGAGTTAAATTTCCAAAAATTAGTTGTAATGCAGGCATCAGTCTATAAATGGCGAACGCATACATGCTGATAACCGGCAGGGCCTTAACAAGACCATCCTCATCATCTATAAGATAAATTAATAATATTATGACACCTCCAAACACAACAGCCTCGAGAATCGACTTAGGGACCTGAGAAATGGCCTGCACAGAAGATTTGGTTTTCATAGTCGTAAACGACGATACATCATATTTATTTATATATTTCTTTTCTAACCTGCCAAGTTTTATTTCCTTAATGCCTCCAAAAGCTTCTGTTAGGGTATTCCACATTACTTGAGTAGCCAGCGATCTTTGATTACCTATACGCCCCAGGTATACGGATGTAGATTTATACGCGATTAAATATGCCAGACCTAATATGGTTGCTGTTACTAAAGACAACATTGGATCAACTGTAATTATTAACAATACCAGCGTAATAACCACAATAGATTGTGCAATCAATTGTAACATTGGAGTCAGACAAGTATTTACCACTTCCATCACCTCAGATAAAATTGAGTTACCGAGATCTGCACTATTTCTATTAAGAAACCAAACGTACGGTTGATTAAGATAATTCGAAACTAATTTAAGGCTAATACTGTGGCCGCGCATTAAGACAAAACGTGTTTGCGCGTAGGTTGTAAACGCCTTAAATGCTATGGAGGTTAGCATAAAAAAGAAAACAAGCATCCCAAGAAAAAAGAGAAATGACCGATCTGTCTGGAACTCTAAAAAAATATATGTTTGAGATAAGATTGCATTTGTATGTATCAATTCAGGTTTAGAAAGGACGGCCATAAATGGCATAACTGAAGCTACCCCAATCAAATCCAAAATCGCCATAATAAAAATCAACACCAATAATAGTAAAGCGCGTTTACGTTCTTTGAGTGTTAATATCTCTATTAGTTTTTTGAATATGGAGATCATAATTAACTTTAGTTAAAATTTATAGTGCTGCCACCTTCTAAATATATTTGTACAAAGACGCGGTTAAGCCAAAAAGTGCGAGCTAAATGCTTTTCTTAATGTGTAGCCATAAAACAAATAGGTTGGACTTTAATCCCAAAATAACAACCAAGGAATATCATCAACACTAGTATTGCAATAGAAAGCGGATTGTAAGGCTTATCTTTTTTAACCACTCAACGAATTTTTTGAGGATCAATGCACCATGTATCTTCCAGAACATCAACAAATACCGGCTTCGCCTCTATATACAAAACTGGCTCAACTGAGGCAATCCAAGTCAATTCAGGAACAATTACTTCATCATCGGCTTTTACACCCATTGCCATTAATGCAAAATGAATTGCACCTGTGCAACTTGATGTAGCTAATGCAAATTTGTTCTCCTGATAAGCTGCAAATTTACTCTCAAAAAGTTTGATATAATCATAAAACTTTGAACCCCAGCCATTTCTAATAGCGTCGTCGACGTAAGTAATTTCTAAATTAGTAATTGATGGCTTATTAATCGGAATATTCAATACCTGAATGCTCATTTAAGACTTGAATTTATATTTAATGCAGGAATATATCAGTTATAGATAGTGATAAGTTAACCCATATCTTCTTTAATAAATCAATTGCACCTTATAAAATAGGGTACTAATTATAAAATTGAGACGTAGCATTGCTCTCTTAAAATTATTTCAATAAAAAAAGATGAATTTTAAATTGGTGATAATATATGTTATCAATAATAGTTTTAGCTTCTAATAAAACTGACCTGATGTGGTTGAAATTGGCCCGATTAATTTCAATTCATTATTTTCCTCCAGATCCTTTTCACAACGAAAATAAATATCGCAATCATTGACCCAAAGATTATTCCGATTACAAAGGGTATAAATTTGCTGAAGCTCTGCTTTTCAAGGGGTAAAATCGGTTTATCAATTATCTGAATCAGAGGTGTTTCATTTCGTAAAGAAACCTTTGATACCTCAAGGTTCTTTACAAGCTCAGTTAATATAGCCTGATTGGCCAAAACATCTACCTGCCTGTTTTGAGAAGGGGCGGCTAAAATCTGTCTAGCTTGATTGGGGTTGGGATTTACATCCAGTAGGGTAGCAACCCCCCTTATAGCAGAGCTTAATGCCCTGCGAACCGAGTCTGTTTGAAACTGCAAAATAGATACATTCTGAACTGATTTTTTAGTCTTGGTTTCAACATAAAAATCAGAAACTTCCTTTACAAGCATCTCAGCAAAGTATTTTGAAAACAATTCATTTTCAGAGTTCACTTTGACAATAATAATACTTAAATTCTTATCCAGTTTATTTAAAGAAACGGCACTTCGAATTAGTGACTTGTGGAAAGCCCCTAAGATACTATCCTGTTTATTCGAGAATTTAGACCGGTCTGCACCAGGTAGGAACTGTAAATCTTTCAATTGAGGGTTATTTTTCCAATCTTCTCGAAAACTATTGTAAGAAATGTACAATTCGGCCAAGGTAGTTTGTTCTCCATTTATAATTATCGTAGATAATAATGTCTTTTCTACCATAGACCGCGACTTCATTAATTCCAATAAGTTATCTCCTACAAAAGCTCCACCTCCACTTCCTCCCAAATCAAATCCAAGCTGACTTGCAATACCAATTGCACTACCCAAACCACCCCCACCTCTCTTTCCATCTTCTAATGCAAAACTTAATTCTGCCTTATATATTGGCTTTTTGAAATACCCTGTTGCATAACCAATTCCTCCGCCTATAAGACCAAAAACTAAAATAAAAGGCCATTTAGGTAATAGAAACTCTATCCAGTCCTTGATCTGAAGAATAATTTCCCTTAAAGAAATCTGATTATCCCTATCCTCTTCCCAACCGGATAGAGTCTGAGCAGGAAATTTTGAATCCCGAACTGTCGATTCCTGAACAACAGGAGAGTCTTCAGTTAAAGATCGTTTATCCTTATTTATCATTTTATTTAACCAAATTTAAAATAATTATCGCCAAAGAAGCGAGTCCAGTTCCGATGCCGATTAATTCAGCTGCGGAGGTTGGTTTTTTATTCACTTTCTTTGGTACAAATATCTCTGCACCGGGGTCAACACTGGGGTAATTATTAAAGAAAATTATCTTTCTTGTGCTCTTGACCGAGCCATTAGCATATAAAATATAAGACCTTCGTTTCAATGAACGGTCTGAGAACCCACCGGACTGAGAAATATAACCTTTAAATCCCTTCCCTTTCTCAAATATCATAGTCACCGGTGAAAGAACCTCCCCGCTGACTTTAATAGTTTGCAACTGTTTAGGCACGTTTATAATATCTCCTTCTTGCATGATCAGGTCATAGTTAGATCTTGGTGTTGCAAGTATCTTTTCAAGATTAATACCAACTTTAATATTTTTGACCACTTCATCAAGCCGATCACCCAAATTTGTGGAGTCTCCTACTGAAGCTTGAAGGCGTAGCAGCTGGTTTCTTTTTTCATTCGCAAGTGTTGCACTATCTGTATCCTGTAATCCCGGCCGTTTTAACGAAGCTCCGGGTGTATAGGCAAGGGCGGTTAAGCCACCTGCTCTTTTTATGATATCTGAGATACGCTCATCTTTTGTTAAGATAGTATAGGTTCCCGGATACAATACTTCACCCTGTATCTTTATCTGTTTCTGTACTTCATATCCGGTAGCGCTGCGAACAGATACAATATCAAATGGCTGCAAAACGAATGGTGTCCCTGAAAATTTAAGATCTTTATCAATATTGATTTGAAAAATCTGTGCTGTAACGGCCGATTCAGATAATATATTGCTGTTCTTAACCCTTCTTGCTATCTCAACACGGCTGACACTGGCGCCTTCTTTAAATCCGCCCGCTTTAATCACCAACCCTTCCAGAGTCATATTTTCAGCAAAATCAAATGAGCCAGGCTGTCTTACCTCCCCATCGATGCTAACCTTATATTCTTCTTTAAGATCAAAGATGGATGAAATATTGATAATGTCTTCCCTCAAAAGTAAAATATCAGTTGAAGTTCCATTTATAATTCCAGCCACGTCAAACGAGATCAGTTCAGTCTGGTTATCCGCTTTCAAACGGGTAATATATCCCCTCTGCATAAAAGCATCTTCTTTCACACCTTCGGCTTTCTTAATTAAGTCAGAAAGCTTCAAGCCTGGCTCCAGTTCAAATTGCCCGGGCCTGAAAACAGCACCTCCAATAGTTACACGGTTTGCGAAACGCTCCAAAACACGGTCCACGAAATATTTATCTCCTGTTTCAGGTTTGTAAGAAGGGAACTGTCCGCTCGTAATATCGCCTATCTTTCTTTCCGTATCTGTATTCTTTAATACTTTAACCCGGGCTTTGAATGCATTCTCTGTAAAATCACCGGAAAATTTAAGAAGATCTGAGAAGGATTCCTCATTTAATAATTCGAAAATACCAGGACGGTTTACCTCTCCCACTATTTCAATACGTGATTTATATATAGGTATCCGGATAATATCCTGGTCCTGAAGCCTTATATTATTAGCCATCTCCCCTTTCATCAGGAAATCGTAAATATCCAGCACAGCAATTTTTTTGTCTCCGCGGATCAGTTCAATAGCCCTGAAGGAACCTTTTTCGGTTGGGCCGCCTGAAGAATACAGGGCGTTGAATACATTCGCCAGGGATGGAAGGGTATAAGTGCCTGGTTTAACAACCTCTCCGGTCAATATGACCTTAATACTCCGGATATTCCCTATGGCGATATTAAGACTGGTACTGCCGTTGCGCAGTCCCCCATAAACAGTGGCCATCCTCGAACGAATCCTGGATGTGGCCGCTTCGATGGTCAAACCTGCCACCGGGATCACACCTACAGATTCTATATTAATATTTCCTTCAGGGCTTACTTTCAGATTATAAGAAACTTCAGAATTGCCAAAAATATCAATCAGCAATTCATCATTCGGACCTATCACATAATTTTTCGGCGTGGCCATATTCAGGTTGGGCTCAAAGGTCAGGTTTGAATTTCTAAACAAATCTGCGCCGAATATCTTTGAACGGAGCTCCAGTAAAGCCTTTTCAGCTTCTGTTTCAGGATCCTTTTGCCTTGCAATACTGTCCTGATCATAATTTAATTCCCGGCCCACAGAATTAGTTTTGTTTGGATCTTCACCCGTAGTTTGTTTCTTATCCTTTTGTTTTAACTTATTGACCCTTGCCCGCAGTTTCTGGATCTCTTCCGGACGCATTCCCCTTGCCTGTGCTATCTGCTCCAGTTGAGCATCGCCCATTCCGTTTGCTTCAGCCTGGCGCATAAAAGCCCTGATCTGATCATCACTTAATTCATCAACACGGACATTGCTCAGGTTCTGGGGATTTACCTGTGAAATAACCGGAATGCTTATGCTTACCATGACTAGGAGAGCCAAGAGGCTGAATATTCTCTTTGAATGAGATATGAGATATGAGAAATGAAATATGAGACCAGCCTGATCGGCAGGCACGTATGAAAATTGCCTGCCCGGCACGCGGGTAGGAGAATTGATTAATGTCATATTAGTAGGTTGCAGATTAAAAGGTTGCAGATTGTCAAATACTTATGTGTGATACTATAATTAAGTTAAAGTCTGCAAATATAAATCTTCTATTTCTATAATGTAATAATAAACGTAATTTCGCAAAGCTAATTAATCTTCTCTTTATAAATACCTCCATCACTAGGGTATTTTACCTAATTTTCCTAATAACATCTTAAAGGCCTTTAAATGAGCTTGTATATTTGAATATACCGATTGATACATTTCTTCTTTATACACATGACTTAACAGATTACGATCCTCTATGGTCTTAAACAATGCGAGATATTCATTTTCAGTGACCAGAGCTGACTGGAACATGCTCTTATAAACACCTTTCGGAGAATTAGACAAAATACCCTCAAAAAGTTCTAAATGCATTT
>CAYHGN010000040.1:0-27997 GCA_964356005.1 uncultured Sphingobacterium sp.
GACATTGACGAAAAAACGGTTACCATATTTTTACAAGCATCTGAAAATGCTGGTCGCTTGCCTGAAAATAAAGGCTTAACTATTCCCGAATTGTTTGAAAAATTAAGACTTACTGAAAATGGTCAGTTAAAACGCGCTGCTCTTATTTTATTCGGAAAAGAACCTGCTAAATTTTATCCAAACACCTTTGTAAAAATTGGTCGCTTTGGAAAAGATGATGCCGACCTAATATTTCAGGAAACCGAAGAAGCGAATTTAATTGTGTTGCTTCAAGCAGTTTTAAATCAACTCAATCATAAATTTTTGACATGACCAATAGAGTTTGAAGGGATGCACAGGCTTGAAAAGAGTGAATATCCAACTGCTGCCCTGCGTGAAATTATTTTAAATGCTCTTGTACATCGCAACTATATGGGATCACCAACTCAAATACGGGTTTATGATAACAAGATTAATTTTTGGAATGAAGGAACACTTCCCGAAGGCTTAACATTTGAAGCATTAAAAGGATTTCATACTTCACGACCAAGAAATGTATTGATTGCAGACGTTTGTTTTAAAGGCGGATTTATTGATTCCTGGGGACGAGGAACGTTGAAAATATACGATGCTTGCAAGCAAGCAGAATTACCCGAACCTGAAATAAAGGAATTTCAAGGAGGTTTTTTGGTAACGCTTTTCAAAGACAATTTAACCGAAGACCAATTAGCGAAACTTGGACTGAATGACCGACAATTAAAAGCGGTGAATTTTGTGAAAGAGAAAGGAAAAATTACGAATAAAGAATATCAGGAATTAAACACTACGACTGAACGAACCGCCTCAAGAGATTTGTCAGACTTGGTAGAAAAACAAATAATTAAAAGTTCGGGCATTAAGGGTGCAGGAGCATTTTATACCCTTAGCTAAGAATAACGCCAAAATAACGCCAATAACGCCAAGATGGGGACACAATAAAGACAGACTACAGTTGCATCACGATTGCACAATAGAGTAAATAGATTTTGATATAATTGACCGAATTGGCCGTTAATTGGCCAGATCCGATTGAGAAACGACATTATGACTAAACAAGAGATAAAACAAAAGGAGGAAAAACTTTTGGAGATGACCGGAACTTTTTGCGCCCAAAAATTAGATGATGACTATTTTCAGTTATGCGAAAAGCTTATTGAAAAACTTGGACGAAAAAAAGATGTCCCATTTCAGAGAGGAAAACTTGAGATATGGGCAGCAGCAGTTGTTTATGCAATCGGATCGATAAACTTCTTGTTTGATAAGTCGTTCGAACCATATTTGACAGCAGAACAAATAAGTGAATACTTCGGGGTAAAAAACTCTACTGTTTCTAATAAGGCACGTGACATTAAAGATATGTTGAACTTATGGTATTTTAACCCGGAGTTTTCTACACAAAAAATGTCAGAATCGAATCCAATTAATCAGATGGTAATGGTTGACGGATTTATTACGCCGATAAATACTTTGCCGGATGATTTGCAGCAAATGGTAAGAGAAAAAAGAGCAAAAGGAGAAGATATTGAATTTTATACGAAATAGGTATGAAAATTCCTGCAGCTAACAGACCATGGTATTAGTTCGTATTGGCAACCGCAGAAAGCAAACAGAAAAAGTATCACTGCAATGAGCGGGGTGAGCAAGCGGAAGTTGGGCAGAGCCCTACTTTGCTTGCCATTTGCTCCTGCAAACGGGTTTTCCTTATACTCCGGGTATAAGTTAAAGCCCAAGGACTATCTCTAAGCCAGAAAATAGTATAACTGTGATTATAATCAGGCACAAAAATGAGTACCAAAGATACTAATATCAAAACTCCAGCGCTTTTCAGATGATATAGACGAAAAGCTGGGAAACCTTGCCAAAAATTCGGGCGCGGGAAGCAGCATTTCTTTGAACAGATGGTGAATTACTTCCACCGGACCAAAAAAGATCCATCAGACATCAATGAGATATTGAAAAACACGCTCGTTAAAAATCACGATACGTATATCCGCTTTATCCGGACTCAAGAGGAAAAAGTACTGATACCGGTTAGCCCGGTGAACAAATACACATACAGATTATTGTTAGCCGTAAGGATGCTACCAATAGTATTAAATTAAGCAATGCTAAAGGTAAAAACCAGTTGCATAGCCAAAAGGTAGGTCAGTTTGACCGTACAGCATTCAAGCAAAGCGCTGAAAATCTGTTTGATAAAGTTTTTCGTTATGAACGGGAGCTAAAAGAGACTTTTAAATATGCTAATACCTTAAAGCATGGCTCTTATGAACAGAAACGGGAAATACAGCAAGGGGTGCAGAACAATCATTATCAGGTTCCAATCCTAAACACTTTATTAGGGAAAGCATCAGAAGATTATATGCCCAATATACCGCAACGCAGAAAGAAAAAAAAGAAACATGAGCACGGTCATGGGTTAGGACTGTAGATTTTTTCAATAGTGCCAAATAAAATCTCGTTTAAATGGTTTGAATTTCGTTTTTAGCTTATCCTGTATGGAGTACTAAAATGTCAGGGAAATGAATATTTGAAAAGACTTTCAACAATCCTATCTTTATAAAGGATAAACTCAACAGTATGCTTTAAACTCGTTTGGTAACGGTCAAGCGTTCCCTGGGCGTATTCCCTGCCAATCAAAGCTTCACCTGCCTGTTATGATCTTCAAAGATAGGAACCAGCATTTTTCCCTTTTCAGGCTCATCTTTTTTTAATAATGTGTTTTTCAGACCTGCTGCGGTTAAAGGCAGCTTCTTTTCGATCATATTCCGGTGCGCCTCATAAACCTGATGTTCCAGAGTTTTCAGATAGATATTCAAAGCACGCACTTCTTCCCCGGAACCGCCTAATTTCTGTCCGTTTGTATTCCATTTGTCAGGATTGATATAACGTTTAGAGGAGATATCCGCCCGTTCTCCATCAATTGTAATCCGCAGATATACCGGAGCCGTCCCATTGGCAATCATTTTTGTTTTCTTCACGTAGAAGAGCAGTCCAAAAGTTTTGTTCATCGCATTAAAGCTTTAAGTGAATAAAATTAGTTTATTTTATATCTGCCATCAAGATGTTCAATGACTGAACAGGCTGAAAAACAGCAACTTATAAGCTTTCTGGTGCCCTGTTCCAATCGACCCCGACAGGGCACCAACAGGACACCAGAAGTATGCGTTTATTTGGTTTATTTTGGGTAGGACTTAAAACAAAAACGCCTTAAATAATGCATTTAAGGCGTTTTTGGTATTCTTTAAAACATAAATTGCGGAGAGAGAGGAACAGCGCAGCTAATCCCTAATCTCAACTACTATTTCAATAAAATGTTTATTTTAGTGCGACCGGAATCCATTCCGGAAAGCGCAAAAATAAAAAATGACAGTAGCGATAGTGAAAAGGCTGAATTTCCTCCCCTCGTAAATCAATTACTTACCTCCGGAAGAGCCAATTTTCCATTCATAAACCCTTTTAATAGAATTTATATTCTTCAATTGCTCCACTCCTGCTCTACTCACACCCGTTTCATTAAAATTAACCGCTTCGAGATGTTTTAAATTAGATATGAGTGGGATAATCTTATCCGTGATTGGATTTCTCTCAAGCCTAAGTTTTTCCAGATTGATCATTGATGGCAAAAAATCCATGTCTTTATCAGTCAGATTATTTCCCGATAAATTCAGCCAGATAATATTCTTTGCAATTACTTTTAGTCCCGGCTTTATTAAAGCTATTTGCTTGTTGTTCCCTTCAGGCATGGTAATATCCAGCATGAGTGGCTGATGCTGCATAACTCTGATATTCAAGCCCAAATTTCTTAGGCTATCCAGTAATTTTAAATTAGTGAAAACCGGAATATCCGGATTGGAAACCGGATAATCAGGATTTGCAGATTCTTCCTGCTTGCCATTATCACCAATTTTTAAGTAGTTCGCGATGAGTGGAACAATAGATTCCGTACTTTTCAATTCAGAAACCTTTTTGCCATTAACAGCCTTGCCTTTTTCTATCCACCATTGAATGATTTCAACTTCTGATTTGGTCAATGGTGTTTTTCCATCAGAAGGCATGTAATCCTCATGTTCAGGATCAAGGGTGATACGTTTATACAATTCACTCTCAATTATGGATCCTGCGACAATTGCCGGACCAGATTTACCGCCCTTTTGCAAATCTGCCAATGTTTTCATTGATAACTCACCTTTCATTTTACTGGAACGATGACATTGAGAACAGCGCTGAATTAATATTGGATGAACAACATCTTCAAAAATCATCGCTTGTTCTGCACTTGCAGGTTTAATTCTTTCTTGCTGGGTAAGCACCTCCAGCGACAGATATTCTGCACCATGGGTCAATGTGCCTCCCTGATGTCCTGTAAAGCTCATCAGTGCCATAGTTATAACACAAAGCGTGGTAAAGACAGAGCGTTTTATTTCCGGCAATTTTTTGAATGTTCTATTGCTTATCAGAAATAATAATCCTGAAATTACGGCCAATGTAATACCTGAAATTTTATGATCGTTTAGTGCTGCATTTTCGTAATCGCCACTAAATGATAAGATATAACCAAAAATACAGGCA
Source organism: uncultured Sphingobacterium sp. (assembly GCA_964356005.1). Lineage (GTDB taxonomy): Bacteria > Bacteroidota > Bacteroidia > Sphingobacteriales > Sphingobacteriaceae > Daejeonella. Next base: position 4,588 of record CAYHGN010000040.1, read on the forward strand.
AAAATGGCAGAAATGAAACCCAGCAGTAATGTGAATGAAACCGAAGCTTTCAGGTATTCATATTTCTTTGAATAGGAGAACAACTCAAATACTGTAGCCAGTAAAAGGAATCCAATTGGTAAATGAACGATAAGTGGATGCAGTCTACCTGTAAAAATGGCTAAATCTAATAGCATTGCTTATACCCGGGTTAATTTTACAGGTGCCGTATTATTTGCATTCCACTGGCATACATAAATGTTCTTATCCTCATCGATACACACATCATGGCAATGCTGAAACATCTGACCAGGTGCTTGCAGGGTAGCTTGCAGAACATTGTTTTTGTAAACCGGTGCATTCCCTCCCGGATTGGAAATAACCGTATTTGAAGTATCTAAAATGGTTACAAAACCACTGTTGCCTCCAATCATTTTACCGGTTTCATCATTTGACCAGCAAACTCCGGCATAAAGATTTTCTCCATCCATTACAGGCCTGCAAACATGCATTCCCGGCATATCAATTCGATGCAGGAATTTGCCATCAAGACTAAATACTTTAAAGCAATTTTCTTCTCTGGATGTACAAATTAAGGTTGGATTATTTTTGTTTCGGTAATCAATTGCGACTCCATGTGCACAACGAAGATTCCAATCCGGGTTTGCATTTTTTCGACCTCCAAAATGCCTGATATATTGTCCTTTGCTGTTGTATTGAATGATATAGTCAGATCCATAACCATCAGCTACATAAATATCACCATTAGGTCCTATGGCTGTTTCTGTAGGCATAAACTTTTCATCATCTTTGTAAATGCCAATTGTTTTTGGGTGTCCGATGGAAAAAATTATTCTGCCACTTAAATCAGTTTTTATAACCTGTCCGGCCTGAGCATTCCATGCGCCGGATTTATTTTGATACCATCCGCAATCTACTATCATTAAAAAATCTTCTCCACCTTCTTTGCTTATTGATAGACCATGTCCGCCAGGCCAGGCTGTTCCCCAATTATCCAGCAGCTTACCTGATTTGTCAAATATCAAGATGTTGTTTTGAGTATGATCTCCCAACATGATAAGCCTTCCTTTACTATCCTGAACCATTTCATGGCAATTAAAAAGCGGATTGCTGTTCACACTTATTTTTGCCCAGGCTTTATCAACCTTGTATTTGAACTCTCCATGCCCTATTAGTTCATCAGCGGCATTACCCTTTGCCAATGAATGTGAAAAAACTGTATCCGAACCTGCTATGCTCAGTGCCGTTGCCATTCCTGTATTCTTAAGAAAATTTCTTCTGGAAATCATATGCTGTTTATTTCTGTTTAAGTTTAATTAAATAGTTAGAAGGAAAAATAATTTACTCTAACTTAAAATATCTTTAACCACTTTACCTTCCACATCAGTTAAGCGGAACCGTCTGCCTTGAAATTTATAGGTTAGTCTTTCATGATCTATTCCCATAATGTGCATCAAAGTGGCATGAAAATCATGTACATGTACCGGATCCTTTACGATATTATAACTGAAATCATCGGTTTCACCATAACTGATCCCAGCTTTAACACCAGCACCTGCCATCCACATCGTGAAGCAACGTGGATGATGATCCCGTCCATAATTATTTGGTGACAATTTCCCCTGCGAATAAACCGTTCGTCCAAACTCACCACCCCATATTACAAGAGTATCTTCCAGTAAACCTCTCCTCTTAAGATCTTTTATAAAAGCAGCAGTCGCCTGGTCGGTATCCTTGCATTGCTTCACCATATTGTTGGGAAGATTACCATGGTGGTCCCATCCCTGATGATAGAGCTGAACAAATTTTACATCCTTTTCCAATAATTTTCTTGCCAGAATACAGTTTGCAGCATAGCTTCCTGGATCGCGGCTATCGGGGCCATAAAGTTCAAAAACCTCATCTGTTTCATCTGCAGTTGACATCACATCTGGTATGGAAGTCTGCATGCGGTAGGCCATTTCATACTGCGCAATACGGGCATCCACTTCAGGATCACCATAAGCATCATTTTGAAGATTATTTAATTTATTAAGATAATCCAGCATCTCTTTTCGGTCTTTTCCCTCGTAACCTTCTGGATTATCCAGAAAAAGAACCGGGTCTTTACCTGCCCTGAACTGAACACCCTGATGTTCAGAAGGCAGAAAGCCATTTCCCCATAATCGGGCGTACAAGGGCTGATCTTTTGCAGCATTTTTTGAAACAAGTACTATAAAAGTCGGCAGGTTGCTGTTATCTGACCCCAATCCATAGCTAAGCCATGATCCTATTGAAGCTCTTCCTGGTAATTGATTTCCGGTTTGAAAAAATGTTAAAGCCGGATCGTGGTTTATAGCTTCCGAATGAATAGATTTTATGATGCATAAATCATCCACAACCTGTGCAGTATGTGGTAATAGTTCGCTTACCCAGGTTCTGGATTCACCATGCTGATTAAATTTAAATATGGAAGGAACAACAGGCAATGTACTCTGGCTACCACTCATCCCGGTTAATCGCTGCCCTTGTCGTATCGAATCAGGGAGCTCCTGCCCAAACAGATCAACAAGCTTGGGTTTGTAATCAAAAGTTTCAAATTGAGACGGCCCCCCACTCATAAATAAATAGACTACCCTTTTGGCTTTTGGAGCAAAATGTGGCAAAGCCCTTAGAATTTCCTGCTCCAGACTTGCTGATGAGCTTTCAGTTGCAAGGGTACCGGCTAATTCACCCAAGACAGATTTTCCAATCAATGAGCTCAAAGCTAATGCACCTATACCAAGAGATGTTTTTGTTAAGAAATTACGCCTGTCCCAACCTTGATTTAAACGATCAAATTCAGGTGAATGTAATTTGAATGGTTCTTTATGATTATGATCGCTCATACTTATCTCTTAGTTAAGGTTGCATCTGAATTTAAAATAACACTTGCCAGTACTGCATTTGCGGCTACCATTGCAGGTTCCAGATCTTTATTTACTTTAAATTGTCCTGCCGCCAGCCAGCCTTTGGTTCTGTTTATATCTGCTCTGAATTTTTTTAGTTCCTCACTTTGTAGTGATTGCAATAATTTCAACTCTGCTTTGCCAGGACTAATGCCTGTAAGTTTTCTGTAGATATCAATGATGGCTTTGGATTGGTTATCTGAAGAAGTAATTTGCTGACCCAATACTTTTGATGCTTCAACAAATGTGGGATCATTAAGTAACACAAGTGCCTGTAAAGGGGTATTTGTACTTTGCCGGCGTACCACACAATAACTCCTTTCGGTTGCATCAAAGGTATTTAAGGTTGGATTTGGCACAGATCGTTTAACCAGCACATACAAACTGCGCCTGTAAACCGCGTTTCCGGTATCGGCAGTATAGCTCGTATTATTAATTTCCCATAATCCTGGGGGCTGATAAGGTTTTACACTCTTACCGCCAATTTTATTATTAAGTAAACCACTGGCTAATAAAGCGTTATCCCGAATCATTTCAGCCTCCATACGGCGGGACGGTCCCCGGGAAAGGAATCTGTTCTCAGGATCTCTTAATTTCGTATCTGAGTTGGCTTTGGAATCCTGCCTGTATGTAGCCGACATTACAATCAGTTTGCATAATTTTTTGGAATCCCATCCATTCTCCCTAAAATTAACAGCCAGCCAATCCAATAATTCCGGATGACTTGGTAACTCGCCCTGATTCCCAAAATCTTCTGATGTTTTAACTAGACCCGTGCCAAAGAAATTCTGCCAAAATCTGTTTACAGCCACCCTTGCAGTAAGCGGGTGTTTATCATCTGTTAACCATTGAGCCAATCCATAACGGTTTTTGGGCAAATTTGCCGGAAATGGAAGTATGGATGCTGGGGTATTTGGGAAAACCTCTTGCCCCGGACTATCATAATTACCCCTGTTTAAAATAAAAGTCTTTTTTGGCTGGGGTGAATCCTGCATGACCATTAATTCTTTTATTTTATTAACAGAGTCTGCTAGTTCAGTTCTAAGAAATTGCAATTTTCTTGCCTCTGTCTTCACTGCTGGATCAATAACAGATATGTAATATTTATTCAGAAGGTTTAATTCGGAAGTCGTTAATTGCAATGGTTCCTTCTGAGTAAGAGATGCCCAGGACGCTTTTTTACCTATTATTTTCACTTCATAATCTGTTAATTCCCGGTTATACACCATGATATCATCAACCTGGCCTCCTTTAAATCCAAGTCCACGATCCCAGGCCCCAATCTGAAGTCCAGGTTGTTCCTTAGAATACATCAAAATGTCTTTTGTAAGCTGATCCATAGTAGTGACAAGCTTTTGTTCTACTCCATTTTCAAACAATTTCAAACCATTGGCCTTTGAAGAACCATCATAAGTCATGGTCAATTGTACCCACTGGTTGCGTATGACAGGTTTCTGAGTTATTCGGGAAATGGCATTGGAAGGTGCCGCATGCGACATATTTACGGTCAAACGGTTATCTTTCAGATATAAATGATATCCCCTAAAATTATAGAGGCGCTCTGAAACACATTTATGAAACAGAACACCTTCTTTAAAGTCCTTAGATATAAATACACTGATATTTATGCTAAATGGATCGGATTTTCTGAATACCCCTACCTTCTTCAGCTCATACCACTGGTCTCCATTTAATACCAGTGCCTTACCATTCTCTCTCTCTGCAAATACGGGTTTATCAATTGATGAGCTGGTTAAAGTATTACCGGCGGCTCCCGGATATGCATTCTTCAGGGATGCTTCAGAAAAATTATAATGAGCCTGCAATCCTTGGATTGGAATCGATTCTTTGGCTAATGCTTTATAATTTTTTCCTTTTATCCAATTCTGAAATGCAATTCGCGAAGCATTTTTTGTTTTAATTAATTTATTCTCTTGAAAAGAAATATTACTTTTTATATAATTAAGAATTTTTTCCTGTTTTTCTGATGGCAGCAACATTGTTGGGGATGGCATTGCATCATCCCAGGAAATTTGTCCTGCTTCTTTTACTTTATTAAAAAATCCATACAATTCATAATAGTTTTTTTGTGAGATTGGATCATATTTATGGTCATGACATCTTGCACAACCCAACGGAAGACCCATTACTGCAACTCCGGTTGTATTGACCCGATCAATAACATACTCAGTTTGAAATTCTTCTTCAATAATTCCACCTTCCATATTTTGCTGATGAATTCTGTTAAACGCAGTAGCAATCTTATTTTCCTTGCTGGCATTTGGCATTAAATCACCTGCTAATTGCCATTGAATAAATTTATCGTAGGGTAAATTCTGATTATAGGCTTTAATAACCCAATCACGATAAGGTGACATATCAATAAGTCTGTCGACGGTGTAGCCATGAGAATCAGAAAAACGAGCAAGATCTAACCAGTTTAAGGCCATTTTTTCACCATAATGAGGTGATTTTAGCAAGCGATCCACCTGCTTTTCGTAGGCATTTGGTGTTCGATCCTTTAAAAAAGCGTTAATTTCAGCCAAAGTTGGGGGAAGTCCGGTTAGGTCCAGAGAAAGTCTTCTTAGCAAAATTTCCTTGTTTGCCAGAATGGAAGGCTGAAATTTTTCCAATTCCAGTTTTTCGGCTATAAAATTGTCGATTGGATTAATAATCCATTTATTATTATTGACATCAGGAACAACAGGCTTTTCTGGATTAACAAAAGCCCAGTGAGGTTTGTACTCTGCACCCTCATTAATCCACTTTATTAAAATTGCCTTTTCTTTCGCCGAAAGACTAAGATTTGATTTTTTGTAAGGCATCCTGTAATCAGGATCATCAGATAGTATCCTGTGAAAAAGCTCACTCCCATTCAGATCTCCCGGATCAATGGCAACCTTCCCTGGACTTTCAGGAAGATCATCAAATGCAAAAGATGCGATATCCAATCTGAGTCCGGCTTCCTGCTTAGCCTTATCCGGCCCATGGCAGGAGAAACATTTATCAGAGAGTATTGGTTTTACATGAATATTGTAGTCCAGTTTATCCGGAAGGCTTGTATATGCCATTTCAATATCCTCAGGTAGTTTGGGGGAGCACGATACCATGAAGAATATTACAAGCTGAATGGCAATAAAAGCAGAAAGTCTATTCAAATGATTCATTACAAGATCTGATCAACAAGGTATTAAAATCCAGCTGCTCTTCAAAGGCAAAATATACCTCAGGACATTAAAAATTAAATTTAAAGCAAAATACTCTTTTTCAACTATTTCAATTTAATTTTCAAACATTTTAAATGGTATTCAAACAATCAAAATTTTTATATTTTTAATTGTCAGATTAGTTATAATATTGAAACAACAAATTTTAGATATAATCAAAAATTAAATAAACGATCATGCAAAAACTATTACGGTCTTTACTATGGCTTTCCTTGTTAACCCTTGTGGGTGTTATAATACTTTTTCAGTTGAACTTTGAAATGGAAGCGAAAGTATTGACCTGCATTTTCTTTATTTTTCTATTGGCAGGCATTAATGCTTCAGAATTCATGAAGGGCTTTGCTTTTACAATTTGGGTTATCGCAGCGGCAACCTTGAGTATGATGTTTCCTTCTTACATCACTGATGTCGGCGGATTCAAAACCGAAGTACTCATTGTACCTCTTATACAACTCATAATGTTTGGAATGGGAACAACAATGGGGGTTAAGGACTTTGTGGGTGTGTTAAAAATGCCCAAAGGAGTACTTATTGGTCTTTTTCTACAGTTCACAATAATGCCATTAATCGCATATAGTCTAACCATCATGTTTAGCTTTCCTCCCGAAATTGCTGCCGGAGTAATTTTAATTGGTTGTGTGCCTTGCGGAGTTTCTTCAAATATTTTAAATTTTCTTTCCAAAGGAAATCTTGCCTTATCAATTACTTTAACTTCTTTCGCAACATTGATGGCTCCCTTCGTTACGCCTTTGTTGATGGAACAATTGGCCGGTCAATTGATCCCGATTGATGTAGTTGCCATGATCATCAGCATTAGTAAAATGATCTTTGCGCCACTGGTAGCAGGAATCATTTTTAACAGAATATTTGGTAACCGGGTTGCCTGGCTAAATGCAGCAATGCCATTGGTTGCTATGGCTGCGAATGTCTTTATAATTGCTGTTATTGTGGCAGCTGGCAGGGACAGTTTACTAACTATTGGTTTTTTACTGTTCCTGGCAGCAGTGATACACAATGCAATGGGCTTTATTTTGGGCTACTGGGGTAGCCGATTATTCAAATTAAATAAACGGGATAGCCGAACAATTGCAATTGAAGTTGGACTTCAAAACGGGGGAATGGCAGCGGGAATAGCCTTTGAACTTGGCAGAGCTGCTACAATGGGTCTCTACCCGGCAATATTTGGAACTTGGATGGATATATCCGGTAGTTTTCTTGCTAATTGGTGGAGGAAAACACCGGTGGATGACGAGAAATTAGTTGAGAGTTGAGAGTGGAGAGTGGAGAGTGGAGAATGAAGTGTCCATCAGAGTTGGATGTCATCCTTGCCTGCCGGCAGGCAAGGCCAACGAAGGAGGGAACTTAGGTAATGAATTGATAGTTGATAGTTGAGAATTGAGAGTTGGGAACAGTTAAATATTATAACAGAAAAATCCCGGACGATGTTAAAGCATTCAGGGATTTTTTATTTAGTTAATTTCAGATTGTTATACCGACAATACCGGCGAAAGCCGGTACGGTATTACCTCTTAGATTTCTCTATCCCAAACAAACCTTCACGAATATTATAATATTTAAACCATTCAGGGTTAATAGCGGTGGCACCGGGACTATCTACCGAGATAAGTATAGAAGCGAAAGGCTCGTAAGCCGCACGCGGGGCGATTGCACCTTTCACTACCAGAATTTTCTGACGTTCAACATATACTCCATTTGAAATAAAGATGTGGGCACTATTAGGGCTGGCGGGTTTAGTGGTTATTAAAAGTAAGTTTGGCTCATCCAATGTAGAACCCTCTACCTGGATTACGGCAGTGTTTCCCATGTTCCAATATCTTCCGCCACCGTGGCGTATCTCAGTCTCCAAATAACGTCCCACATTCAGTGAGCGGACCTCCCCTTTTATGCGCACGGGTTTACCATGCATATCATCCATCTTACCACCAACGGCAAAATCAAATGGCTTACCTACACCGGCACGTTCTGCTGTTTTATATCCTTCAGGATCATAAATAACCATTGCCCAACCTTTTGCACCCTGCTTTACTAATTCTTCCAGCATAAATGAACTGTCGCCGGTTGATCCACCACCTATATTATCGCCCATATCTATCAATACTACAGGACGTCCTGGATGTTCCATTGCCTGCTTCACACCTTCAGCCGGTTTAGGATTATTAATTCTGGTTTTTTCGCGGGTATCCCAAAGCATTTGAGAAAGCCTGTTGGCCTCTTTATCAGCCAAAGCTTTATTGTTATCAGTTACTACAACAACAGATGGACCCATCCATGGCACATCGGCATATTGATAACCCCCCGACACACTTACTGCCAGAATTCCGGGTTGCTTTTCAAGGTTTTTACTTTCTGTTGTAATTGGCAATAATGGTTCAGCGTAGGTATTTTGAAAAGCAATATTATAAACCATTGGTGCCTTTACGATGCTTTGAACAGGTTTAACCTTCCCGCTTACAATTTTTGCCATGATATCAGCGGCCTGATAGCCACGATCATAGGTATCAAGATGTGGATTTTCCTTAAAGGTGATCAGTACATTACACAACTCAACCATTTTTGGGGTAATATTTGCATGAAAGTCATGAGTAACTACGATAGGCATTGCAGCTCCGAAAGCATTTCTCACTCGTCTAACAATCTCTTCATCACCACTCGGATAACTTTCAACGACCATTGCACCATGTAGATTTAAAAGTATTCCCTGGAGTTTTGGCCCTGCTTTTAAACCGTTTATAATCTCAATCATCATCGCATTGAATGCCCTGTCGGTTACAGGTCCCCTTGGTGTAGCAGAAGTTATCAGTGTAGGATATAGCTCAAGACCAAATTCTTTGGCACCGGCGATGTAGCCGGCACTTGTGGTCTTTGCTGTAGAACCGGCAAAAAATCGTTTGGCTCTCTCCTGCTGGCTTTCGCCTATAGTAACACTAAAGTCCTCGAGATCGGTTTTTTTTATATTAAAGCTATTAGATTCATGTGCTATCCCGGCAACCCCAATAATTGGTATGTTTTGAGAATATCCAGAGACTGATGTAAACGCAGAAACTGCAAATAGTAGCAGAATTTTCTTTAAAAAATGATCAATCATGCTTTTATTTTTTTGTTAAATTGATACATAAAACTATATAAAAAAACAGTATGGTCCGATAAAAAATCAAAAAGATAAACGGAGTAGCCGAAACTACCCCGTTAGTTCATACTTTTAAGTTACCACACTTTCAAGCATGAACAAATCTAAAAACTTTAGCGGACAGCCGATAATCTCTCAAGTATTAAAATTCATTCCAGCATCTATTATTGCCCGAACAGCGAAAAAACAAATGAGTGTCCGTTATTACAAGCGTTTTAAGTTTACGATCATTTGGTAACAATGATCTTTGCCACCCTTAGTGGGAGTAGCTCATTGCGGGAAGTCAGCAGTATTATGTTGGTCTGTGAGGGAAAAGTCAATCATTTAGGTTTCAGCAACTACCCAAAACGCAGTACGCTGTCCGATGCGAACAAAAAACGTTCAAGCAGCGTATTTGCCGCTATCTATCAATCCATCTATAATCAGTACAAGCATTTTTTATCGGACAGCAATCCTATTGTATATTCCGGTGAAACTGGTTCTTCGTCACTTTTGGTGAATTATGCTGAATTTGCCAATACCATTTTTCGTAATAGCTGGAAGCTTTCCCGACCATACTTGAAAGAAGATACCGAACTAATTTATCTATCTGAAGAGGAAGTTATGACTTTGTATAATCTTCCGCTTATTTCGGACAAGCTTAATGTTGTGCGGGAAAACTTTTGTTTCGCATGCTTCACCGGGTTAAGATATTCTGACATCCAAAAACTGCAACCGGAAAATATAAAATCACACTATATAGAGATCCGAAGCGAAAAGACGAGGGACTTCCTGAAGATACCCCTCAATCATTATGCGAAAGCAATCTTAGAAAGAAATGAGGGGAACTTGCCCAAGCTGTACTCAAACCAAAAAACTAACAACTACTTAAAAGAGTTGGGAGAACAGGCTGGGCTATTTGAGAGCATTCATATAGTGAAATACCGTGGTGTTGAAAAAGTCGAGTTTACCGAACCTAAATACAAGTTTCTTTGTACACATACTGCCAGAAGAACCTTCGTGACTTTGTGCCTTGAAAAAGGAATGAGGGCTGAAACGGTAAGGTCAATTACTGGACACAAGGATTATAAAACTTTTAAGAAATACATCAAACTGACAGATAAAATAAAATTAATTGAAATGAATGAAGTTTGGTCAAAAAAATTATATATTGCATAACTTTTTCAGCCTTCATTGAGCTTTTTTGACAAACCTATATACCGTAGGGGAAGTCTTATCATATATCTTATCGACAGGATTAACTCCTTAAACTTAGTCTTAGCCAAAGCTATGACTGTAAAGCTTAAATTCAGTCTCCAAACTGCACATGGATTGCCGTGCAAATTTTATTCATTAAAATGTTTACTGAAGACGAAGGATCTCAAATAGGAGAATTAAAAAAAGATTTTAAAATGAAACATCTGGAATGAATCATCAAAGATTATATTGATGAAGGCCTGGAAAGATTTGTAGAAAAAGTTAGAACGCTTGAACAGGGAAAAATACCTCCACTAAGTATTCAGCAACTGGCTGACCGATATGGAGTTTCTAAAGCCACAGTTCACAACTGGATGAAGCAGGGAATAATCATAGGTTTCAAAATTGGAAAGGGAAGATTTTTCCACATCGAGGAAGTGGAGAAGAACCTAAACCAATACAGGTATTTAGACATCCTTGAAGAAAAAGGACTGATTGAGAAACGAAATCGAATCTGTTAAATCTAAGGCCCCCGTGTTTATAGCATGGGGCTTTTTATTGAGTCTACAACAATAATCTAAAATACTCAAATAAAACTAAAGGAAAGTCCGGCCGGCTGGACTCAATGGTGCATGTTATAGAGCTTGCACCTTTTAAATCAAAGGAAATTGGACCTTTCTTTCAGCCACTCGTTGATATCAAGACCAAATCAAGGTTGCACCCTTTACAACCGCAATACTTATTGAAATCAAATTGGGTAAAGTGTTTGTAAAGTAGAGTCCCGCCGGTGGGACTCAATGTTCCGTGTTACAAGACTCGGAACTTAATCTTAAGCTCAGACCGGTACCTTCAATATCTAAATATGGCACATAATTATGTGTTTAGGATTGTTTATCAGCAGTAAGAAAAAGAGGAAAGATCTTACAAGGGGTTTAGCTGTAAAAGAGGCAATCCATTCTTCGGATTACTTAGCTGGTAAATCAAGCCACCAAATAGATTAAAATTTCCTTGATTTCATTTTAATATTCTGCAACTACCTACAGAACAACTAGACCACATCCTGTATATTATTGAGGGGATGATTCAATATGCAAATACTAGAAAGGTTTATATGAAATTAAGCCAAGCAGTGCCTTAAGGGTTTGATTCAACATTCTAAAACAAGGATGGTTTATAAGAAGTAAAAGCCAGGGAGTGCCTGGCTTTCTATCATATGCTTGATAATATGCTATATTATCTTACTATTAAGCTATCGTAGAAAAATAAAAGTAAATGATCAAGAAGAGCGCCAAACAGCTAGAGATCTCAACTGTAAATATCCGCTTGAGGCTCATGCTGGTCAAATGTAGGCTGTTCCTAAACAGATAACTTAATAACGTCGCAGCTCCTGCTATAATCAAGCTAAATATAAATATACGAGTGCCGTGCCATAAAAACGCCTCCCAGTTGGTTTGCACTGGGCTTCCCTCACCATTGGCGTTAGAGGTTCCAAAGAAGCTTCCACATATTATCAGAAGTGCAAACAGATTAATCGATACCATGATAATGTAGTATATTAACCTCGAAGTATTATTGCTCATCATTTTCTTCGTCCTCGCGTTTAAATTTATAACCATCCTTTGTTTCCGTTACGCTCCAAGAACCCTTAATCATTAGCTTGTTTACATAAGGTCCTAACTTACCAAGTACATCTTTCATTTTATTGACAGCTGCCTTAGTTACAGTGGAGCCATGTGCTCCTTTCCAGCCAACCTCTTTTCCGTTTAGCGTCTTGAAGTCCATAAACACATCAACTCCATCCAGTCTCATAGATGGTGAGACCTTGTCATTCTGGAAGTGTGCCTGCATCGTAAATGTCCCAATCGGAGAACTGAATTCGTCTGCTTCATCTGGAGATAAATAAAGCATACTTTCGACAGTTTCACCTCTGGAAATCAAGTAAGCAGCCATTCCAGCTGCAAACGCACCACCCTCACTGTGACTTACAAACTTAAATGATTCACCTGTTGCCATCCCCTTCCTTAGTTCGTTATAATTATCCAGTGCATACTGCATCCCAAGAGAATATCTGTTCTGTCCAGACTGGTCAAATCCCACGACTGAAGACCCATTTACGAACTCGTTGAGTTCATTATTAGCAGCTCCTATGAAGCTCCGAGAGGATGGTATAAATGAGGAGCTAAAATGATTCCAATATGATTCTTTCCCGGACCCTGGAGCGAAACCCATAAGATTTAAGAGTCTACTGTAAAATCCATTAACGTAAATAATCTTTCGACCATCGCCGTCATATGCACTGATCGGATTATTAGCCACATAAGCAAAAGGTGAAGTATTCATATATTTCTCACTTAACGGATCCACCACATTCCACCTCCCAATCACCGGATCATAGAACCTAGCCCCGTAATCGTATTGCCTACCACAACTTTTTCACTGTTGCCTGGATTTTTCAGTTGCACTTTTTCGGTGCTATAAAGAACGATCTGTACCTCTAAGTTAGAAGTTTGTTTTTCATTTGCAAGGCCTGCGGATGGTTGTTTTTGTATGGTTCTGCTGAAGGATGACCATCTGTTCCAGCAAAGGTAGCTTCGAAGGAAAAGCAGTAAAGGGACTTTCGCGGCATAAACCCACAAGGCATTTCACACACAGAGGCCATTTATTCCACGTTCCCTTGACAGCTTTCCCTTCTCACGCTCTTTGGTGCTTAACAGAAGATATCCCCGAACCTCTGATGACTCCTGAAGAAGCCGGATTTCGTGTTTTGTGCTACAAACGTACATCTTGCTGATAGGAGCATGTGAGTTTTTTTTTGCGTGCAGCTAGGCGACCGGCCTGCGGCTGATGGAAAGAGCTTTGGATTTTTGAGGGATGGCCTTGCGCGGCTCTTTCTATCAGGGGCAGGTTCCCGGGGGTTTAGGGGATGGAAGATCACCCAAAACAAACGCGAAGCGCCTTACGCCTGTGGCTTGCGCTCTGACTGACCGGAGGGAGATGCGCACCCACCCGGCAAGGGTTGCTTTTTCTGCAACTCTTGCCACCGCTTAAGAGTGGAAGCGATGCCGCTTTTCCTGCGGCATGGCTGGAACGTGTGCGCAGGGCAAGCGGCTATTTTACATAATGGGATTATAAGACAGCTTAGGTCGTGGGTAGGCCTTGCGCGGCTGCGCTTATAATAGGCCATTATGTAACTTAGCTTTGGATCGGGCGCTGGGAAAGAAGGGGCCTCTTTATTGATTTATTTAATGTGCTACAATTCAAACTTTCTGTAATTTATTCTTCCTTTGGCTGGATTTTATACCCGATCGCTTTTCTTGGAAGGGTTGGTTTGTCTTTCTTCTCCAACAGTTCATCCAGGTACTGAAATACCACTTCCATGTTTTTATCCTGATTATCCAGCTTCTTTTTGATCTTATCCACCTCTAAGCGCAGTTCAGAATGATCAGTTAACATCTGTCGGATACGGGTAAAGATCCGGATGATCTGGATGTTTACCTCTATGGCCGTTTCGCTGTTCAGAACGCTCGACAACATCGCCACCCCCTGTTCCGTAAAAACATTAGGTGGCTTCCTCAAACCCATTTTCTCTTTATTGGATATCACATTTTGTGATTTCCAATCTGACAGCTCTTCTCTGGTCATCTGAAACATAAAGTCAGAAGGAAAGCGTCTTTCATTACGTTTTATAGCCTGATTCAACACTCGGGTTTCTACACCGTACATCTCTGCAAGGTCTCTGTTAATCATTACTTTTTGACCCCTGATCAAGTATATTTTATTAATAATGACCTCCTCTGATATAACTATGGTTGTTTGCTTACTAATTAATACAAATATATTTTATTCCTGATATCTATAACATATGCTCCAACTATCGGCGAATTCAGATCCGCTTTCCTGCTGCTGATTATAATCGCAAGTATACTTTTTTCGGCCTTCCTGATCGTGCTATGGCCTTAACTTATACCCGGAGTATAAGTCAAACCCCCGTAGCGATAGCGCAGGGCAAGAAAAGTAGGGCGCTGCCCAACTTCCGCTTGCTTCCATTTACTAAGTTCGGGGATGGTGCTTAGTTAATGCCTCTTTCAGGTCTTCCAGGCTATTGGTTTGATAACGTTCTGTACTGCTCACGTAACGATGCCCGGCCATGTACTGAACTGTCCGCAGGTCCTTTTCTTTCAGCCATTCGGTGATCACACTTTGGCGGATCTGGATCGCATTCTTCAGCTTCGGATTGATCTTTCTAAGGGCGTGGTTCAGGTGTAGCAGGGTGTTGCTTAAGCTTTCCAGGTCATTCCTTCCGGTAAATAACCGTTCTGATTTGATTTGAAGTTTAGGACGGATCAGTAACAGGTATTCCTGAAGATCCAGGATTTGATGAGGCTGCAGGGATAAGATCCTGCCATTTGCTTTTCCTGTAGCCGGGATTTGTAGTTGACCTTCTCTTAGCTTCAGCTGTTCCGGCCTCAGTTTTTCCAGTTCCTCCCGTTTTAAGCCCTGGTAAATAAGTAAACCCAGGATCACTTTGTTCCTGTGGGTCCGGCCGTCTTCGATCTCATAACGGTTGTAAAGCTCTTCCAGTTCTTCCCTCTCCAGAAGCTCATGCGGGACGCTCCGGATTGTCCCCTTCAGACTGATCCCCGATGCCGGGTTATAGCTGATCTGCCCCTGATGTTGCAGCCAATTGAAGTAATACCGAACGGCCAGCAGGATCCGGTTAACCAGGCTGACCGCCTTTCCTTGGACTCCCTTACCTACTTCACCTATCTGGTCGAATGGGAATGTAACCCTCAACACTTCCTCCAGAATCAATTCCTGAACCTCGCCCTGTAGCTGCATAGAGCCCTGTTCGGCTTTGCAGCGCATTTCATCTACCAGCTTTAATTTTTCCTGGTTCTCTTTATTGACATTCTCTAAAAAAATCAGTTTGTTCTCAAAATCTACAGCAATACTTTTACGAACCACTTCCTTAAGATTGATCTTTTCCTGTGCCATTTGCTGCTCATATTTAAGAGAAAGCGCTTTTTGCTGAACCTTAAAATCCTCTTCTTTCTTTAAAAATTCCTCATCCTTCTTCTTCTGTCACGCAATCATTTTATCGCGCAATTCCTGCTCGTATTCCTTACCAATGGCTTCTTCAAGTGGAAACGAGTGACTGCAGGATGGGTATTTTACTTCTGTTGACATATATTCTGGTTAAATATTCCAATTTATAATTTCAATTCTCAGGAAGTTTATTTTGCAATTTACTAATATTATTAGTAAATAAAATGATTTGACAAGCTAAATAACAAAAAGAAAATAATCTTATGAATTTTTAAAAATTAATTTAGAACAATTCATAAGGAGTATTTTTATCCAATATTAGAAAAAATTGACGAGGCCGGGATTATGAATCAATTTTAAATTACTGATTTTTTGGCAAAATATTTATGGACATATACGGACAAGCATTATTTGACCAATATTTGGGTAAACTAAAAAGCAAACTTTGGTTGTACAACAGTTACGGGCACCCGGAAGATATGCCTGTTGACGTTTTCTTCAGACCAGAGGCAGATATGCCAGAAATGGAAATCATTGCGATGGAAATGTGTACGGGAAAAACTCTGGATATTGGTGCAGGGGTTGGTAGTCATGCCTTGATTCTGCAATCTAAAGGAATTGATGTTACTGCACTGGAGATCTCTGCAAAAGTCTGTGAAATAATGAAACACAGAGGTGTTAAAAAGGTTATTAATACAGATATACTGCAATACAATTCTGAAAAATATGATACCATACTATTGTTAATGAATGGTATCGGGCTCTGTGAAGATATCAATGGTTTACGCAATTTCCTGGACCATATAAAAGATTTATTATTGCCCTCAGGACAGCTTATTTTTGATTCTTCTGATATTGCTTACCTCTATAAACCTGATGAATTTATATCCAGTAATTATTATGGTGAGATATCTTATCAATATGAATATCAGAAGATTAAGGGAAATTGGTTTAAGTGGTTATATGTAGATTTCGATACCTTAAAAGTTATTGCAGAAAAAGGCGGATGGGATTGTGAGATGATTTATGAAGATGAGATGGATCAATATCTCGTGCGTTTAGTATTAGTTAAATAGGGACAATTTGCATATTATGAGGGTGAAAATGGGGGAATATGGGAATTAAATACCCGTATTGGGTAATATTCTCTACAATGAAAGAAATAAATTTTTCCGATTATCTGATAGAATAATTATATAATACACTTTAAGCCAGAAATAATCGCAACAGTGCATTTTTTCGCCTTAATTAAAATTTTGGTCATTAAAAAGTAATATTATTAACTTTTGGTCAAATTTTTGTGATATTTAATTGTACTCATTAAAACAACACACAACATGGGAAACTTAAAAATGATTGTAGCTGCACTTCTTGCTGCATTTTCAGCGCTGGCCTATTCAGTTAACGATGAATCCGGACATGTTAAAATTAACCACAATGGACGAGTTATTGAAGTGAATCAAAATGCAGTATCTGCACATTTGGGGCATGGTGATACTTTGTACCAGAGTAATCCTAACACTTCATCATCAGCTCAATAAGCTATTAAGATTATTTTGAGATTAAAATCATTCCTGACAAACTACATTTTCTTGCTTGTTATTTAAACTCATGTAAATAAAACTCTTCCGGATCATAAATAGCCCCGCTGAAAAAAAACCTTCTTGAAAATTCCCTTTTCATGAAAAAATTTTCACCGTATAGTTGGGTAATTTTTAGTTCATTATACCCTAATAATAGTAAAGTACTTGGAAAAATAGAAAAATGGCTCAGCTTGTTTTTATTATTTTTTGAGAATTTAAACAATTCCTGATTTTGCTCTCCTGTAAAAACCATTAAAGGCGAATTGGCCCTTGAAGGAAGAGGATTCTTAGGGTCAGTATCCTGTACTGGCCTTCCATTTTCCATTAAGGTTACACCATGATCGGAAGTATAAATCACAATGGCGTCCTTATTTATCATGGTTGGATATAATTTCCGAAAAAAATCATCAACACTCCATTTGATACAATTGCAATAGGTATTAATTAAAGCGGTTCTGTTTGTCCATGAAATCCCCTCTCTATAGCTTGGTTGAAAAACTTCTCTATTTGTCGGATAAAATTTGTTATAAGCAAAATGGCATCCCGCTTTATTAATATATGTAAATGTATTTTTAGGAACCTTCATTATTTTATCAATGAATGATATCAGTGTAGTATCTACTTCATGCCATTTTATCTCTGGATATATTTTATGTATGCTTATATAATTGTCTATAAATTTATAATCAAATCTAGTCATAGCATTTGTGGGCAGATCAGTTTGGTTCTGTCCATCTATAAAGTAAGTTGAATATCCAGCTTGTTTGGAGTATTGAAAAATATTTGGATTTGTACCATACTTTAATTTTTTGTCCGGTAGCTGATCCATTCTTAATCCGCTTTGTAGAATTATATTACTTGCTAAACTATACGTAGAAGCCGAAGAAGCTATTCCAAGGTTATAGAAATTAGTTTTAATGCTATCTAAAAAAGGAGTTGTGGGTTTATTGTAATTATTTAAGCTTAGGATATCTCCTCTGACTGATTCATCAATTATCCAAAAAATGTGTTTAAATAAGCCTTTTTTTTCAGGCTGCATAAATGGTTCTTCTCGCGGCCCAAAGCGTGGAATTGAAAAGTATGCATCAGAAGCCAAAATTGGGACATTGAAAACACTTGGAAATTTAGTGTGCCATGACTCGGAATTGATATGGATTTTTACAGAATAAGCAATAAAAATTAGTGGAATAAAAATATATGAATTATCAATTGGTGGAAAATAATGGGAAGATATAAATGCCAACAGAATGGTAATCAAAATACCAATAATGAGACCTTTCAGGTATTGTAAATAAAATGCGCTGGCTGCCAGTGAAGCAAATTGTATTTCTGTAAACATAATATTGGCTTCAAATTTCCCGAAACTATTTCCGTGGGCAAAAAGTGTTGCCAAAGTAATAGAGGTGGTTAAAAATAGAAGGCAGTAAAATACATACCGGACAAGTTTACTTTTTACTGTTAAAAAAATAAAACAACTCAATAAAAGTCCAATGTAATTAGCAAAAAATAATACTTTATAAACTAAAATCCTTCCATCTAGTCTTTCAATGATTTCAGACATATCCTTCTGATCCACGTAACTAAACACAAAAAACAATAAAATAGTAAACAATGAAAACTTATAAATATCCTTCATTCCTCATTTTTAATTAATAAATCAAAAGCATAAATTTTCTATCAAAATACATAAACTATTACATGATTTTAATATGTTAAGAACCTAAATGTAGTATTTTGTCCTTTCATATTTTAAAGACCAGCCTCTACTGTTAACACTAAAAAAATATCCTATGAAAAAAATCATATTCATGCTTACCCTGTTGATTATTTCTGCTTCATGCTTTTCACAGACTCCTAAAGCTATAATTTCAGCGCCGGCAGGTGATGAATATGCTGTGATCCGTAAAAAGGGACAAACCATTCTTCCTAATGGCCGGGTTATCAGTCCCTTAGGAGAAACTCATATGGTTGCCCCTCACCCCTACGGACTTGCAATAAGCAGTGATGGAAACATTGCAATCACAGCAAATTCAGGAACCAGCCCCATCTCTATAAATATTCTTAAAAATATTCTTTCAGAAAACCCGCAAATCACCCAAGTACCTGAAAACCCGAAAGGCGATACAGGTATTCTTGAATCTGCATTTATGGGGCTGGTGATTTCGCCGGATAATAAAATAGTCTATGTTGCCGGCGGACAAAGCAATAAAGTTTACAAGTTTGATATTGCAAGCGGAAAACCATTAGGAGCGATTAATTGCAGTTTTAAAAACAGCAAATTTGATTATTCACATGGATATATCGGTGATATGGTCAGCACGAAAGATGGGCGATATCTTTATGCAGTAGATCAGATTGGTTTCAGAATGATTACGATCGACCTGCTCCAGGAAAAATTGATTTCTTCAACCCCTGTTGGACGTTATCCCTTTGGAATAAGCCTTTCAAAAGATGAAAAAACGGTCTATGTGGCCAATGTAGGCATGTTTGAATATAGTTATGTTAAAAAGAGAGTCAATGGAGAATGGAAAAGAGGATCAATAGAGATCCCAGGTTTTGCATACGATACACCTGAAGCTGAAAAAGGTATTGAAACTGATTCTGTTCAGATCCCGGGACTTGGTCCTGTGCAGTCGGAAAAAGCATTTTCAGTATGGGCTTTGCAGGTCAAAGATCCGCTTAAACCTGTGGTTATTGCAAAGATCAAGACAGGGAACATGGTGGGACAAATGGTTGACGGAATTCCGGCAGTTGGGGGTTCAAGTCCTAATTCAATAGTTACTGCCGGAAATTATGTATTCATCAGCAACGGAAACAATGATAATATTACAGTGCTCGACAGCCGGAAACAAAAAATTGTAGCCCATATAAAACTAGCACCCGAAGAACGTTTAAGCAAAATGAGAGGGATTATTCCCTTTGGTCTTGCAGTTTCACCGGATGAAAAACGTGTTTATGTTGCTGAATCCGGCATTAATGCCGTAGCGGTTATTGATGTCCAAACATTAAAAGTTATTGGCCATATACCTACAGGATGGTTCCCTGCAAAATTAAAAGTATCACCCGACAATAAAAAACTGATCATTTCTAATGCCAAAGGATTCGGAAGTGGTCCAAATGGAGGTGAGACATTTAAAAGTGGTCCTGCGGGTTCATATATCGGGAGTCTGATGTTTGGTTCAGTACAGGTTTGCGACATACCTGATGATAAGGATTTGGGTGATTTAACCAGAAAAGTCGTTGAGAATAATTTCTTGTTCAGAAAGGTATCCGATTCTTCCTTTTCCAGGAGAAGTAATAATCCAATTCCTCTTTTCCCCGGACAAAAAGAATCACCAATTAAACATATCGTGTTCATTTCTAAAGAGAACCGAACCTATGATGAAGTCTTTGGCCAGCTAAAAAATGGAAATGGCGATCCTTCTATTGCCAGATATGGGGAAGGTGTGACCTTTAGTAACAGCAAAGGAACTGCAGGTGTTGAAAGGGCAACGGTAATGCCAAATCACCTGAAACTTGCCAGAACTTTTTCGTTCAGTGATAACTTCTATGTGGATGCTGATGTATCAGCAGACGGGCATCGCTGGCTCGTAAACACCTATCCCAACCAATGGGTTGAAGCAACAACTGCAGCGGGATATGGCTCAAACCGAACCTATAAAAGTGATTCGAGTGCCCCCGGAAATCTTGGGATTAACGGTTCGGCGGGTGCAATTTATCCGGAAGATTATAATGAGGCCGGTTCAATGTGGGAACATATGGCAAGAAATAAGATTAGCTATTTCAATTTTGGGTTTGGGGTAATGTTTGAGCCCGGCGATTATAAGGATCATTATAAATACGGCGGAATTAAACACCTTGCTAATTATCCAATGCCTAAACCTTTGTATTCCCGTACATCCTATAGCTATCCGACCTATAACATGGCCATTCCTGATCAATTCAGGGTAAGTGTTTTTGAAAAGGAATTCAATGAAAAATGGGGAATGGGTAAAGAAGTATTGCCCTCTGTTTTAACAGTTATCCTTCCAAATGATCATGGTGCAGCAGAGCGTCCGGAGGCAGGCTTTCCATTCAGGGAGAGCTATATGGCCGACAATGATCTTGCTGTAGGCCGGATAGTCGAATTTTTATCCAATACACCCTACTGGAAGAATATGCTGATCATCATTACAGAAGATGATGCACAAAATGGTGTTGATCATATTGATGCACACCGAAGTATTCTGATGGCTATCTCACCCTATACCCGAAAAAACTACTCAAGTCATACTCACACGAGCTTTGGAAGTATATTTAAAACCTTCTGGAATATTTTAGGTATTCCCTATCTCAACCAATATGACGCAGGTGCCAGCGACCTGGCAGATATGTTTACTGATGTTCCTGATTTTACCCCTTACAAGGCCATACCTGCCGACAGCCGGTTTTTTGACCCTCAGAAAGCCCTCGATCCCTTTGATGAGAAATTTGACTGGAAGGCCCTTAAAGAAGGTCCGGCGATGGATGATATGAAAGATATGATCCGTGAAAGCAGGAAGCAAGACAGGCAAAGGTTATCGAAAAAGGAATAAGATTAGCAAAATTGATAGATTAGTTTCAAAAGCAGCGGAATACCTTGATTTATTATATTTAGATAGGATCAATATTTAGTATTAAGGTTTAGGGTACAATAAGCGGTATTATTAAGGTCACTATTGTTTGAAAAAGAAGTGTTGTGCTCATTTTCAGGCATTCCCGCTTTTCGCTCAAACTCCTAAGGCCTTAATCCAATGTCATTATTTAAGGATATATAGGTTCCAGCTTTCGCTGGAATGACAAATCGGGTGGGATATATTGGAGATTCCAGCCTTCGCTGGAATCGGATTAGGTTACCTACTAATTTAAAGAACCAAGTTGCGGCAAGATTATGCCAATCTGGGTTTCTTTTTGATAAAATTATTTTCTAATGACCCTTGTCAGGCATTTAAAAAGACTAAAAATCATCAATAGCTCTACAGTATTTATTATCGGTTTCAGTATTTCGATTCCAGCGAAGGCTGGAATCTCCTCACCCACAAACAACGCTTGTCATTCTCGCGAAAGCGAGAACCTCCACTAACACCTAATTGATTCCAATGGTGTAACCGCATTCAAAAACTTTAGAAATTTCCAGGTTTTGCATACCATCCTTTTCTGAGAACTCCCTCAGTTCACCTGCGCTATCGGCATAACCAAGCCATGGTTCGATGCATACGAAAGGTGCATCAGGCACTGCCCATATCCCCAATGAATTAAAATCTTCATAGGAAACAGACACAAAATTTGGGGAATGATGATTTCTTATCAGAACTTCTTTTGACCTTAACTCCTTAAAAACGAGTGCACCATCCTTGAATAAGTCTTTGCAAAGATTCATTCTCCTGTTATCCAGATATACTTTTTCTGTATCACCTGTAAAAAAACCTGCCTTATTAAAAAGGTGTTTAACCAATACTTCCTCATGATCAAATTCAATATAATAATCATCGTAGGCACCATCATTAGAAAATGGGATATTGAATGCAGGATGAGCTCCAATGGAAAATAAAATCGGTTTTTCATCCTTATTAATCACCTTGTAAGTTATTGTAATTTCGGTATCCTGTAAGTGATATGCTACCTGGAATGAGAATTTATAGGGATAAACAGCTAAGGTATCAGCGGAAAAATCCAAAGTAAAAACTGCATAAATAGCCGAACTCTCAGTTAAAACAAATTGGGAATGCCGGGCAAAACCATGTCTTTGCATTGGATATTTTATTCCGTCAATCTGAACCTGATTATTCATACAGTTTCCAACTACCGGAAACAGGTTGGGTGCATGGAATGCCCAGACTGATGGTTCAGCCTGCCACAAGTACTCCAGGCCATTAATTTTATTTGAAATGGAACATAACTCAGCTCCTTTATTCAGGATACCTACAGACAGAAATTCGTTTTCCAGAACATGCATGACAGGTACTATTTAATACAAAAATAAACAGAATCATTTTGAAAATTACAATTCTGAAAAAAAACTTAATTAGGCCTGTTTTCTGTTAACCCATACCTTTTTCTTGTTCCGGTGATTCCCACCAGCTGAAGGCCTCTTCATTCCCGGACTGTAAACAGGTCCTTCACTTAATTCTTCAGGCAAAGTCATTCTAGGTATCTCTTTTCCAATCAGGTTTTCAATAAAAGAAAATTTGCGCTGATCCTTTTCATTCACAAAGGTAATGGCTGTTCCGGTAGTTTCGGCCCTTGCGGTTCTGCCAATTCTATGGATATAATCTTCAGGATCAG
>CAYHGN010000041.1:0-27854 GCA_964356005.1 uncultured Sphingobacterium sp.
TTGATCAGAATTATAAGCAAGAATTACAGGGTGTCCCATTGACGAAAACAGGAAAGAGACGTTTGACTACGAGGAGGAAAGGCGTTGTGGATTATTTCTAATGAGGTTTAAATTGAAATCAGAATGTTCTATTAACTCAGAAATTAAAAAGCTTCTGGTAAGAGCCGGGCTTAGATGTTTTTACAATCCGCAACGCTTGATTATATCAAGGACTTCAGGCTTCTTGATGGTTTCTTCCTCAGACTTGTCGAAGATGGTAACCAAAAATATCTTTGTTGAATCCGGCTTAGTTTCTACAACATAAGTAACGACCCTAAAGCCTCCACTCTTGCCCTTCCCTTTGCTTGGGTCTGCTAGTCTTACTTTGTAGATTTTTGACCCATAATGACTTCCTGAATATGGATTTTTAATAAGGTCGGCCTCTAGTTGTTCTAGGGATTTCTGAAGCGTGTGAAACTTTTTTGAAAGGGGCTTAACCTTATTGATGAAAAAGGTTGTAGCTATTACAGTATTAGTCACTGAATGCTTCTGATAGTGATCTGCCTGGCATCCTGCCCTCTTGTATTGCTTTTACCTCGCATAACGCCTCCTCAAGTTCTTCTATTGGAAGCTTGGTTCTTGCTTTTTTAACGGCTACAACCTGACCTCCATATCTTTGAATGTATTTTTCAATACGAGCTGCAGCCGATTCCGGAATATTAGCAGTTAGTGTTGTCATGTCTGGTGTTGTTGTGTTAAGTTGCTTGGGTTGTACAATACAAATGTAATACATTTTGTTTGCTTAACAAACGCAAATACAATACCACTTATTTTAATTCCTCCAATCAGTCCTTCACCTCTTTCAGTGAATACAAAAACTTTACCTGCCCTTTTCCATTACTTCCTTTATCAATGCATCCCCTGCTTTTGTCGTCCTGTAGGTTTTATCGTACGTCCAGCGATCTTAAGGTAAGATCAAAGGTGATCGCGGTTTAACCTGAAGAATGCGTTTAAGAAAATTATCCAATAAATATCAACCTCCGCAATAGAGGCGCCACTTACAACAAGGAGAATTTGTTGGAATTAAATAGGGGGTAAGCCCGACTGTGAATGAGGAATTTTTCTTAATATTAATTTAGTTTTGAAAAGCAGGGTCTATGATTCTTCTGTCTCACCTGTCCGGCCCGTCCGAACGGATCATCCGGGCTTAAGTTTTGGCTCTTGGATTTTAGGTTCTGTATAAATATTGAATCTGAGCCAAAACTATCGCTGCGATCCGGTTTAATGTCCGCAGGGCTGATTCATTAATTTACGGACATTTAAGTTTATCATGATGTTATTATTGACCTTATTAGTAATCTAAACGTCAAACGATTTCAAAATACATTATATCATTTGTAAATCCTTAACTTCGTAGACAATTCTATTTTTACTGATTAAATTAATTAAGATATGTATCCAGAATATTTAGTTGCTCCAATGCGTCAGGAACTTATTACTGCAGGTTTTCAGGACCTGAGAACTGCTGAAGAAGTTGAACAAGCCATAAAATCAGATGGAACGGTATTGGTTATGGTCAATTCTGTTTGTGGTTGCGCAGCGGCTAATGCACGCCCTGCTGCAAGGATTTCTGTACAGCATGAAAAACACCCGGATAAATTTATAACTGTTTTTGCAGGTATGGAAAAAGATGCTGTTGATAAGGCAAGGGCGTTTATGTTGCCTTATCCTCCTTCATCCCCATCAATTGCATTATTTAAGGATGGTAAATTGGTCCATATGATTGAGCGTCACCAGATTGAAGGTCGTCCGGCACAAATGATTGCAGATAATCTGCAGCAAGCTTTTGATCATTATTGTTAATTTCAAAAATCCATTTTTATTGATAATCAAATCCGGTCTCAGGCCGGATTTTTTGTTTTATACCTTTTTTTGGATAGTTTAGATCAACCAAAAAAATCCTCCATGAAACATATTGCTATTCTCCTTGCTATTTTTTTAGCTGTTCCTGCTTTTGCACAGCAAACCTATATTCAATGCGGCCGCTTAATTGATGGAAAATCAAACTCGGTTCAGACTGAGATGACCATCATAGTTGAATCTAATAAAATAATAGATGTCAGAAAGGGCTATCAGTCGGGAGCCGCTAGTGATAAGCTCATTAATATGAGAAATCAGACTGTAATGCCTGGATTCGTTGACTCACATGTTCATTTATCTGGCGAGACCAGCAAGAATCAATACATGGAAGAGTTTACTCTAAATGATGAGGACTATGCATTGAAAGCAGTTAAATATTCTGAGCGTACACTCATGGCTGGTTTTACCACCGTTAGAGATCTGGGGGGTATTGTAGCCATATCCCTCAGAAATGCAATCAATCAGGGTGATATTAAGGGTCCGCGGATCTTAGCCGCAGGTAAAAGCATTGCCACTACCGGCGGACATGCTGATCCGTCGAATGGTTACAGCAGGGCATTGATTGGAGATCCTGAGGCGAAAGACGGGGTTATTAACAGTCCGGAGGAAGCCCGAAAAGCCGTAAGACAGCGTTATAAAGAAAGTTCAGATGTGATTAAAATAACCGCAACCGGCGGCGTTTTAAGCAATGCGAAGGATGGTGCAGGTGCACAATTTACAGAGGATGAAATTAGAGCAGTGGTCGGCACTGCTAAAGATTACGGTTACCGCGTAGCTGCACATGCTCATGGTGCTGAAGGAATGAAAAGGGCTATACGGGCGGGCGTTTCTTCCATTGAACACGGAACTTTCATGGATGATGAGGTCATCGCTTTAATGAAGGAAAAGGGTACGTATTATGTTCCCACAATTACTGCCGGAAAATCTGTAGCTGATTCAGCTAAAATTCCGGGATATTACCCTCCGCTGGTAGTTCCTAAAGCAATTGCAACCGGACCGAAAATTCAAAGCACTTTTGCCAGAGCATATAAGGCAGGTGTTAAAATTGCTTTTGGTACCGATGCGGGTGTATTTGCACATGGAAAGAACTACAAAGAATTTGAATATATGGTTGAAGCAGGAATGCCGGCTATGGAAGCGATCAAATCTGCAACTATGAATGCAGCTGATCTGCTTGGTATTTCAGATCGTATTGGTTCAATTGAAAAAGGAAAATCTGCAGATATCATTGCTGTAAATGGTGATCCGATAAAGGATATTAAAGTTCTGAGCTCTATGAACTTTGTTATGAAAGAAGGAGTGGTGTATAAGTAGTGATGATTCTCCTGTGGTTTGGTGTTAACCTGCCCATAGAATTTCCAGCTATTATCACAATTGATTTTTCTGTAAAACACTAATTCGCTGTTATACAGTTTCAATGCAGCTTCTGTGCGGATGTACAAAAAAAAGAGTCTCCTGACTCGTTTACAAAATTTTAATAAGCTTTATTTTAATTGGGAAACAGAGCTTAATAATCTTTATTTAAAAGCTTTTCCAGTTCAGAAAAACTTAAATTCATCCGAACCCGACCTTGCTTGGCATAGGAGATTTCTCCGGTTTCTTCAGAGACAACAATTGCTACAGCATCACTCATTTCAGTAATCCCAATTCCTGCCCGGTGCCTCAGACCAAATTGAGGTGGCAGTTTATCGTTTTCAGTAAGAGGCAAAATACTGCTCGCACATTTGATGCGGTTTTCAGAGATAACTACTGCTCCATCATGCAGCGGACTCGTTTTCTGAAAAATACTTTCCAGTAAACGCCTGGAAACCTTTGCTTCTATAATTTCTCCACTATTCTGATAAAATTGCTCGTCAAAGTATTTTGCAAATACAATTAAAGCACCTGTCCGGCTTTTTTGAAGGCTCTTGCAAGCATCAATGATTGGTTTAATACGAGCTGAATTATTTTTTATGATCTCTTTACTTCCAAAAAGAAAGGACCACCAGGCCTTATTTTTCTGAAGAGTTGCATTTCTTCCGATCAGTAAGAGGAAACGCCTGATCTCCTGCTGAAATACTACGATCAGAGCGATAAAGCCAACGCTTACAAATGCTCCCAACAATTCAGTAAGTAATCGCATTTGTGCCTGCTTTACCAAAATGTAAGCGGCATAAATTATTATCAGTCCGAGTAAAATATTCAGCGCAATAGTGCCCCTGATCAGGTTGTAGATATAATAAATAATAAGCGCAACCAAAAGAATATCCAGCAGGTCCAGAAAACGCAGATTGAGGAAACTAAAGTCAAATCCTTCCATTCTATAAATGTAAATAATAATTGCGATTTGATTTAATAGAGTATTGAGTATAGAGTATTGAGAAATCGGTGCGAAAGAAAAAAGTTTTATTTATGATGAATATTTAGTTGGTTAACTATTTTCAGGGCTTCAAGTGCTTCTTTAACATCGTGGACACGAAGAATGTTTGCTCCTTTTATCAGAGCGATTGTATTAGCTGCAGTTGTGCCATTTAAGGCATGTTCAGCATCGGTTTCCAGCAGTTTGTAAATCATTGATTTGCGTGAGAGGGCAGCAAGAATCGGATGTCCGGTAGATTTTAAGTGTTCCAGGTTAGATAGAAGTTCATAATTCTGTTGCATATTTTTTGCAAAACCAAAACCCGGATCAACAACAAGATCATTAACTCCCAAACTCTTTAATTTTTGGATTCTGGAGACAAAGTATTCGCAAACTTCAGTCGTAATATTATCATAATTATCCTGAGTGGTCATTGTTTGGGGAGTACCTTTCATATGCATCATGATGTAAGGCACACCCAGGTTTGCTATAGTTTGAAACATTTCAGGATCCATAGAGCCGGCTGAAATATCATTGATAAGTCCAGCACCTTCTTTGACTGCCGATCTGGCAATTCCGGATCTGAAGGTATCAATTGAAAGTATAGCATCCGGAAATTCATTTATTATAGCTTTCAAAACAGGTATCAAACGCTCTGATTCAGTTTTTTCAGAGATATGTTCTGCGCCTGGCCGGGATGAATAGGCACCTATGTCAATCAGATCGGCACCTTCTGACAAGATTTGTTCTGTGCGTTTAAGTGCATCATGGAGGTTGTTATTTCTTCCCCCATCGTAAAATGAATCCGGTGTAAGATTTAAAATGCCCATTATTTTGGGTTTCGAAAGGTCAAAGAGCCTGCCCCGAACATTTAACGTTGATTTTTGCTGAAAAACTGTATTTTTACCCGCCATGTATTGGCAAAATACCGATTTATTCATGGTTCTAACAAATAAATAATTAAGGCTTTGATTAATAAAACTTCAGCAGAATACGATAGCGTCATCAAAGTTTGCCGGGAACTTTTTCTAAAGAAAGGTAGTGATTATGGCACTGCATGGCGAATTCTCAGGATATCGTCCATCACAGACCAGATTTTTATTAAGGCTCAGCGAATCCGGACCCTTGAAGAAAAAAAGGTTTCCAAGGTAGGAGAGGATATTACTTCAGAATATATGGGTATCGTTAATTATTGTATCATTGCGATGATGCAGATGGATCTAGAGAACGATGATAGAACGGAACTACCACTTGATGAAGTGGAGGTGCATTTTGATAAGAGGGTGAATGAGACCAAAGAGCTTATGTTTGCGAAGAACCACGATTACGGAGAGGCCTGGCGGGATATGCGGATTAGTTCATTAACTGATCTTATTTTGATGAAAATCCTCAGAGTTAAGCAGATTGAAGATAATGCCGGACAAACACTCGCTTCGGAAGGAGTCAGGGCGAATTATCAGGATATGCTTAATTATTCGGTCTTTGCATTAATCAAACTCGGACTTTAGAAAGCCGGTTCATCTAGGGTAGATGATTCTTTTCGGTCAGCCCTGATTTATAAACCTTGAAACATTATTTGCATGAAGAAAGCCTTATTACTTTTGCTTAGAGTGATTGTTGGATTACTCTTTATCTTTTCAGGACTGATCAAAGCGAATGATCCGCTTGGGTTTGGCTATAAACTGCAGGAATATTTTGAAGTTTTTCATATTGCCTTTCTGAATGATTTTGCGACCGTATTTGCAATTTTGCTTTGTACTATTGAAATTGTTCTCGGGGCATTGCTGCTGCTTGGTATCCGTTCCCGAAATGTCGCTTCAGGCTTATTGTTAACCATCATTTTCTTTACCTTTCTAACCTTCTATTCTGCCTTTTTTGAGGTCGTTACGTCCTGTGGCTGCTTTGGCGATGCTATTCCGTTGACTCCATGGCAGTCTTTCTCTAAGGATATTGTGTTGCTGATAATGATACTGTATATCTATAAAAAGCGCAATGAAATCATGCCTTTGATTAGCAGTGAAAGGGTTCAAAATTGGATATTGGGATTTACTGTTCTGATATCCCTCGGATTTGGCTTGTATACCTATAATTTTCTGCCTGTTCTTGATTTTCTACCCTATAAAGTCGGGAATAATATCCCTTCATTAATGATTATGCCTCCGGGAGCCCCCCAGGACGTTTATCAGATTACCTATATTTTAAAAAATAAGAATACAGGCGAGAAGAATTCCTTAACTGATAAAGAATATCTGAGTTCAGGAATCTGGAAAGATAATAGTTGGGAAATAACCGGAGAACCTGAAAGTAAATTGATCAGCAAAGGCTTTGAAGTTAAAATCAAAGACCTGAAAATTACTGATAGTCAGGGGATCGATTATAACACTGAGATTTTGGAAAACCCTTATTATAATCTGGTGATAGTGGCTTATGATCTTTCGAAAACCGATTTGACCGGCATTGGTAATCTGAATGCAATTGCAATCAATGCGGCTGAGAATTTCAATATCCGTACGGTCTTTCTGACTTCTAATTCAGCTCAGGATGCAGAGGCATTCAGCAAAAAAAATAAACTGGTCATGGAGATCTTCTATGCGGATGCTATTCCGCTAAAAAGCATGGTCAGGGCAAACCCGGGAGTATTATTATTGAAAAATGGAACAGTTGTCAATAAGTGGCATTTTCATAATTTGCCGGATTATGATGAGTTGTCGGAGGAATATTTTAGTGTGGAGTAAAGGAGGAACTGGGAACTGGGAATAGTTGAATTATCAATAGCTTATTACAATCACCGACCTTATGGCCATATGGTTTATTATTTAGGAAAAAGAATTTTATGAAGGTATTCCTGATTGGATTTATGGGAAGTGGAAAGACAACCATTGGAAAAAAACTGGCTAATTATTTAAAATATGAATTCATTGACCTTGATAAGTTAATTGAATCCAAAGCCGGAATGAGTATTGTCAATTATTTTGAAATGCACGGTGAAGGGGCATTTCGTGAATTGGAGCTGGATATTTTGCAAAAAACTGAATTTTCGGAGAATGTGATTATCGCTACCGGCGGAGGTGCTCCCTGCTATGGGGATAATATGGAATGGATGAATCAAAACGGATTGGTGGCTTATCTTTCCTTATCGCCAAAGGCATTGGCAAGTCGACTGGAGCATTCAAAAACCGATCGTCCTTTAATCCGCCATCTGAAAGGGGATGAACTAATTGATTTTATTAGCAATAAACTCGAGGAACGTGAGGTATTCTATAATCAGGCTAAATATGTGGTTAGTGCGAGTGATCTGACGGCCGAGCGTTTATCTTTTTACTTGAATTTGGGGTAAAATTAATTGGGAATTGTTAGTCTGGATTTAATTTTTTGTCTACCTACCTCTTAGCAGTTAGTAATTTTATGTGCTTAAATATTTTCTTTGTTATTGTCAGAATTAATATTGTTTTATTCTTTTGCCGAGTAATTACTGTTATTTCTTAAAATTCAACTTTTCTTCAAATAATCTAACATCTTCCTCTGTTTTATCGAGATACCGAACATAGTAATACACGGTCACAAAGTATATGATAAAATTTAAAATAAAAACGCCAATGATCCAATAAATTTTACCGCCATTACGATTTTCATAGGGTACTGTAAATGCTTCAAAAAAATAATTTTCTTCTGTTGATTTAAAGTACTTTGAGTTCTGAGCAGCAATTTCAAAATTTTTATTGTCTTCACTACGATCCAGCACACCAATATATTTAAAATCATTCAAATTAGTATTTTCAAAATCTCTAATACTCTTTTCCCAAAATAGCTTTTTCTTTCTTCTGATTTCAGCAGCATCAAATCTGCCAAAACTGGTATAATACCGTTTTGTAAGCCAATAATTAAAATTAGAACCTAATGTGTCTGCTTGATTTGTAATTATGGGGTACGCAAGATAAATGTTATAGCCTATACTAAATCTGCTGTCGGGAGTTTCCCATTCTTCAATACCTGTATAACCTTTATCCGCATAATATTTTTTTAAATTATAATATTTCGTTTTGGGCAAAGTGCTAAGCTGTCCAATGTGTTCAAGTGTAGTAATTTTTCCGGAATTGGTTTGAATATACCGTTGTATAATCAATAGTTGAGGACAAATCAGAAAAAGCATGAACAAACCAATTATTATTAAACCTAAAATGCCAGGTTTTTCTTTTTTTAATGTTATTCCATAAACTATTATAGATGTAATTAAAGTGAACCCAATCGGAATCCAATAGTCAGAATAATCGGTCAATACCGTAATTGATTTATTTTCAATAATATAATACCAATTAAATAGAGAATAGAGCGAGATAATTGCAATATTCAATAGAATAAAAGTGAGGTAAAATGGAAGTACTCTTTTGAGATTTTTCATTTAATTCATCTATTGTTAATCTAATTAATGTGGTCAACTATCGGGGGTGTTTAGAAGTACAAAAATTCAATTTAGTAAGAATTTACAAAAGAGTTCCAAATATTTAAATTTAGTACTAAAGCCCCTCTTTTGTCAAACTTCTGTTATAGCCATTGGTCTTTAATTCAATGTTCTAAAATCTGTCGGGTTCATTCCCTTATATTTTCTAAAAGCCCTGTTTAAATGACTTGCATCAGTGAAATTAAACTCATACGCAATTTCGTTAATCCGCATATCACTATGCAACAACCGAGTTTCAACCAATCGTAATTTATAATTAGCTATATAGTTTTGTAAAGTGTCTCCTGTTTGTTTTTTAAAATAACGTCCTAAGTAACTATGTGATATATTACAATGGCTGCTCAGCTTTTCTGCACTCAGCATTTTGGGTTCTAATATATTTTGCTGTATGTAGTGCAATATTTCCAGTACAGGTTCCCCTGTTTTTTCCTTAATGTTTTTTGGCAGCTTAAGTGCTATATTTCTTGCAACAATGGTAATGATGGTATTGATGATTTGTTCCGTTATCCTATTAAAATATAGCTGGCGATTGTTTTGCTCCTGTAAAATACTTTCTACAAGTGATGCAATGAGTGGTTTGTCAGCCTTGTTTTTTAGTATGCAGCCAGGCCGGTGACTGGCATTTTGAAGAATATATTCCACCTGCTGTATGGCATTTTTATCTTTACTGATTTTTTCTTTTACATATAATTCGTTGAACCGAAGAATAAAAAATGTGGTAATACCAGCAATATCAAATGTATAAACATCCTGTGGGGTCAATAAAAATAGATTCCCCTTGCGGTAATTAAACTTGTTTTTATTTACGATTTGTATACCTGTGCCTTCAATAATATAAATGAGTTCAAAAAAATTATTGCATTTCATTGTTTTTGTGAAATGTTTCAATTCTTTACACTCAATCTCAAATAGCTGGTACAAATTCTCCTTTTTCATCGACGTAAAAATACAGAATTAGTACAAATTTGTACAAATGGTAAACTATATTTCTTGTATAATTTTGCTTTACTACAAACTTAAACAATGAAAGTTTTACTAATTGGTGCTGGGGGCTCTATTGGCAAAATAATAACTCCGGCAATTAAGCAAAGAAACCAAGTGATAACTGCCGGACGAAGCACCGGGGATATTATAGTTGATATTACATCGGCAGCTTCCATTGAAAATTTATTTAAACAGGTTACCAACATTGATGCAATTGTGTGTGCTGCAGGAGATAGTCTTACCTGCGATTTATAGGTACTAACAGAAGAAAATTTTTATATAGGAATAAAGAAAAAACTATTAGCTCAAATAAACCTTGTATTGATTGGGCAAAATTATTTGAATGGCAATGGCTCTTTTACTTTAGTTTCAGGCAAAATGGGAGATAAACCTGGTAAGGGTTCCGTTGGCAAGTCCGCTGTTAATGGCGCCATCAACAGTTTTGTATTGGCCGCTACCTTGGAAATGACCCGTGGTATCAGAATAAATGCGGTAAGCCCTTCGAAAGTTGCTGATATTCCCTGCTGTTGATTTGATTGCAGGGTTTAAAAACCATTAAAACTTCATCTACTGGTGAAATAATACGAATTGGTTACAACTAAAATTATCAACTATGCCACATTTTATCACAAGTCTCCGAAAAAGGAATTTTAAAAGCTGTACATAGCATTACGGAAGCAAGAAGCAGCATTATCTAAAGATTTTGTGCGGATATTGACTGCCATGTTTCCCGATGTAGAACTTATTGCAATTAGTGGGGATGAATTTGCAATAGTTGGTTACTTACTCCAATAAACATTTGTTATAAACCAATAAATCAAAGTATATGAAACAAGTATTCGCGGTTATTTTATTTGCATTGTCATTTTATTCATCACAGGCACAAACAATTCATGTATCTAAAAGAATAAAAAGACAATTTGTTGGTACATGGTCATTAGTGGCAGTTGAAAATATTAATCCAGACAGCAGTAAAACATTGCCTTACGGGATAAGTCCGCAGGGCTTACTTGTTTTTGAACCAAATGGTGATTATGCCATCCAGATTTTAAAAGCAGTACGTCCCAAAGTAGTGGCTAATGATAAAAATAAAGCAACACCAGAAGAAAATGCGACATTGGTGCAAGGTAATAATTCTCATTTTGGAAAATATTCGGTTGATGAAAACAAATATACAATTACATTTAAAGTGGAGCATGCCTTTTATCCAAATTGGGAAGGTACTGTTCAGGAACGGACCTATACGCTGGAAAGTAATGTGCTGAGATATGTTGTAACACATACAACTAATGGCGGTGCAATAACAGCAGTTGTTGTATGGAAGAGAAAATGATGGATGTCGGTTTTTGAGGAATTGCCAGATAAGCAAAGTCTATTTAACATGGCAGGTAACTAAGTAATTCAGAATATCCAATACCTATCCACTTATAAACGAATTTACCCGTTTATCTTAACCCACAGGAAAATAAATTAATAACAATAGGAATCAACAAAATAAACCCAATTACCTTGTGGATCTTTTTGTTCATATTAAACCTAATGCAAAGAAGATGCAACGGTTCCCAATCTTAAATATCCCCCAAGCCGGGATTAGTCATGGATTACAAATAGTCAAAATAGCAGGATCCCTCTCAATACTCAATACTCAATACCCAATACCCAATACTATTTTAACTCAAATAAACAGCATCATCCTTCGATTTGTCATCCATCACCACCTCAATATGCTCTTTGATGAGTGTAGACATCTCCAGACCGGTAAAATCTGAAGAAATGGGAAAGTTGCGGTGACTGCGGTCGATCAGGACCAGTGTTCTAAGCTTTTTCAGTGGGATGTCGATGAATACACCAAGTCCGTAAGCTAAGGTGCGACCGCTGTTCAATACATCATCAACCAGAATAACAACCTTGTCTTTCACCGAATTGACATCAATATTAGAGCTTGCCTCAAGGTGGGAGCTGTCTTTATCAATATCAATCTTCATTAGCGTAACCTTAATCTCTGAAATATTTTCAATAACTTTTTTCAGGCGTTTGGCAATGATATAACCCTGATCTATGATTCCTGCCAGAACGATTTCCGTTTCATTCAGGTTATCCTCCAGAATCTGATAGGCCATTCGATCAATCTTTTGCTTAATCTGTGTTTTATTGAGTACCAGTAATTTTTTAACAGTCATTGTGTTCTCAAATTTCGATTCAAATTACATATTCCTATGCAAACCTTGCAAATTATTCCTTCAATTTATTTCAGGAACCAATCAATTCCAAATTCTATTGGTAGGGAAAAAAAATAAAATTAGCTCCTTCAGGTACAATCACAAATACACACATAAACTTGTATGGGTCCTTGTATTGTTTAATGAACCTTTCCCTTTTGTCAGCTTGAATAAGTCCTTTTTCGGCAAATTCTTCGATTGTAGAGGCATGAACGCTCCAGCCTGTATTCAGTTCATTTCTGTCTAAAATAGGTTCACCCAGCTTTACATCATGCTGATGTGCGACGAAAATCGGTAATTCTGAAATGCCTTCCATTATTATTTCTGTTGCTACCTCTCTAAGCGACTCGCTGTAAAATTTAAGATCAGCTTCAAGGCTCTTCAGTGGACTTTCACTGGCTTTATTATTCCCTTCACTGTTTTCTTCAGGATTCAGCAGGTCTTTGATCTCCATTGCAATCTAATTAATTATATATCTGGTAGAATATGAACAGGGTTTGTTCTATACTTTAAATGTTAGCAGCACCACATTTTCAACATGATGGGTATGTGGAAACATATCTACTGGTTTGATTCTAACCACATTATATTTTTCTTTAAGTAATTCAATATCCCTTGCCTGGGTTGCTGCATTACAGCTCACATAGACTATTTTCTCAGCTTCCATTTCCAGCAGTCGTTTTACCACATCAGGATGCATGCCTGCACGAGGGGGATCAGTGATCACGACATCCGGTTTGCCATGGGTTTTGATAAAATCTTCATTCAGAATGTCTTTCATATCACCTGCAAAAAAGCTGGTGTTTGTAATTCTATTAATTTCGGAATTGATTTTTGCATCCTCAATTGCAGTAGGGACATACTCAATCCCAATGACATTTTTAACATTCCCTGCAATGAAATTAGCGATTGTGCCTGCACCGGTGTACAGATCGTAAACTAATTCATCACCTTTAAATCCGGCGAAATCACGCGCTATTTTGTAAAGTTCAAAAGCCTGTGCAGAATTGGTCTGGTAAAATGATTTCGGACCGATTTTGAATTTTAATCCGTCCATATTTTCAAAAATATGATCTGCTCCGGCATAAGAATGAATGTCCTGGTCGAATATTGTATCGTTCTTTTTATGATTGACGATGTACAGTAAAGAGTTGATGCTTTTGAACTCAGAGGCTATGAACTTCATCATTCCTTCAATCTGTTCCTTATCCGCATAAGCAAATACTACTATCACCATGAGATCGCCGGTGCTTGAAGTACGAATAATCAGATTTCTAAGTGCTCCTTCATGGTTTTTCAGGTTATAAAAAGAAATTTTAGCCTTAAGCGCGTATTCCCTCACCTTGTTTCTGATCTCATTAGATGGATCAGCCTGCAGATAGCAATGGTCGATATCCAGAATCTTATCAAAACGTCCGGGTATGTGGTAACCCAGTGCATTCATTTCCATCGTTTCATCAAGCTGCATATCCCCATCAGTCAGCCAGCGTTTATCAGAAAAAGTATATTCCAGTTTATTTCTGTAATAGCGCGACTCCGCTGATCCCAGAATTGGCTCCATATCGGTTACATCTACCTTGCCCAGCCTTTGTAATGCATCACTCACACTCTTTTGCTTGAATTGTAATTGTGCCTCGTAAGTAAGATGCTGCCATTTACAACCACCACATACGCCAAAATGTTCACAAAAAGGTTCAGTACGATGTTCAGAAGGCTTTACAAGATTTTGGATCTTCCCCTCGTAAAACTTTTTCTTTCTCTTTAATAACTCAACATCTACAATGTCGCCGGGGACAGCCTTGTCAATGAAGATAACCAGATCGTCTGATTTACCTACACCCTTACCCTCTTCGGCAATGTCGATTACCTCTATATTATGCAAAAATTTTTTGTCGGCCGGTATTTTTTTCATGAGCGGCAAAATTAAAGATTTTTATCTTAGTAAAGGGGCAGGCAAAATATATTGACCATGATTCGCAGGAACCATGCTGAAAGCAGGTTCAAATCATGCAGAGTAGCTTTGTTAGAGTGTTTTTTGTTAGGGTTTTTTGTTAGGCGTGGGTCTAACCAAAAACAACCAACCAAAAACCAACCGAATTAAAACTCAAAAAGCTCATCAATTAAATCAGATAATATTAAAATTTCGCGGCTCATAAAGGATAATAGGTTATTTATACGGCCAAAATATCAAAATTTATACCAAAAACCAAATCGGTACAAAAGCTTAATATTAAATTGACTTAAAGTCTACAAATACACCGGCAAGAAGGGATTATTTGACAGCTGCCTTAACTAAGTAGGGGAGGATTTCTTTTTGGAAGGAGATAAAATTTTTGCGGACGTCAGAATCGCTCACTGAGGTAAAAGCAAATGAGAAAACGATACTTTTACTGGCTTTGATCAAAAAGCGAAGGCGTTCTATATAATCGTCGGCTTTAAAGAGTTGTGTTTGATTGAAAGATTGGATAAGCAGATTCTCAAGATCATCGGATAAAGTTTTCAGAAATTCCTGAGAATTGGCCGACTCACGTATAAATTCCCATCCAATGAATTCATTACATACGGTATAGGATAATCGGCTGGTTTTAAGGATGATCATACTCAGGTAAGCTTCTTCATCTAATTCTTCGGTTGAATTATGAATAATTTCGTGAACACTTTGCTGAATATATTCCATCAGGATAGCCTGAAGCAGTAATTCCTTGCTTTCGAAATACTTGTAAATGGTGGCTTTAGCAATTTTAGCACGCTTTGCAATTTCATTTACACTGGTTTTATGGTAGCCATATTTTCGGAATAAATCCTGGGCTGCTTTTTTTATACTTTCCTTAATCTTATCGACTTCCATATCAGTTCAATACCGAGATTTCAAAATTACTAATAATTACTTTATATTCCTTAAGAGGTCTTTTAGCAGGTGCTTTCACCGCTGAACCATCAAATAGTGAAAATTTTGCCCCGCTACATGGATCTGTAGCCGTCAGGTTTGGATCATCTGGTACTACTGCACAACGAGTTTGAGGATTCACAGAACTGCAACGGTCGAAAGCTACATACGCATTATCTGCTCTGCGATAAATAATCAGTCCGGCAACCCCGGTATTATCCATCTTATTGACCAGCAACAAACCATTTTTGTTCTTAATATTAAATTCTTGAATGGTTATTCTATAATTTACATACGCTTCAGGAATCCTGTCTAAACTATCCTTGGTGCAGGAGTTTAAAGAAAAGATTATTAGCACTATTAAAATTACAGTTCTCATCAAATCATTTCTGATTGAAATTGTTTTAAAAAGCGGAGGTCGTTTTCTGAAAATAATCTTAAATCTTTTATTTGATACTTCAAATTAGTGATTCTTTCAATCCCCATACCAAAGGCATAACCTGTAAATTTCTTGCTGTCGATATTGCAGTTCTCCAGAACATTCGGGTCTACCATTCCGCAACCCAGAATTTCAACCCAGCCACTATACTTACAAAACTGGCAGCCTTTACCTTTACAGATTGAACAGGAGATATCCATTTCAGCCGAAGGTTCTGTAAAAGGGAAATAACTTGGCCTGAACCGCACCTTTGTGCCTTCACCAAATAACTCCTGAACAAAATGGAATAAGGTTTGTTTCAGGTCGGCAAATGATACATTCTCATCAATATACAATCCTTCAACCTGATGAAAAAAGCAATGTGCCCTTGCAGAGATGGCTTCATTACGATAAACCCTGCCCGGCATAATTGCGCGGAAGGGCGGTTTACCTGCTTCCATCATCCTGACCTGGACAGAAGAGGTATGGGTACGAAGTGCAATTGATTCACTCTGGCCGTTTGTACTCCCCTCTCCCCCCGGAGAGGGGTCGGTCCAAAAGGACTCCTTTGGAGGGCTGAGGCGGATAAAAAACGTATCCTGCATATCCCTCGCAGGATGTTCTTCAGGGAAATTAAGTGCCGAGAAATTATGCCAGTCGTCTTCAATCTCCGGACCTTCAGCAACATTGAATCCCAGCTTCTTGAAGATTTCGATAATTTCTTTTCTAACCAGCGACAAGGGATGACGTCCACCAAGTTTGAATCCTTCTCCCGGCAGTGTAAGGTCCAGGTCAGAATCTGTACTTTTCTCATCAGTTTCTAAACTGTCCTTCAGTGTCAGATATTTGGCTTCAGCCATTTGCTTGAACTCATTCAGAACCTTTCCCAAAATTCTTTTCTCTTCAGCAGAAACTGTTTTGAATGCTTCAAAAAGATCTTTTATAATGCCTTTGGTACCCAGAAAGCGAATTCTGAATGATTCGAGTTCATCATTGCTTTTTGGTTGAAATGAATTTATTTCTGATGTGTATTGGGATATTTTTTTCTGCATTGTAATTTACTTTTCAAAAAAATGTTCTGCTGTTAAGACAGGTATTTTTGCATGTTTAAAATCCTTTAAATTTCGGGTTAAGATCTTGGTGCAATGATTTTTTTTAGCAATATGGTATTGAATTGCATCTTCAAAATCATCGTAAACATTTGTTAAGCCATATTTTATATCATCAAGTTCCAATGGTAGCACATGAATATATTTTAATAGTATAGAGATGCATTCGTCTGCAGATTTCTTATTCTGTTGTTTTGTTATGATATAGTATAAATTGGCTGTGACTAATGCAGAGGTATATAAAATAAAATTTTCTCTCAGGTTAATATCAAATAACTTTGTAGCAAATATTGAGTAGGGCCTCCTGTCAAAAAATAAATCCAATAAAATATCTGAATCAATAAAAAGTTTCTCAGAGACCATGTTTCTCTTTTAGATACTCAAGCTTCATTTGCTTTAACTGTTTTTTTGAGAGATCAGAACCTTTCAATATACCTCTT
This sequence comes from uncultured Sphingobacterium sp., assembly GCA_964356005.1. GTDB lineage: Bacteria > Bacteroidota > Bacteroidia > Sphingobacteriales > Sphingobacteriaceae > Daejeonella. Next base: position 16,754 of record CAYHGN010000041.1, read on the forward strand.
AAATTCTGTATTTCCTTAGGTATATTAAGTTCTGGATCATCCTTTAAATTGTCACTCTCAATTGAATTTTCTAAAAAATCCTGAATCAATTTGGATAAACTTATGTGCCTCTTTTTTGCATATTGTTTAGCACGATACACAACTTCAGGTTCCATGCTGAGTGTTAATTTTGTATTGGCCATTTCCTTCTTTTTATACGTACAAATGTACAAAAAAATATACGTGCTATTGAATTGTCCCTAGTTTCATCCCAACCTTTATAAACGCAGCAATAGCCTTATCAAGATGTTCTTTAGTATGTGCCGCAGATAATTGCACCCTTATCCGTGCCTTATCCTTTGGTACCACCGGAAAATAAAAGCCAATCACATAAATTCCTTCTTTTAATAATTCAGCAGCAAAATTCTGCGAGAGTTTTGCATCATACAACATGATTGGTACGATTGGATGTGTTCCTGCTTTGATATCAAAACCTGCAGCGGTCATTTTTTCACGGAAGTAAAGGGTGTTTTCCTCAAGTTTATCCCTTAGCTCAGTGCTTTTCTCAAGTATATCCAGCACTGCAATCGAAGCCCCAACAATTGATGGAGCCAACGTGTTTGAAAACAAATAAGGCCTTGAGCGTTGTCTGAGAAGATTAATAACTTCCTTTGGTCCTGAAGTAAATCCACCTGATGCCCCGCCCAATGCTTTTCCAAGAGTTCCTGTAATAATATCTACCCTGCCCATCACACCATGATGTTCATGTGTTCCGCGGCCATTTTTGCCCAGAAACCCTGAAGAATGACATTCATCAATCATTACCAATGCATTGTATTTGTCGGCCAGGTCACAGATTTTATCCAATTGGGCAATTGTTCCGTCCATAGAGAAGGACCCATCACTTACAATGATCCGGTGGCGTAAATGTTGAGTTTCTTTTAACTTTTCCTCTAAATCTACCATGTCATCATGCATGTAGCGGAAACGTTGTGCCTTACACAAGCGAACTCCGTCAATAATTGATGCATGATTTAATGCATCAGAAATAATGGCGTCCTGCTCCTCAAATAAGGGCTCAAATATACCCCCGTTTGCATCAAATGCTGCCGCATATAAAATGGTGTCTTCAGTACCCAAAAAAATGGAGATTTTTTCTTCCAGTTCTTTGTGAATATCCTGTGTTCCGCAAATAAAACGGACTGAGGCCATTCCAAAACCATGGGTATCGAGTGCTCTTTTAGCGGCCTCAATCACATCCGGATGAGATGCAAGTCCGAGGTAGTTGTTCGCGCAGAAATTGATTACTTCCTGCCCGCCCTGAATTTTAATATCAGCACCCTGAGGTGTAATAATTATACGCTCACGCTTATAAAGGCCTGCTTTTTCTATTTCCTCCAGTTCTTTTTGTAATATCGGTTGAAGGGTCTTATACATAATTGGTTAGATTAGGGTGTAAAATTACGAATTCTGCGGACTTTCAGGTTCTGTCAGCTTAAACTTGTCCATGGTTAAGTCAAATTTATAGCAAAACTGAGTGCTTATTCATATTATTGCCATCTTTAAAAAAAAATATGCATGAGATCATTTTTCGTATTTCTGTTATTCATATTAATTACCAATAACATAAATGCCCAGAAAGTTATTCTTAAAGGCAAAATAACCAATACCAAAGGACTCCCTGTCCCTTTTGCAAGTGTATTTGAAAAGAACACTACAACTGGGACGTCTGCAAATAGCGAAGGCGAATATCAGCTGAAGTTAAGTCCCGGAAAGCATTCAATAATATTTAAAGCCATTGGTTTCAGCCAGGAAACCCGGGTGCTGGACCTGCAATCAGACCAGTTCATTCCTGTTATTTTAACAGAGGCTGTTTATGAGCTGAAGGATGTAATCGTACGCTCTGATTCAGAAGATCCGGCTTATGAGGTAATCAGGAATGCAATACGGGAGAGAAACTTTCATCTGAATGAAATAGATGAATATACTGCAGAGGTATATATCAAGGGAATGCAGAAATTGCTTGCTGCACCAAAGAAATTCCTTGGAAGAAACATCGATGATCTGGCTAAACAAATTGGCTTGGATTCAAACCGACAGGGTATCCTATACCTGTCTGAATCTGAATCAAAGTTGAGTTACATAAATCCCGGCAAGTATAAGGAAGTAATGATCTCTTCAAAAGTTTCGGGAAGCAATCGTGCATTCAGCTTTAACCGTGCATCGGATATGGCAATCAATTTTTATCAAAATCTTTTGGATATGGAAGGACTTAGTCCAAGACCCTTTGTTTCTCCAATTGCGGATAATGCATTATTTTATTACAGATACAGATTACTGGGGACTAGTATTGAGAATGGGCAAATGATCAATAAGATCGAGCTGATACCCAAACGCTCTGCTGATCCTGTTTTCAGAGGTGTGATGTATATACTTGAAGATAGCTGGAGAATACATAGTGCCGATCTTTACCTTACGAAGGAATCAAACATTCAATTTGTGGATACCTTAAATATAAAACAGGAATTTATTCCGGTAAATTCCAAAACCTGGATGCCATCTTCTGTCCAGTTCGACTTTTCAGGAGGTTTTATAGGCTTTAAATTTGGAGGATATTACATCGCACTTTACAATAATTATGACCTGAGCCCGGGACTAAAGCCAAAGGATTTCCGGGAGGTTTTAAATATTACACGCGAAGTAAATAAGAAAGATACGGCTTATTGGAAACAGGCAAGGCCAATCCCACTGACAGATGAGGAGCAAATTGACTATGTGAAGAAGGAGACTTTGGCAACAAAGAGGGAGTCTAAAATATATCTGGATTCACTGGATAAGGCAAACAACAAATTAAAACCAATAAATTTTCTGATAGGTACTGGTTATAATCCTCGTAACAGATTTAAGAAAGAGTATTACCAATTCGGGTCTATGATCAATTCTCTTTTTTATAATACTGTAGAGGGTTTCGGAATAAATTACAGAGCCTCGTATTCAAAGCAGATTGATTCTTTAACCAACAAATTTCTTCGCTACACCGGGAATGTTCGTTACGGCCTTTCAAGTGAAAAATTATATGCAAGTTTTTATGCTTCCATTCCACTCAATAGTAGCAGGCTAATGTTTAATGCTGGTTCGGATGTTTTGGACCTGAATGATCGGGAGAGCATTACTCAGCTTGCAAATTCACTCAACTCATTATATTATGAGCGTAACCTACTCAAGCTCTATGAATCAAAGTTCATAAATCTTTCCTACTTAAAGCCATTTGGTAGTGTCCAAACTAGTTTAAGTGCTGAATGGTCAAACCGAAAGTCGCTTCAAAATACTTCAGATTATACAATCAGGAATCTGGCGAGAAGAGAATTCACTTCGAATAATCCTCTTGTTCCGGGCTCTGACCTTCCAATGTTTCCTGAAAATGAGGCATTTAAACTTAAGTTTAGGGCTAGTTATGCTTTCAGTAATGATTATGCAACCTACCCCTCGGGTAAATTTTACAGACCCTCAAAATATCCCTTACTGGGTTTAAATTATGAAAGGGGGCTAAAGGGCATATTCGGGTCTGATGTGGATTATTCCAGGATCTCGTTTGACCTGACAAAGCCAGATATTAAGCTGGGCCTAATGGGTCATTCCGCATTTTGGCTTGGAGCAGGTAAATTTTTGAGTACTAATAATCTATATTATACTGATTATAAGCATTTTATTGGAACAAAAACACTGGCCTATACTCCAAGAGTGAACAGTTTTTTATATCTTGATTATTATAATTTCAGCACCGCTGATCAATATCTGGAAGGGCATTTTGAACATAATTTTTCGGGTTTTTTGTTCAATAAATTGCCGTTTTTAAGGAAATTAAAACTGAATGAGTTGGCCGGATTTAATTATCTGGGAACACCGGCTTCAAACTCCTATACGGAGTTCTATTTTGGTATTAAATTCCTGAATTTCCGTGCCTTGTATGGCTGGTCTTATTTAAATGGTAAGAAGGCAGACTTTGGTTTCAGGATAGCCACCAGTCTATAGATTTACTCTGCTGTTCTTGCCAGAATTACTCTTGCATAATTTGTTCGGCAGCCTTATATTTGCATTGCATTAAACGCTGTTTGCAACAGTATCAATGAATTATGATAAAATACCATACACTTCTCTATTATTGTTATAGTAGAATAGAAGATGCGGAGCAATTCGCATCCAATCACCTTCAGTTTTGTAAATCCCTGAATCTTGTCGGAAGGATCATTGTTGCTGATGAAGGACTAAATGGAACCGTTTCGGGTACAGTTGAATCCTGTAAAGTTTATATGGATACGCTCCATGCGGATCCTCGTTTCTCAAAAATCGATTTTAAGGTCGATGATGTGGAAGAACCCTCTTTCATAAAGATGCATTGCCGTTATAAGTCAGAAATTGTACACTCCGGACTTCGTGATCCGGGAATTATCAATCCCGAAACGAAAACAGGAATCCATTTAGAGCCTGCTGATTTTGTGAAAATGAAAGATGATCAGGATGTGGTGATTGTTGATGTCAGGTCGAATTATGAGCATTCAATTGGGCGTTTCAAGAATGCAGTTACTTTTGATATTGAGAATTTTCGTGATTTTCCGGCGATGATCAATGAACTTGCTCAATTCAAGGACAAGAAGATTGTTACTTATTGTACAGGTGGTATTAAATGTGAGAAAGCCTCTGCTTTATTGTTGCATGAAGGATTTGAAAAGGTATACCAGTTGCATGGAGGGATTATCAAATACGGGAAAGAGGCCGGAGGAGAAGATTTTGAAGGTAAATGTTATGTATTTGATAACCGGGTTGCGGTAGATGTAAACACGGTGAATCCGGTGATAATTTCTACCTGTCGCAATTGCGGTGCGCATACCACTAAAATGATCAATTGTGCTAACCCTGAATGTAATGAGCATTTTACCCAATGTGATGCATGTGGCGAAAAGCTGGATGGTGCTTGTTCTGTAATTTGCCAGGCACATCCAAGAAAGCGTGAATATGATGGTACGGGCTATTATGTTAAGGTTCCACAACCTGTAAATAAAGACAAGTTAAAACTTTCTCAAGTTTAATAGTTTGAAGGCAGTATTCACAATTTCCCTGCTTTGTATTTCTGAAAAAATGAAATAATACCGGGAAGAAAATTTAATTTAACTCAAAATATATTCATGAAAAAGCTCCTTTCCCTCGCAATTTTATCCTTATTCATGTTGCACTATTCTGCTGCACAGAATAAGTCGATGTTTTCTAAAGAGATTTTTACCAGTGGAAAGGATACTCTATTATATAGGATGCTACTTCCTGAAAATTTTGATCCTGAAAAGAAATATCCAGTCCTCCTGTTCCTGCACGGTTCCGGAGAACGGGGCAATGACAATGAGGCACAACTGATACATGGAAGCAAGCTTTTCTTAAGATCTGATATCAGGAGAGATTACCCTGCAATCGTTGTTTTCCCTCAATGTCCCAAAGGTGATTTATGGGCAAATGTTAAGATTGGTGATGGAAAATCAGGAGATCGCTTCGCATTTCAGAAAGGTGGGGAGCCCGGTAAAGCCATGAAGCTTTTGCTTGGTCTTCAGTCGTATTTAAAATCCCAGAAATACACAGATAATTCCCGTTTTTATGTGGGTGGTCTTTCTATGGGAGGTATGGGTACTTTTGAAATTTTAAGACGCAAACCGAAGGCTTTTGCCGCCGCTTTTGCGATCTGCGGAGGTGATAATATCGGGAATGTGAAAAAGTATAAGAATGTTCCCTTATGGATATTTCATGGTGGAAAGGATATAGCAGTGCCTCTTTCAAAATCAGAAGCTGTTGTTAATGAGCTAAAGCGACTTAATCGTCCGGCAAAATTTACCGTTTATCCTGAAGCCGGACATAATAGCTGGGATCCGGCTTTCGCAGAACCTGAGTTTTTATCCTGGATATTTTCTCATAAGAGGTAATTATTCTGAATCCGAATCTTTTTTTGTTAGTCCGGTTTTGAACCTTGGTTTATACGCCAGTTTTGACTTTTCCTCTGATTCCGACTCTATATTCAGATTGGCATCTTCAATTTTCTCCGGTACTTTTATTGCAGCTTTAAATCTCGGAATATTGGCAGGAGGAGCATCAGATTCTATTTTTTGTGTTGCTGCGGCCTTAAAACGGGACACATAAGCAGTCTTTTCCTGATTTACAGCCTCAGTTCCTGATATTTCCAGTACAAAAGTAGGATTCTCGTCGATTTTGGCTATTTATTCTGCCATATTATGATAAACTGCCTGAACATCATCATCCTCTTCCAGCTTATCGATCAATTTGAAAACATCAGCGGCTTGTTCTTCAGTTACATTGGTAGTGGATTCGGCAATGCGCTCGAGTTTGGCACTGATTACAGGAATACTTTTTTCTTCAAGTGCTTTCTGCATTTTTCCGAAATCTTCAAAGGAAGTGTGAATCACCCCGATATCTTTACCTGCTTCATCAACTTCTACATAAAGATCCTCAAGACCAGCATCAATCAGTTCAAATTCCAGTTCATCCAGTTCCATTTCTCCGGGATCAAATCTAAAAACTGATTTACGGGTGAAAATAAAATCGAGAGAACCTGTTTTGCCCAATGTGCCATTAGTTTTATTAAAATAACTGCGAACATTAGCTACTGTTCTATTGGTATTATCTGTTGCAGTTTCAATCAATACAGCAACACCATGTGGAGCATACCCTTCATACACGATTTCCTCATAATTGCTTTCATCTTTATTACTGGCTCTTTTGATTGCCGCTTCGACCGTGTGCTTAGGCATATTTACGGCCTTAGCATTTTGCATGGCGGTACGAAGACGTGAATTCGCATCAGGATTTGACCCACCGTCTTTCACAGCCATAACAATCTCTTTACCCAGGCGGGTAAATTGTACTGCCATTTTCGCCCAGCGTTTGAACTTTCTCTCTTTACGGAACTCGAATGCTCTTCCCATTTTATCTACTGTTTGTGTCTATCCTTTTTTAAAATTTATCAAATTTGCCGCTAAAATACAGGTCTTGTTAAAATTTCAGGTCTATTAAGACGATTTTTTATTTTACTAAATCAGAAAGCCCGGATTCGTGGGCCATATTCTTAATTATCTCTTTAAGTTTTTCAGCATAGACGCTGTCATTTCAGACAGGTCAAATTCAGGCTTCCATCCCCAGTCCTTACTTGCACTACTGTCATTTATAGATCTTGGCCAACTATCAGCAATTGCCTGACGCTGATCATATTCTGTATAGTATAATTTAAAATCCGGAATATGTTTTTTAATTTCTTCTGCAAGTATTTCCGGAGTGAAACTCATGCCAGTAAAATTATAGGAAGATCGGATGCTGATTTTCTCTGCCGGAGCATCCATCAATTCAATGGTTCCGCGAATGGCATCATCCATGTACATCATCGGTAACTCAGTTTCTGCCGAAAGGAAACTTTTATAACTGCTTTTTCGGAGTGCATCATGGAAAATATGAATGGCATAGTCTGTTGTTCCACCACCCGGTGCAGCTTTCCAGCTAATCAATCCCGGATATCGTATACTTCTGATATCCAGACCATAACGATGAAAATAATATTCACACCAGCGTTCCCCGGCAAGTTTACTAATGCCATATACGGTGTTTGGATCCATTACACAATATTGTGGGGTTTGGTCTTTGGGTGAATTCGGACCGAATACGGCAATAGAACTTGGCCAGTAGATTCGGGCTGTTTTGTATTCAAGAGCAAGATCAAGTACATTCAGTAAGCCATTCATATTCAAATCCCATGCTAATTTGGGATTTTGCTCGCCTGTTGCAGATAAAAGTGCAGCAAGCAAATACACCTGGGTGGGCTTATATTTCTGAAATAATTGCTTTAAAATATCCTTTTCAAGTACATTGACAAACTCGAATGGTCCTGCATTTTTAATATCGTAATCAGGCCGGCGAATATCGCAAGCTATGACATTCCCATCGCCATAGTTCTTTCTTAATTCTGTGACTAATTCGGTGCCTATTTGCCCATTAGAGCCAATAACCACAATTTTTTCTAACATAATAATTGGTTTTCATCAAAGTTAGAAAAACTGACCTGCTTTAGTAATTAAATATCCGAATCCTGTTTTATTTAAATTTCGCTGCGAGAACAAATGGCTTACTAAATTTGCTGATACGGCCATCAGTGTCAAAAAACTCTGCCTGCAATAGATATATGCCAGCGGGTACGGGCTGACTTTGTTCGTTATAACCATCCCAAATAAATGAGCCTTCATTATTGAGTATGAAGTTTTTAAGAAGTTTCTTTATTAATACTCCATGGACGTTGAATATCGAAATGTTAGCAATTTTCCCAGGACTGGGAAATTGATAATTCATCTCCAATAAATCTTCATAGCCATCGTTGTCGGGAGAAAATGTTTTTGAAGTAAGAGTGAAATTTTCCTGAATCAGGGGATTATCTGAATGCTGGGAATTCTTGTAACCGGGGGTGGCAAAACCAGATGCTGAAGTTGCAGATCTTAGATTTCCCGGATCACTATTTGGTCTGTTCAGTTTGCTGCGCTCCAGACTAACGCCTTCCTTGTTTTTTATAAGTTGGAAATGCATTTTTTCAGAATAATTGAGTTGATCAATTTTTTGTCCTTTACTGATTAATACTGCAGTGCCGGCATCATCGTTATATACCGGAAAGGGGTTAATTTTAATGACAGAAGCAGTATCTTTTACCAAATATTCCTTTTTGATGTTGTCCGGATCGGGCGTAATTGCGAGGTAATTCCCGGGCTCAATGAATCGTTGCTGTTTGCTTAATTGCTGAATTGAATTAAGGCTGTCTTTGATGATTCGGCCAATCGAAAGGTCTTTTAAATCTAGTGGGAAATCGCTATTGTTTAATATCTCCACAAAATCAGAGCCTCCCGATCTTGGATTAAAAAGTATTTCTGTAATCAGAAAATCATTCTTACCAATATCACGGCTAATGGTAAATTCCAGAGAATTGAATTCTGCCGCGATCATTGTATTCTTACAATCACTGATATTGCTTGCTGTTATTCTATAGGTATATCCTTTACTCAGCGGCTCCCTGAAAGTTAGTATAACATGGTTGAATTCAGGTCCGATTATTTGTGTATTTATAGGATTTCCAGCTCCGTTATTTAGAATATAATTGCTGTTTATACTTGCTTTTACACTATCTGCTGATTTATTAAAAGATAAAGAAATTCTTAAGCTGTCGATAATCTCTATCGATTTTAACTTTAAAGCTTCGGGTTTGTAATCAGCCTGATAGACTGAATTTTTCTTCCCTGGGGTTCCTCCTGAACTATCTCTGCTTGCTGTCCAATTCTGAAAACTCAAGCATATTGATTCCGGATCGATAAGCTCAAGAGAATATCCACCTTTCCTTTTCTCAGAATCCCGGTACCAATTGTAATCATACCTGATCTTGTGTATTTCTTTGCCCTTATTATTTTTCAATATCAGTATGTCTGTTTCATTTTTCAGGTCTGGCCATACTGGCAATCCAATCACTTTCCCATAAGAGATAAAAAGTGAAGTATCCTTTTCAGCACAGATTATGAGGTAAGATTTTGCGGCAATTTCACCTTTGTTAAAGGAGTAATTTCTGGATTGGTCACCAAAGTTTAAGCCACTGATATTCACAGAGCTTGATGTTGGATTAAAAAGTTCCACAAATTCTGCTTCAGGTAAACCCCGGCTGGGGCTTGGGTCGGCAAATATTTCATTTATTATCAAGGGGTAATCAATTTCAGGTATAGATGGGATACTGAAAGAAATTTGGCGTTTTATTTCTGAACTTAATTTTCCTGAACAGGAATAGAGCGAATCAGCGAAAAGTGTGTAATCTGTTCCTTCATTAAATTTTTTACTGAAGCTGAGTCTAATTCCCATATAATCCTGTAGAACAGCTATATTTTTCGCTCTTCCAATTTCCTTTGGGATATTAAAGTTTGAAACTTTCAAAAAACCTGTGTCGGGAATTTGGTTAAATAAAATGCTAAGCGTACTATCTGAGAGGATGTTGACAGACTCAATTTTTAGTTCTATATCTCTTTTAACCGGGGCTCTAAGGCTATTTTTTTGGCCGGGTGTACCACCTTTATTGTCTGTTGATGCTGCCCAGTTGTAAAAATTGGGACATGAGATTGAATTCAGATCAATTTTTTCCAGCGACCATCCGCCAGATTTTTTTAGAGCATCTTTATACCATTTATCTGAGTAGGAAACCGAATCAACAGTTCGGTTTTTATGACTTTTCAGGACCAGAAGGTCAGAACTGTTTCCAAGTGATGGCCATGCTGATACTCCCGCAGTTTTACCGAAAGCTTTGTACTGGCTTGTATCCGCAGCCGGGCAAAGAATCAGGAATTCACCCGGCGCTATCAGGCTTTTCTTCAGGCTTCCTTTGGTTTGAGTGTCATCCAGGCTCCATCCTTCAAGGTTAATGGTATCCTTACCTGGATTATGAATTTCAACGAACTCTACCAGGGGTAATCCAATCTCTGGAGAAGGGTCAGCGAAGATCTCAGTGATGTAAATCAAGGCTGTATCAGGTTTTTCTAAAGGGGGTGAAGCTGTTGCAGGAAAAGTGAAACTCAATTGAGAGGATGTATTTTGAATAAAATTTCCACTGCAGTCTTTTATTCCTGAAATATTCAGCTTATAGGTTTTTCCTGCGAGAAATTTCTCATTAAAGGTGATTTTTAGCTGCCGGGTCTTTGAATCTTTAGTGATATTTTTGACCTGACCAGCTGACGGTGACAACACGAAATTCTCAAGCCGAATTGAAGTAATATCAGCAGATTTGTTGAAAAATAATAATAATGTAGTGTCAGATTTCAGGCTCATACTGTCCGCTTTAAAGAGTATCAGATCATAATTCCGGCTATTCACTGAGTTTTGCCTACCGGGTGTTCCACCCAAAGTATCAATTGATGCGATCCAGTTTAGAATACCCGAACACTTTGAAAAAACATCTATTCGTTCCAGGCTCCACCCTCCCTGCTTCTTTTTTTCATCATCATACCAGGTGTCTGAATAGGCAACAGAATCAACAGTTCGGTTTTTGGAACTCTTCAGAACCAGG
>CAYHGN010000042.1:0-15415 GCA_964356005.1 uncultured Sphingobacterium sp.
TATCACCGACCAATGATATGATCGTGCTTGGTACGGTGAGAACACCGACCAGAGGGGAACGCGATTTCTTGCCGGAACTACTCCGGAGGAAAGGACTGAACCAGCCTATAACACACAGGTATTGCTTTCTAAAATCAAATTGTTGTGGCTCAAGGGCCTTATCTGACCAATTATTACCATATTATTTTACCCTTCCTTATATTCGAACTCAGGTTAGTTTAAGAATTAAAAAGGACTTTTCAGATCTTTAAATTGAGGTAGCACTTTATCTTTTTCTGAAAGAATTACTTCATTTGTTGCAATACCCCAGTCAATACTCAGCTCCGGATCATTCCACACCACGCCAAATTCTGAATTCTTATTGTACAGGCTCGTTACTTTATAAGTAAAGATGGTATCATTTTCCAGGGTGACAAAACCGTGTAAAAATCCGGGGGGTACCCAAAGCATCAGGTGATTATCCTCATTTAATTCAACAGCGACATGCTGTCCGTAGGTTTCAGATGATTTGCGAATATCCACAGCAACATCAATAACCCTACCTTTTATCACTCTTACCAGTTTGCCCTGGGCAAGTGGATCAGATTGGGCATGAAGTCCCCTTAAGGTTCCCTTTTGTGATAGAGACTGATTATCCTGTACAAAACTGGCATCAATACCAGCTTCGTCAAAATTCCGCTTACTGTAACTTTCGTAAAAATATCCCCGGTCATCTTTCCAGATCTTTGGTTCCACAATCAGCAGATCCTGGATTTTTGTTTTAATAAAGTTCATTCAGCCTCAATAAATTCCATTAATGTACTAAATACTACAAATTTATTCATGAATTCTGTCGGAGCATTAGTCTGCAGCCGATCAGGATGTATTTGCATGTATTCATTGTATTTTTCAACCGAGTCGGTAATGTATTGCACACAATAAGTAATCCCTTCATTTGGGGAGTCCAAAACCTTCAGAATCCTGTAAGAAATAAAAAGCCCTGTACTCATCATTTCCTTCAAATGCTCATTCTTAAGCCATTTGAGCCAGTTTATATGAATTTCCTCGTCCAGAATAATAGTGACATTATATAAGATCATTTTGCGAAGATAGGAATTGAGTTTTGAATATATTAGTCAGAAAACTTAACCCAGTTTATCTCCTCTAAGCTGACGAAAGCGTTTTCTTGCTTCAATGATATATAAACTCCCGGAGTAATCATTTATAATTTTTTGAAAGAGTTCGATTGCCTTCCCGGGTTGGTTCAGCCTTGTTTCATAAATATCGGCCAGCATGAAAATGGCATCATCACCCCAAAGCTCTGAACTATAATTATCTATGATGGTTTGCAATTGAATTACAGCCTGTTCAAGATCGTTGGAACTTATAAATATTTTCGATTTGGCAATTAAAATATCATCAGCAAGTGAATTTGAAGGGAAAAGAATGTTAATACTATCTAAAATTTCCAATGCTTTTTCCGACTGATTTTTAAAGATGTATAGTTCCGCTTCCGAATATCTTTTCAGCGCAAGGGTGTCGTTTTCATTTTGCAAATTATCAGAAATAAGCAGACTTAAATTCAGGGCATCATTTGCAATTAACTGCGAGGTTGAACTTTTCAATACGTCAAGCTGGGCTTTTGCCCATAGAAAGTCTCCCTGATAATAAGCTAATCTGGCATTTTTAAATCTGGCTTCCTGTCCGTAAACTTCATTTGGGAAAGACTTTTCAACCTGCCCGTAAATCAGAGCAGCTTCCCAAACCTCTCCCGACAAGGTGTAGATATCCCCAAGTTCTAATTTTGTTTGTGCAATTATAATTGGGGTTATGCCGGGTAATTCCAAAAGTTTTTGAAGTTGTATGGCAGATTCTGCCGGTTTTTTCAGGTAAAATGCCTGCAAATTGGATAGTTGCCGGATTGCGAATGCCGTACCTGAACTTCTTCCGAATTCGTTCAATAATGATTCGTAATCACTTTCGAGAGACAGCAAATTAGCCCTATCGAATTTGCCACTGGTCAGTTGTTTGGTTTTTACGTTCAATAGATCGATTTTTGCGGCTATATAATATCTGCTTTTTTCGCCTTTTGCCACCAGAAAATTCAGTGCTTCAATTCCCTGTTCATAAGCCTCGTTTGAAATCAGTAATCTTGAAAGGTCAAATACTTTGCTCCCATCTTCTTTAAGCCTGCGATCTAATGCAAGCGTTTGTCGCAATGCCATATCAAAATCTTTTTGCTGGACATATTGCCAGGCAAGAAACTCAGTAAGTACAACATTTTGAGCATCTTTCTGCAGGCGACGTAAGATTGCGGTTTTAAGGAGATCAAAGTCATCTTTATCTTCCAGAATATTTCCCAATACATTTTGTGCCTGTTGTAATGCTTCTGGATTTATGCTTAAAAGCAGTAAATACTCCTGGATAAGCATAACCTTATCTTTCCGGTATCGATATAAACTTAAGAGATCATAGATAAATGTTTTTTCATCGTTTAAAATTTTTCGACCATTTAAAAATGTCTTGATCGAAAAATCATAGGCTTCTGCCCTGTAAAAGGTTATTGCCAGATCTTTTATCGCAAACTCATTGGCTGGAAGATTCTTAATCAGATTATTATACATGGCAATGGATTTCTCCTGTTCACCGCGTTCCTGAAAAACCCTGCCCAGATCAACGGGGTAGTTAAAGTTTTCAGGATTATTCTTTTGAAGTACACGGGCGAGCTTTTCTGCCTCGTCAAACTTTTTTAGCCGAAGCAAACAACTGAAATAGGGGTCATAATAACTCGCATTTTTTGTTCTGTTGAATAGCTTTTCATAAAGTACAGCCGCTTTTTCATAGTCGCCGGCCTGAAAATATTGCACAGCCATAGCTTCATCAGTATTAAGCTGGGCTTTCACCTCTGAAGTGACAGATATAATCAAAAGCAGAAGCAGAATTTTTATCATTGAACTCGGGTTTTTTGGGATTTTAAGACAGCTTGAATAAAAATTTATGGGGAATATCATTTTTTGGATTCCTATTAAAGTTCGCTTTATTCGGGTACAATTTAGAGAAAAAATCACTTGTAGTTTAAATGTTACGATTCGATTCAATTACTTAAAAATGTATTTATTAACTTGACTGATTAGTTGTTAATTAGTCTGTCTGTAATTAACGAGACTTAAAAACCTTTATTTTGTCTGTTTTGTTGCATGTTTTTATTCATGCAACGAAATTGGATTTAATTTTATAATAGCATGCCGGGATCAAAGATTTATTTCTTCTGTTTTATTCTTGCCACCCTGGTGGCATGCAATATGGAAAAAGCAACGAAACGGATACCGATAGAAAATTTTTTCAACGTTCCTATTAATACATCTTATCTGGTTTCACCCGATGGGAAATATATATCCTATCTAAAACCAGATAATAATAGAATTCACATTTATGTTGAAACACTTGATGGGAAAACTACTACTCAGCTAACCTGTGATTCCAATAGGAGTATCTCCAATTATTTCTGGGCTAGTAATAATGAGATTCTCTACTTAAAGGGAGCCTCCGAAAATTTGGAACCAGGTCTGTTTGCAGTAAACATTGATGGGAGCAATAAAAGGGAACTTATTTCATTTCCAAAGACAAAAATCAGGTTGATTTCTTCAGGGCCTCTTAATGATGGTCAGGTCCTGGTTTCACTGAATAAACGCGATTCAACCGTTTTTGATGCCTATCGGTTAAATATGCAGAATGGCAAGCTCTCTTTGTTATTTCAAAACCCCGGTAACATCACCAAATGGTATTCTGATCCCGCCGGAAAGTTAAGAATGGCTATTGAAAGTGACGGAGTTAATGAAACATTATTGTACCGTGATAAGGAGAGCCAGAATTTCAGAAGTGTTTTAACGAATAATTTCAAGACGAGCATATCTCCTATTGGCTTTAGTGCAGATAATAATTGTATTTATGCTCTATCGAATAAAAATCGGGATAAAATGGCATTGGTTGAATTGGATTGTGTAACCGGGAAAGAACATCGTGTCATTTATAGTAATCCACTGGTTGATGTCTCTGAAGCAATTTACTCTGTCAACAAGAAAAAATTGACTTATGCCGGTTTTGAGAGCTGGAAAAAGGAGCGCCATTATCTGGATGAAACATTTAAAGCTACTTTTAAAAAACTCGAAAAATTGCTGCCAAACACTGAAATTGTGATTGCCAGTTCAGACTCTTTAGAAAAGAAATTAATAGTCAGAACCTATACAGACCGAAACCCCGGATCTTTCTATTTATATACAATAGATGATGATAAACTGGTTAAACTTAGTGATGTTAACTCATCCCTGAAGGTTGAAAACATGGCAGAAATGAAACCCATCAGCTATAAAACCAGAGATGGTCTGACTGTATTTGGGTATTTAACCCTTCCCATAGGTATGCCGTCAAAAAATCTTCCTGTTATAGTCATGCCTCATGGTGGACCCGACACAAGAAATAGCTGGGGATATAACTCAGAAGTTCAATTTCTTGCAAGTCGGGGTTATGCGGTATTTCAGGTTAATTTTAGAGGATCAAAGGGCTATGGAAAGGATTTTTGGATCGCAGGCTTTAAGGAATGGGGAGCCAAGATGCAGGATGATATAACCGATGGGGTTCACTGGCTGATAGATCAAAAGATTGCAGACCAATCACGTATTGCTATTTATGGCTTCAGTTTTGGTGGATTCTCTGCTCTTCACGGATTAATGTCGAGTCCTGAACTATACAGATGCGGTGCTTCATATTCAGGTTTCACTAATTTATTTACCTATTTTAAAGATATACCTCCATATTTCAGACCTTATTTGCAGATGTATTATGAAACTGTGGGTAATCCTGAAAGTGATGCTGATTATTTTAGAGCCGCATCGCCTGTTTTTCACACAGATAAGATAAAAGTACCGGTTTTAATTGCACAGGGTGGAAGAGATCCCAGGGTTAACATGAATGAAACCCATCAGTTTGTCAAAGAGTTAAAAAAGAAAAAAGTTCCTGTTACTTATATCTTTAAAGAGGGGGAAGGGCATGTTTTTAGGAGTAATGAAAACCGACTTGAATTTTACAAGAAACTTGAAATATTCCTCGACCAGAATCTAAGCAGGGAATAGTCGGATGCAGGAGTATCACTATATCTACCGCAAAAATTTTACGCTGGTTATAATTTTCCTTTTCCTCATCACTTCTGCGATGGCTGGAGCCTTTTTACTTGCCTATGATCTGACATCAAAATATGTTGAGAATGAATTTGCTTCTCAGAAGATTGATGTGCTCGAAGAAACCGTGAAACCTTACAATGATTTTTTTCAAAATAAAATACCTGAAATATCTTTTTATCAGGGTTATTTGGACTCGGCCCAGACCTCTAAATACATTGATACTATTTTCAGAAAATTTCGCTTCGTTGAACGGGTTATATTTTATGATGCGGAAATAAGTAATCATAAAATTCCGGATGGAATCAGAGTGAACAATTTCTCCATGGGACCAAAATCTGTATATCAGTTTGGCAGGGATATTCCAAAGGATTCGATTGTACTCTATAAAAATAACCGTCCCGACTCCTTATTTATCTTAAAAACAGGAGATGAGTTCAACAAAATGGCAATGAAGTTCAGTGGCTTTATTGAACTGGCAGATACCGCTCAGGCCTTAAATGATGACGACCGTTTCAGTGTTTTTTATAGTATCAGATCAAGCAGGATCACTTTTATGAATATTCCCAGAAGAGAGGAAATAAAGGTCTACAAGGATCTGATGTATAAAAAGGAGCCAAGATCCCTGGTCTATGAAATGGATATGCTTACATTTTACTTAAATCCATTGGAACTCAAAATTATTAATTCTCATCCTGAATTATATCAGTATATCAGTATCAAGCCTCTGGTTTACGAATCACTTGAAAATGACTCAGAGCTTATGGAAAATGATCTGCCTTTATCCGGCCCATTTTCTGACTATAAATTATACTTCAGTTCGGGTAAGGATTTTTTAAGAAAGGAAGTAAATTCACGCTTCCGGCCTATCGCTGCCGGCTTGTTTATTATCTATTTTGTACTAGTACTTATTGTATACCTCATCTTCAGAAACTTGAATATTAACAGTAAACTATTCAAGCTGCAGTATGATTTCATTAATAATCTTACTCATGAATTTAAAACCCCTGTCAGTGTGATAAAAATTGCAGGGAATAATATAAGGAGTTCGTCCAAACTTTCAGATCGTGAACGGCTGCATTATGGCAAGATATTGGATGAAGAGGCAGATAAGCTTAATGATTTGATGAACAGGCTCTTGTCTTTTGCCCAGATTGAGAACAAAGCGATAAAATTGAAACCTGAGAGCATTAATCTTGAAATATTTTGTCAGAATATGATTGATAGTTACCAGATCAAATACCCCGGATTCGACATAGAATGTGATATTAAAGATGTTGAGTATTTTAATTCTGATCCCGTACTTTTGGGTAGTATCTTTCAGAATCTGATTGATAATGCCTATAAATATTCCAATCCTGATATGAAGGTCTTAAGGATCATTATTCAAAAGGTAAAGAATCGAATAATTTTTAAATTTTCAGATCAGGGGATCGGAATTCCGGAAAAAGATATCAGGAATATCTTTAAAAAGTTTTATCGGGTACAAAATCAGTACAATCAGCAAGGTAGTGTAGGATTAGGTTTGGCATTCTGTGCAGAACTGATTAAATTTATGAACGGAACAATTACTACCAAAAGTGTGGTAGGAAAGGGAACAGAGTTTAGAATTGAATTGCCTTACGAAATATAAACATGGGAAAAGAAATCAAAATTGCAGTTATTGAAGATGATGAGAATCTTCGGTTTTTAGTTGTACATCGTCTTCAAACCGAAGGATATAAAGTTGTTGAAGCTGCAGACGGGCAGGTTGCAGAAGAGCTGATTATGAATGAGGAACCTGACATTGTGTTGCTCGATTGGATGCTGCCCACAAAACAGGGTTCTGAAGTGTGTCAGAATGTTCGTAAACTGGGTTTTGACAACCTAATTATCATGATGACGGCCAAGGCACAGGATATTGATAAAATTGATGCCTACAATTTTGGGGTTTCAGATTATGTAACCAAGCCTTTTAATATGGATGTACTCGTTGCTTTGGTTGAAAATAAGATAAAGTTCTTTATCAATAACGAGAAGACTGAAGTACATAAGTTCGGAAATATGGAACATCATCCCAATACACATTCTCTGATGCGTGAAGGAAAGAAAATTGAACTTACAATACTTGAAAACAGGATTCTTCTGTATTTTTTGAAGAATGCAAATACTGTTATTAATCGCGATGAGTTAATGATGGTTGTCTGGGGCTATAATTCTGATGTCAATACGCGAACGCTTGATATGCATATTGTCCGTTTACGTAAAAAGATAGAGAGCAATCCCGACAGACCACATTTTATGCAAACTGTTCGTGGAGTAGGGTATAAATTCATCATTGAATAAGTTTTAATGGACTGATTAAATGCGTAGATTATAACTTTTCCAGCATTTTCTCAAACCGCTCTCTCCATTCCAGAGTCAATTCTTTTAGTGAGACCAGTCGCTGAAGCCATTCTTTATTTTCAGGGTCATGATATCTGACATAATTTACATTCATCACTGATATCTTTTCAGGATGGGAGCTAATATGTATCAGCTTGTCGCTCTTGTTTACGAGGCCTGTTTTAATCGTTCTGAAATAGTATCCGGTAAGCCCGGTTTGCTGTAAATGAACAGGGAACTGCTTGTAATTGTACCTGATCCCGATCATATAACATGGGCCACGGGGTTCTGAGACTTCAACTAACGCTTCGCCCAATTGATAGCGGTCGCCTATAAAAACATGTTCTTCATTAGCATTTTGACCATTGAGAGTCAGGTTTTCTCCAAAAGCTGCAGATTCCAGATCAAAACCAAGTTCTGTCTTCCATTTTTTAAAGTGATCTGAATTATAACAGCATACTGCTTTATCATTACCACCATGATGCTTGGTGTCGACAATAATATCACCTGCAAATCCTGTCATTCCCAGCTCGATAGAATCAGCTGATATGACTTGCTTCCGGTATGCCGAATGTGCTTTCTGATGGTCAGAAACTAATAGTTCGGGTTTCCCAAGTATGTTGATCGATGAAATACTGATTGGTTTCATAAAATGATTGAGCCGCAAAGAAGAAGCATAAAAAACTGAAGGATCATTATGCCATCCAAATATAAAAAGTAATAGTATTCATTTTTTTTCCATTTTGATTTAAAAATTAACCATCCGCTTAGAATTATTGTAAGACTTAATCCGAAAAAGTTAGCGTCAAATTGCTCAGTGAAAAGAACTAATAAAATTACGTATGCTCCCAGCAATCCCTGGCAAATTAAGTATGCCCATCTTTCTCCGAATAATACCGGGATGGTTTTCAGCTCATAAAATTTATCCTGATAGATATCACGAATGTCGAAAGGCACCGTTATGGCTGCAATAAAGAGGAATCGCTTAGCGATGAGTAATATCGTATCATTTAAAGTAACAGAAATTGTCAGATTGTTTTCCATCTCCAGAATAGGAAGTAAAACACAACTCAAAGTCCAGACTGATGCAATCAGGAATAATTTTATTCCAGGAATGTTTCGCAGGCCGAATTTTTTATTCTGAATAGAAAATAACGGAAGATTGTAGGCCACTGATATCAGGGCAAGTGTAAACAGCAAAATCTTAGAGGAGGTGCTCAGGAATAAACTAAGAGGGATGATTGAAAAAACCGAAATGATGCTGATTGTGATCATCAGACGATAATGGGAAAATATCCACCTGACTCTTGCTGATGTTGAATTCTCCGGATTTTTAGGTTTGGAAAGAACGATGCTGAAATTATAGAGCGCTAATGTTGAGCTGAAAAGAAGTCCCAACACATAGATATCAGGTTTGACTTTTAGCAACTGATAGGTTACCAAACCTTGAGCTACCGCACAAAGAGCAATAAAAATATTGCTGAACAAAAGAAGGTCGATGCTCTGCCTAAGGTATTTGTTCATAGTTAGAACCCGGAATCTTTTCAGGAATCCCCGCGGCGTAGCTCAAAGATCGTAATTTCAGGTAAAATTCCAACCCGACCGGGATAACCTAAAAACCCATAACCTACATTAACGTAAAGCTGCTGCAATCCTTCTTTATAGTGTCCTGCCCACTCTTTATAAACGTATTGTGCGGGGCTCCATTGGAATTTCTCAGTTACCAGGCCAAACTGCATACCATGGGTATGACCGCTAAACATGGCATCAATCTGAGGATATTCCGGCAAAACCTGCGCCCTCCAGTGTGATGGATCGTGCGAGAGCAATAACTTTACAGGAACACCAGCCGTATCTTTTATTGCCAAATCCATACGTCCATACTTTGCAAAGCGACCAACCCCCCAGTTTTCAATGCCCAGGATTGCAATCTCGTCACCATCAATCTTCAACCTGCGATTTTCGTTAAGCAGAAGATCCCAGCCCATGTTTTTATGCGTCTGCTTAACATCTGCAAGATTTTTAATTTTAGCAGCTGAAGTTCCCTGTCCGTAATGATAATCTCCATAGTCATGGTTCCCAAGCACAGAGAACACTCCAAGAGGAGCTTTCACTTTTGAAAAGATATCCTGATAATCATACATTTCTGAAGCAACATTATTCACCAGGTCTCCGGTAAAAAATACCATATCCGGCTTTTCCTTTAGCAACATATCAACCCCCCCGATAACCGCCTTGCGGTCGTAAAAGCTTCCCGAGTGAATGTCTGAAAGTTGTCCTAATTTAATTCCATCAAATGCTTTTGGCAAGTTTGGAAGATACAGGGTTCTGCGTTTTACCCGATAATCGTAGGCACTTGAAACCACTCCATAAGTCAGGGAGGCTAAGGGTATTGCAGCAACCAGAGTTCCGGCTTTGATCAGAAATTCAGAACGGGCAATGCCTCCAGTTCTATTTTGCTCAGTGATTTCTTTTCTTTTAAGCTTCCTACCGATCCAAATCATTGCCCTTCGCAAATCGTCAGCAATAAGAAATGGTAGAATAAATATTTTGGAAACAAAGGTCAGAAAGAAAACAACAAGAATAATCGATCGAAGGAGGAATTTAATATTGAAAAATATACTGATAAAAACCCCGGCGATCAGCAGAAAAGTATATCCCCACCAGATATAGGTGAATGATAGATATTTTTGCCCTTTCCATTTCCAGCTTACAGAGCGTATTGCCCTGTAAATATAGATATCAATAAGTATCAGCAGAATACTGATGATTATTAATCCAAAAATTCGGTTAGCCATGATTTAATTAAGCTTGAGAACAGGAATTAAAACTGGTCCCGGTCTTCGTTATACTCATCATCATCCTCAAACTCGGTATTGAAAAGACTGTTAAACATATCATTAAAGCTAAATCCTTTATCGAGGAAGGATTTATTAATCAATGAAAATTCAGACAGGCCATGCAATAAGAACTCCATTAAAAGAATCTGCTGGTTTTTACTTAGAGTCTTATGGAACTGTTTTATTACAGCATTTAGTCCGGGGACTGATTCCAAAGCTGCAATGTATTCTTCCAGTGACAGATCATCAACCAGACTGATGGTATTTCCGTTTGCAAACCAATTAATTATATCTGTATATGGATTCGTCGCTTTTGCCTTCTTAAGTTTTTCAGGATCTGGAAAATAATTGAGCATCAGTGTTTTGATAGCTTTTCCCAATAAAATGTTCGCCACTTTACCGGGACCCTCTAATTCACCTTCATAAACAAGTTCAATTTTTCCGGTAATGGCGGGAATTACACCCAAAAAATCTGAAATTCTGACAAAAGTGTTGTTTTCACCATTAAGTAACATTCTCCGCTCAGCATTACTGATCAGATTTTCGTACGCTGAGATGGTCAGACGGGCAGAAACCCCTGATTTTTTGTCAATGTATTCTGATTCACGTGCTTCAAACGCAATCTGCTCAACAAGATCCTTAACCAAACCGTCAGCTTCGATACTACTTCTTTGAGATGATGATAGCCTTGCTTCCTGCTGGGTAATCTTTCTCGAAATCTCAATACTTTTTGGGTAATGTGTTAAAATCTGACTTTCGATTCTGTCTTTGAGAGGGGTTACAATTGACCCACGATTAGTATAGTCTTCCGGATTAGCAGTAAATACAAACTGAATATCCAAGGGCAAACGTAGTTTGAATCCCCTTATTTGAATATCTTTTTCCTGAAGAATATTAAAAAGTGCCACCTGAATTCTTGCCTGCAAATCAGGGAGTTCGTTGATTACAAAGATACCACGGTGTGCACGTGGGATCAATCCGAAATGGATTACTCTCTCGTCAGAATAGGTTAGTTTCAAGGTCGCTGCTTTTATAGGATCTACATCTCCGATAAGATCGGCAACCGTTACATCCGGTGTAGCTAATTTCTCAGTATAACGTTCAGAACGGTGCAGCCAAGCAATTGGGGTATTATCACCTTTAATTTCAAGAATATGATGTCCAAACCATGAAATTGGGTTTAATGGGTCTTCAAATAATTCAGAACCTTCAATAAAGGGTACATATTCATCAAGCAGATTGATCATCAGACGGGCAATACGTGTTTTTGCCTGTCCGCGTAAACCTAAGAGTAAGATGTTATGCTGAGATAAAATAGCAGTCTGCAGGTCAGGGATAACGGTATCTTCATAACCTATAATTCCTTCGAGTACTGTGTTTTTGTTCTTTAGTTCAAGTATGAGATTTTCACGGAGTTCTTCCTTTACTGAGCGGGAAACATAACCCGAATCTTTTAATTCTTTCAGTGTTTTAATATGCAGCATATATCTGTCTAATTTCTATCTAATCGTTCTTCTTCTGTTCTTAATGTAATCTTCAAAAATGTATTCTCCCAGTCCTTTAAGTGAACTGTAAAATGCTTTGCCTCCGTTGATCTCGGTAAATTGCCTGACAAATTGTTGAAGATATGGATCTTTGGCAATCATAAAGGTGGTGATTGGTATCCCAAGCCTTTTACATTGAGCAGCCATTCCGAGGGTTTTATTAACTACTTTTCTATCCAAACCAATACTGTTTTTATAATACTTGGTACCCTCCTTTAAGCAGGTGGGTTTCCCGTCAGTAATCATAAAAATCTGCTTGTTATGGGTTTTTCGCCTCCTCAGAAGGTCTACCGCAAGTTCCAGACCTGCGTAAGTATTGGTATGGTAAGGTCCTACCTGAAGATAGGGAAGTTCTTTTAAGGTGATAGGCCATGCATCATTCCCAAAAACAACGATATCAAGGGTGTCTTTTGGGTATTTAGTTCTGATTAACTCGGCAAGCGCCATTGCTACCTTTTTTGCGGGTGTGATGCGATCTTCGCCATAGAGTATCATGGAATGGGAAATATCGATCATAAGCACTGTTGAAGTAATCGTTTTGTAGTCTTTTTCTTCAACCTCCAGATCTCTTTCGGTCATGGAGAAATCGCCAATTCCATGATTAACCTGGGCATTGTGGATAGATGCAGTCATGTCGATCTGATCCAGGCTGTCGCCAAACTGATATTCTCTCCGATCTGCGTTTTTCTCCTCTCCGAGACCCGAAATATTGGCATTATGTCCGCCTTTCCCGGATTTTTTTAGCTTTCCGAAAATCTCCTCAAGTGCTGATTGCCGGATACTTTGTTCGGTTTTTGAAGTGATTTTAAAACCCTTGGGATTTTGATCGTCATCTCCCAGATAGCCTTTCTTTTTCAGATCTTCTATGAAATCACCCATACCGTAATCATCGCTGGTAAGCTTATATTGTTTGTCCAGCTCATTCATCCAGTCCAAAGCCTCATTTGCATCCCCGGAGGTATAATTCAGGAGCTCCAGAAATAACTTCAAAAGCTCCTCAAAACCTCCTTTAGGAAGTTCATTTGGAATAAATTTCGAGAATGCGTGTCCGCGCATGATTTGATTTTACCTTGATTTACGAGAAAACGAAGGTAAAGGTTTGTGAATCTAAATATGTTATCAACATGTCAAATAAAGGGAAGGATTGATTATTTAATATTCTTTACTTTTAGGCATGAAAAAATTCATGATCATTTACCTATTTTGTCTGGGGACTTTTCAGGTATCAGCTCAAGGCCCTGAAAAGGTTTTAATTCTTAAGTTACTCGAGGATCAGCGACAGTCATGGAACCAGGGAAATATAGTGGAATTTATGCAGGGGTATTTAAAATCTGATTCATTGCTCTTTGTAGGCAAGAACGGACCGGAATATGGATGGGATACTACACTCGCGAATTACATAAAAAGTTATCCTGATCAAAAAGCAATGGGCTTTTTAAGTTTTGACATTAAAGAGGTCAGAATGATTTCAGCTGATCATGCATTTGTATTGGGCGCCTGGCATTTAAAGCGCGAAAAGGACGATCCAAAGGGCTTTTTCACTCTGATTCTTAAGAAAATTATGGGTGAATGGAAGATAATCGCCGATCATTCGAGCTAAGTACCTAAGTAACTTTCGCTTTTCTCACAATCTTTGAAAAAAGTCCGGGTAGAAATCTTTTAAGCAATACGGCATATTTCTCTTTTCCACCGATATAAACCTCTTCCTTTCCGGATTTTATTGCTTTTATAATTTGCACCGCACATTCATTAGCAGACATTCCATTTGCCTGAGCATTATCCATTGTGTTTTGCCTTGTTCCGTCAGCAGTTAAAGCATTAATCGTAACATTGGTCTTAATAAATCCCGGGCAAATGATGCTGATCTTGATTTTAGGATCGATTTCTGAACGCAGGGAGTCGAAATACCCATGTAATGCATGTTTGGAAGCCGAATAGGCTGATCGGAATTTGGTGCCGAATTTCCCGACCAGGCTACTGATAATTACAATTTGTCCTGATTGATTTGATATCATAGAGGGGATAACTGCCTTAGTCAGGGCAACCGTTCCCCAGAAATTAATATTCATGATTTTTTGGGCTACATCAAGGTCAGTATCCAGCGCAAGCGAGCGCTGACTCACACCTCCCGAATGAATGATGATATCGATCCTTCCAAAAATATTCAGTGCTGATTTCGCCTTAGCTTCCAACTCAAGGGTATTTTCAAGATCCAGTGGAAGCACGTGTACGTCTAACTGATTCTTTGTGCATTTACTCTTTACCTGATACAGGCCTTCTGCCCTTCTTGATGAAATAATCAGTTTGGCTCCGGCTTGATTCAGTTTATAACAAAGTGCTTCGCCAATTCCACTCGAGGCACCGGTAATCCAGACTATTTTATTCTTTAATTCCATACGATTGAAAACTAATTAATGCTGAGGAATAATTCTGAGGCAATATGGTCGGCAAAAAGTTTCCCTTCCCTTGTTAAGGTAACCAATTGTTCATTAATATTGATCCATTCCTTTTCTAGGAAGGGTTCCAGATCATTACAAATTTCATTTGAATAGTCGGATCCGAATTTCTCTGCAATCGATTGCAGATTCATTCCTTTACTTGTACGCAGGGAAGTCATGATGTATTCGTTGATCTTATTTTCAGTGCTTAATAGTTCAGTTTCTGCCGGAATCTTTTTCAGTTCGATGTCATTGATGTATTTTGAATTGTTCGAAATATTCCATTGTCTGCTTTCTCCATTGAAAGAATGAGCGGAGGGTCCAATCCCAAGATAATTCACCCCATCCCAGTAATTTGAATTATGCCTTGATTGCATGCCCGGTTTTGCAAAGTTTGAGATTTCATAATGCTCAAAATCCGATTCTGACAAATGGTCAATGAGCATCAGGAACTGTGACGCACTCTGGCCTTCATCCATAATGGTCTGTTTACCTTTATTGATAAAAGCTGCCAGTGCGGTTTTGGGTTCTACTGTAATGGAATAGGAAGAAATATGAGGGACATGATATTCGACGAGTTGTTGAATATTGAATTCCCATTTTTCATTACTCAGAAGAGGGAATCCATAAATCAGGTCTGCGGTAATATTTTCAAATCCTGCATCCTGAACCCTTTTTATTGCGCTTTGAGCCTCACTAACAGTATGAGCACGGTTCATCCATTTCAAATCTTCCTCATAAAATGATTGCACTCCAATGCTGAAACGATTGATCAGGGTACTTTTTATTTCCCTGACATATTGTGGATTCAAATCGTCGGGATTGGCTTCGAGCGTTATTTCTGTTGTTGATGAGACCTCAAACTGGTCAGTGATCTGACCAATCAAAGTTTGCAATTCATCGGCACTCAGTAATGAAGGAGTACCACCACCAAAATATATTGTTTCAATTTTTTCTTTATCCAGATAATTTTTTCGAAGGGTTATTTCAGATTTCAAAGCCTGAAGCATTTGATCCTTATACTGAGGAGAAGTGCTGAAATGAAAATCGCAATAGTGACAGGCTTTTTTGCAGAA
>CAYHGN010000042.1:15515-27100 GCA_964356005.1 uncultured Sphingobacterium sp.
ACTGAGGAGAAGTGCTGAAATGAAAATCGCAATAGTGACAGGCTTTTTTGCAGAAGGGGATATGAATATAGATACCGGCCATTATTTGTCTGAAAGGAGTGTTTAAATTACTTGTTTATCTTGGGTTAGGTATTTTTCAAACTTTACAGAAAGAGCTTGTAGTGGATATTCCGGAGATACAGACCCACGTTCCGGGATGTTGATCCACCCTTATAGGCGGTATTATACCGCTACTATACTGTATAAACCCCAAAAACAAAGCTTTTCATCTTATTTCTTATGTATGTATAATGAGGAGACTATCTTATCTTATTGCTGTTTTTTGAAAACGAAGTTGATAGATTAAAATATTGATATTCAGGTAATTGAAATTTATATTTATTGATTCTATCAACATTCTATCAACATTTCATTGATTATTTTGCAAGAATTTGTTGATAGAATACTTTGTCCACCTTTTATCTCCGGTCTTGTCAAGTCTATCATCGACAATCATCTTATCTAATTCTGCTTTCAATTTCCTTTTAGGTATTTCCCTGCCTATACGGATGTGAATATCACCGATCTGACTTTCAGGGTATATCAGTAAATCCTGATATATAAGTTCTTGAAGCCTATGAGGTTCAATTTTCTTAAGTGTAGTCTTTCCTTTAAAATTTAATCTCCTTAAATAATCAGCATTTATAAAATATTCTGTTCCTTTGGTTTTACCTCTTGTAAGAACCAACTCAAGGTCTATTAATCTGCCTATCCAATACCTTAATCCCATTTCGTCCTTTTGATTTAAGATTTTGGATAGTTCAATTGCTGTAACAGAATGATGCTGAGCAATTAACCCTAATGCTATAATTTCTTTCTGTTTAAGCTGATATTCCTGGCTCGCCTTATCCATCAATGTTACGATCTCTTTGCTAATTACCTGTTTCCGTATGGTTACGGTAACCCGGTCATCTCCTTCCTGAACAATGGGTAATGGCTTGCCGGTACCTAATAGCATTTCATATATCAAATCATAGCCGCTGCCTTCGCGCTCCATTAGATTTAAGTCATAAAAAACCTTTGATAAATGTTCATTTCTCCTGACCGACTGACTTAATATATTTTGCGGAGTAACTCCGTATGGTAACCTGCCTGGATTATGAATTTCTAACCGATCCGGGAAAAGATTTATGAAAATATCTCCTCTTGTTGTGTATGTTCTATGCACCAAAGCATTTGCTACTAATTCCCTTACAACTTCAATGGGAATAAAGGGTATGTTTTTTCTAAAGATGCCATCTGATATTTCTGTACTCTCCTGCCAATCCGGTATATCATATACTATTTTAGATAACAACTCTTTTGGGTTATAAGAATAATCATCCAGTGTTACCTTCCAAACCTTTTCATCTTTTTCATTATAGCGTATAATCTGCACCGCAGGTGCAAATAATAAGCCTGCCCTTTCCTGGCGGTTGCCAATCCATAGGATACCCAAATTGGTAAGCCATTCACCTTTGGTTAAGAAATAGTAATCCAGTATTTCATCATCGGTTTTGCCTTTTACAAACTTGCTTAATCTTGGGGAACTTAAAATATCGGCAATAAATTCTTTTCTTTTTTCAGGGTCAAACCTGCTGCGGTGTATGCGTTTGGAAATTTGTTCCTCCCAGATAAAAGCATTTTTATCGGCTGCTAACCTTGCCATTTCGTCCGGCGGCACCGGTCTGCATTCATCGGAAACCCTTATGTAATACTTGCCATCCGTGGTGGATGCAATGGTTTGAACACTTCTAAAAACCTGTACTTCTATAAACTCTGCATTGTTGGCGGCGGTTATAATATTTGCTGCTACACCTGTATTAATAGTACGATGGTTAATAGCTTTTACAATTTTTTCCGGGAGTGTTTTGTCTGCAATAATTTGACCCATTGCCGGCTCGTCTTCATCATCTTCAATGCCTATTAATATTTTACCACCGGATGCGTTAGCAAAACACACGCAATCTTTAGCCAATTCGTCCCAATTGGTATTCTTGCCTTTTAAAAAGCTGATAGATTTTTTATCATATTGTTGATTTTCTAACATTTAATTAATCACTAAGAAATGAGGATTAAAAACTAACTTAATAAGTCATCTAAAGTTCCAGTTGCTCCGATTCTGAGTTCAGCAAATAAGTTTCCAGGAACTGTAATGCCAGTTGATTGATTTATTCCATGAAATATTTCTTCAAGAGTTCTGGCTTGTTCACACACATGCTCTCTTTCTGACACTGCCATTACCGTTCCGATTGCATCAGTTGCAAACTCAACAGTATTTCTTGTCCATGTTTTAATCCTAAACCTATGTTTTGAAAATGATTTACCATTGCTATATTCAGTTAAATAAAGATGGTCTGCTAATTCTATTTGCATTGAATATTGATTCCCTGAATTTTCATATCTGAAAGTATCGCCTTTACTGTAAATTTTTGTTCGTTTCATTTGAGGCAGAGCCTTTAATTTATCTACGATCATAAATGCCTCCTCAATTTCTTTTCTGAATAAAGGACTTTTTATATCACTGTGTGAAGTTGGATTGAGTAAAGCTTTACGATATATTTTCACTGCATCAAACAAATCTTGAGGCTTTTCAATTCCACTTTCCTGAAAAAGCTCTTCTAGCTTTTGCATTAGTGGCTCAAGTTCATCCAATAGTTTTCCTTTGTTGTCAACTTTAAAAGTGTCCGGTAAATAAGCCTTGATTAAGGCTTCACATTCCTTTCTCAAGTAATTCCCAGCTGCTGGATAGTCTTTAGTTTTGAATAATGCGACTGCTTTTGCCAAATTTCCATCATAAGGGAGTACTACCGGGTAATCGGGTGTGTTCGGGTTTCCATCATCTTCAATAAACAATTCCATCGATTTTATTTTTCCTGATCCGACTTTGATTTGAAACCAATGGCGTGAAAGCTCAAACCATTCCCTGTCGTATGTTGAAATGAAAACCTGAAAGCCGTCATTAATAAATTCTTGCTTAATAATTTCTAACAACGGGAAACGATTAGTTGTGTCCAGCCCGATAAACACATCATCCAGATATAAAACTTTAAGTATATTAGGTTCTGGAACGAATGTTTTAATTGATGCCAAGTAAAGACAAATCGCCAATGATGAAAGCCTTGCCTCGTTTAAAAATGCCTGATAAAATTCAATTTCTGTTCCGGCATATTTTATTTTCAATGACAATGATTCAATCATTGAATTAGTTCTTTCATTATATTCTAACTTTCTGTAATTAACATCAAGTGAAATCTTGTTTTTGAAATGGTCGTTCAAAAATCTATTGGCAATGTTAATTACCTGGCTGAGTAATACATTTAATGAACTATCGAGTTTAGCGAGTTGTTCCTTGGCCTCAATAATCTTTATTGCTTCAAGAATATCATCTCTTTCTTCACCCAATGAAATTTTTGCAGCAATAGAAGTTTCTTTAAGGTCTCTTGTTTCTTCTGCTTCTTCGTCAATATCATCTAACTCTTCTAGAATAGCAAGAATACGTTCTTCCAAATCTTGTTTTGGGTGGCTCGATTTACTGCTTTTTGTTTTTGTAAGTATTTCAGATAAGCGATTATATTCAGGGAGCAATTCCACTCGTGTAACGCCACCGCTTGGATCTGGGACTTTATGTTCAGGTAAAAGTTCCTTTATTAACAAACCAAAAATATCTGGCTTTATATCTTCAGGAACTTCTAACGAATGTACTTTCAACATTCGTTTGTAGTCTAAAAATCCTTTGAATTTGTTTGCTAAAATAATTTTTGCGATTCTATGATTACTATCTGTATTCGGCAAAGCGAACTTGTATTTAACTGGTGTAGTTCCATCTTCATCAATAGTAATTTCAACACTTCCCGTTTTAATATTATTGGCTTCTTGAAACTTGTTTAGTTTGAAAGTAGTTGCATCAGATGATGATGCAAAAAAATCTTTTAGCCCGTTGTAGATAGAAGATTTGCCGCTTCCGTTTTCACCATATATTAAAAGATGATTGCCTTTTGGAATGGTTATCGTCTCTGATTTCCCAAATGCTCTGTAATTGGTTAAAATTATTTCAGTTATCCAATTCATTTTTTTCCTTCGATAATTCTAATTTCTTCAATACCATCCATATTTTCCATAGCTTTACTAACAGGATGCTTTGGGTCTGACAGTTCTTTATAAATCTTATCAATTGATTTTATAGTATTCTCAGTGTTTTCAACCTTAAATTCTGGCAATTTACTTAAGTGTTTCAAGACCTCGCTATTACTTTCTTTTATGATTTCAGGTAAATACATCTCATAAACTGCCGCATCAATCAGACGCTCAAAAAAGGAGGAATCAAGGTCGTTTTCCTTTAAAGAAATTACATACTGGACAAGTTTATTAATGCTTTGATTTTTATCAGCATCGAAATCAATAATTGGCAATTTTTCCAAAAATGTTTTAGAAATATTGACGGTTAGTTCTGAATTGTTTGAAAAGCTATTTGCGTAAAACCAGTTAATCACTTTTGAATTTATCAATGCAAGAATGAATTCATATTGGGTTTCATATTTCTCCTTTAGGAGCAAATTATTTACTGAAGCAAAGGTTTTGTATTTACTAATATCAATAGTTGCTGTTAATGGGCTACTACCTCCGCTTATCCTTTGTATAATTATTTTCTTTGGTGCTTTCCAAAGATAATCTGGTCTTGTTCTATGAATTTCATCTGTTTTCCAAGAAATAAATTTCTTTAGGTGATGTAACCCATATTTTTTAATTGTCTTTCCTTCAATTAAAGGGAAACTGTTTTTTGTTTTTTCCTCGCTTATAAGATGTTTGTGAGCGACAATTCCTTCTATTATATCAATACAAAATATACCTAAATCATTTTTTCCTTCAGAAATTCTATTTAAGAGAGTATTTGTTTTATTATCGGCAAAGAGGTTAAAAGTGTAACTAACATTTTTTAAAAATTGGGATTGCTCAATACTTGATAAAGTGAACTCTTGTTTTTCTATATGCTTTATATCTGTTACAATTTTAATTTTATGATTTGTATTCTTCTTATTGTTTGATATTCTAAAAATAATAGTAGAAGCTGTTACATTGTCAAAAACACCACTTCCTAAGTCAACTAATTCTTCAATTTTTGAGTTTTCTAAGAGATATTTTCTTACCAGATCATATGTAGTTGTTCGCAATAAATTATTAGGAACTATGTAAGTTAAGGTTCCTCCAGTTTCTGTTTCTAAAAGTCCTCTTAAAATAAATAGTGCAAACAAGTTGATTTTGCCTGACTGATTGGCTTTTGATTTTTTATCTTTATTAGCTAATAGTGAGGAATACTTTTTTGCTATATACTCCTTAAACTCATTTGAAAAATCAGCATCTCTTGTAAAAATGTATGGAGGATTTCCAATTACTATGTCAAATCCCTTTTTTAAATCCCTGCCAAACATCCACTCTGGTTCAAGCCAGTCCGAGGATGTATTTTGGTCATATATATCAAATCTGGCAACCTTGTCAGCATCCTTATAGCCGAAGCCCAAGCTTTTAAGTTGTTCTGCAATTTTGTTTCGTATTTCCTTATCCTCTTTTTGACATTTCAATTTGTCCTTTCGGTTTTTAGCCTCAAAGTGTCTATGACGAACTTCCTGTAATTCATCTTGCAGTGGCTCGATTAAGTGATACCCCATAGGTAGCTGTGAAGGTTTCTCTAAGCCAATTAAAGTGTTAGCTGAAACAAATTTTGTTTCCAGATTTGGAAGCGGTCTAATACCCCGGTTACTTGCTCCAGGTTTTTCTTTTTGGTCAACTACGAGTGAAATAAAGAAACGAAGTTTTGATATCTGAACTGCAATAGGTTGCAAGTCTACTCCGTAAATGCAATTTTCAATAAGGTAAAGTTTTCTGCCATAATCACTTGCATTATCTTCAAAACTTTCATTAATATCAATTAGTTTTAGTTCCCTTTCTTTTTTATCTTTTTCATTGAGTGCCCTGTCAATTTCAATTTGAGCTTTACGTTTTTGTAGTTCACGCCAAAGCATATTATCTTCATCCAATCTGCCTAATATATATGCAAGTTTGTGCAATACACCCATTGGGAATGCGCCACTACCACAAGCTGGATCAAGAATTTTGCAATGGTCAATTGCATATATCAATTGTTGAATATCTTCATCCTCGGTGAACGGATGCTCATCATTACTGTAAGTTATTAGCTTCCGTAAATTATTTTCAAGTTTTTCCTCCCATCCATTCCAGCGATTTTTATTTAATGGTTGTTCTAAGTTTAATTGTCCTATTCGAGCATCATTGCCAAACATATCAGTTTGAAGATTGCCTAATTGTAACCATTGAGGGTTTTCTTCAAGCATTTGACTCTTGAGATAGGCAATTAAGCTTTCATCTACCATATAGTTAACAATTTCTCTCGGAGTGTAGAAACTACCTGTTTGTTTTCTTGCTGTTGCTTCAGTTTCGGGATTATAGTATGCTAATAGATTTTCAAAAACCTTACCTAATAACTCGGGGTCTAGAGCAATTTCTTCTTCAATTGGTGTGTTTTCTTCAATGGTAAATTTGTAATCACTAAAAATTTCTAAGAGCCCTCTGCACTTTTCTTTATTGCGATTGTAACCGTAACCTTCGCTTAAATCTTCAATACGTTCTTTGCCGAAAAAAAGCAAATCAGGAACTGTAGGAACTTTTTTTGCATTACGACTGAAACCATCAATGTATTCTACTTTGCCAGTATCTTCATTTTCTTTATCAAGACAATCAAATAAACCACCATTCAAAAACGGAATATCTTTAAATAGCTTTACGACCTCATTTTTATCACAATTAAACTGGTCAGCGTACCTGTAAAGTGTTTTTACTCCATATTGATTTCTATTTTCATCATATTTTCCTTCAACAATAAAACCTCTTTCGTTCATTTTCTGATTGAGAGTAGCAAAAAATAAATTTTGGAGAATAGCTGTGTAGTAATTTTTTGTTTTTTCTCCTTCACTATCAAAAGTTTTTAAAAGTTTTTTGATTTCTTTTTTATCAAACAAATTTTCAGGAACTAATTTTTTCTCTTTCAGAAACCAAACAAAAATTAATCGTGTAATAAGGCGAATTAGATTTATTTGAATATTTTTATCTTCTTCTATTCTTTTGTCATTTGGAAACTCAACATAAGGTTGGGTCCAGAAATACCAATTTGAAAGCTCTTCAAAGAATTTTTTATTGAGAAGTTTTGTATCAAGTGTTTTCTGCCAAGAGTTATGCAGTTCAACAAAATTTGTAAACTGATGTTTCTCTTTTAGTTCATCAAATGAAAGGTCAAACAGAATTTCAATGTGGGCCCGATGAGGGTTTCTAATATTGATTTCCTTTATCTGTGTAACCTTTTCTAATACATCTTTACTTTCGTCTCTCTTGTGTAACCTACGGTTGATTACAGATAATGTAACTGAGTTTCCATGTTTGAACAGAATCATTGCAGGCATAGGAAATAAGCGGTTGATTTCACGGGTAATGAGTGAAAGTTCAGACCTGCTGTAATGCTCATGCCTTAATTCAATGGCAAAGAATAAATATGTTTCTATAATAGTACTATCAACTTTTTTTGTATCAAACAAAGAAGTTTGTTTAAGCACTTCTTCTTTTGAAAGTTGAAACAGTAGATTTACATATAACCATTCACTTGCTTTTGCTTTAGTTTCATCAAATTTTTTTTCCTCAATGTACCTATCTCTAAATTCAGCAAAGGTCGTTTTTTGAAAAAGATCTTGACGTTCGGTTATATAACCTAATCCCTCGAAAAATTGCAGAGAATTGGATGTAAGGTTTCCACTTGCAAAAGCCTGAAGTGAAAGTTTTATCGCGGTTTTGGCTTGTTCTTCTGTCATAAATTATTTTATAACCAACCAGGTTACCAATTCAAAGTTGTTCATTTCGTGTACCTGCTTCGATTGTGGAATGAGCAAAGCCCCTCTTTCCATCGTTAATTTTTGATTGTTACGTTTTTTAAAAACCCTGCTTATTTCATCCACCGCCTGTTTTAATAATTCGGTGTATTGCTGCATGCTTTCACCATTGCCGGTAT
Source organism: uncultured Sphingobacterium sp. (assembly GCA_964356005.1). Taxonomy (GTDB): domain Bacteria; phylum Bacteroidota; class Bacteroidia; order Sphingobacteriales; family Sphingobacteriaceae; genus Daejeonella. Next base: position 23,605 of record CAYHGN010000042.1, read on the forward strand.
CTTCATTAAATAACTCACACAATTTATCGTATGCCTGTTTAACTCCTGAACAAAGCAACCTGTAAATTTCTAATATTGATTTTGCATTGGTATAATTGAACCGTACAATGCCATCTTCCCTTATATACACCAGGAAATAGGGCTGCAATGGATTTACTTCTTCGTTGCCATCGGTATCACCTTTTTGCTTTAAGCAATACACCACACCGGGTTTAATAATCTCATTTTCAGCGGCTCCGAAACCGGCCCTGTCTAAATAATGTGAATGAGCGCCTGAGGGGGATGGAACAACAGCATATAAGCCTAATGGAGCATCTTCTAATTTTTGTCTGTTATTTTCTAAAAAATTCAATAGCTCAATCCTGAAATCATCTAAAGTAAAATCTGTAAGCGATATGCTTTCATTCATATCTTCTAAATCAAGCACCTCTTTTTGTAATTTTTTGAGTTGCTGATTTCTGTATTTTAAATCATCTTCAATTAATTCTTCAATTTGGTCTGTTGCCAGCAAATTATCATCCGCTGTTGCGGTAACGTCCACCAAAGCCATCCTTGCTTCTACTCTTTCTTTCAGGTTAATATAATTATCTAAATCTTTTGTTGGCCAGAAGTTTACTAATTGTATCACGTTGTTGATACTGCCTAAACGGTCTATCCTGCCAAAACGCTGGATGATACGTACCGGGTTCCAATGAATATCATAATTGACAAGATAATCACAGTCCTGCAAGTTTTGCCCTTCGCTTATACAGTCAGTGGCTATTAAAATATCAATGGTGCCTTCCTGTGGCATGCCTTTCATTTTATCCCTGTTCTTTGCAAGCGGAGAAAAATTAGTGAGTATGTTTGAATATTCAGCTTTGCCGAAACTTGTTTTACTTACTGAGCCGGCAACTAATGCAATGTTTACCTGCAACGTATCTCTTGCCCAAGCAAATAGTTCATTGTAGAGATAGTTTGCTGTATCAGCAAATGCCGTAAACACAATTACTTTTTTATTGGCATCGTTAAGTGGATGCTTTATTTTATTTTCAATTAAATTCCTGAGATCAAATAATTTGGCATCTCTTGAACCATCAATATCTTTTGCCCTGAGGTATAAATCATATAACGCTTCTTTGTCTTTTTTGAGGTCTCTTAACCAATCTTCCAGGTTTAAATCTTTTAATTTAAATTTCAATTTTTTACCCACTTCCCAGGCATCTGAATCTTCTTCATTTTCCTCCTTTTCATCTTCATCCGGTTCAAAATCAGCAGCCAGATATTCTGCGTCAGCACCAGTTTTTAGCTGCTGAAATTCTTTTATGTCTTTTTCGAGGCTTTTAATTTTTTCTATGGTTCTGTTCATAGAGATTTCAAAAGATTCAACCGAACTTTCTAACCGCTTTAGAAAGTTAACCTTCATCATACCAATTAAAAAGTGTTCCCTGTCACTTTGGTCAAAATTTGGTTCCTTGCTTTTTGGGTCTTCTGCTTCGTCTTTAATTTTTTTACGCTTCCGCTCCGCCTTTTCTTTCTTCTCTTGCGCCTTTTCCGCTTTGGTTTTGATTCCATACTTGCCCTTCAATTCTTCCATCACATATTTAGACGGATTGAATACTGACAATGTATAGTCGAGAATTTTTTTATTCAATGTATCGTAACTGAAAAACTGGTCTTCTAAATCAATATCGGGATAAACTGAAATAGGTTTTAACCTTTCTGGAAACTTACCCACTTCGGTTTCTGCTTTGTAAAAGTTTTTGATGTGCTTTCTGCTCCGGGCTATGGTTAGTTCATCTAATAATTTAAAAAACGAGGTATCTAATTTTTCTATTAACTGCTTAACCGTTCTGTTTGGATTTCTTTTAGAATCAGCCCAATTGCTAAAATTTGTTTGAGCATTTTTGAGTGAAGCAGCAATGTCTTTAATTTGTGTTGATTCAAATAGGGCATCATTCTTTCCTTCTGTTATTAACTGAATTTGATTTCTTAAATCACGGAGATTATTGTTTACTGGTGTTGCTGAAACTAATAATACTTTTGTTTGTACACCCAGCTTAATAATTTTTTCCATCAGCCATTTAGGTCGGTTCATACGTACACTCCCATCGTCCTTTATCTTATCCATTGGATTGCCCCGGAAATTGTGACTTTCGTCAATAACAATTAGATCATAGGCTCCCCAATTGAAATTTTCAAGATCAATACCGTTTGCATCTGATTTGCCCGTTTTGCGGCCTAAATCTGTATGATATAATACGGCATAGTTAAATTTGTCTTTTGTAAAAGGGTTTAGTGAATTGTTTTGGCTTGATTGATAAATTGTCCAGTTACCGGACAACTTTTTAGGACATAAAACGAGTACCCTGTAATTGAGCAATTCAAAATACCGGATTACCGCCAGGGCTTCGAAAGTTTTGCCTAAACCCACACTATCTGCAATGATGCAACCATTGTGCTTTAAAATCTTATTGATAGCACCTTTTACACCGTCCTTCTGGAACTCATACAACATATTCCAGATTTCACTTTCAAAAAAGCCTGTTTGGGTAGTAAGCAAGCCACCTTTTTGCTGTTCATTTAAGAAATTCTCAAAAATATGAAACAGGGTTTTGAAATAAATGAACTCCGGTTCATTTTCGATATACAGTTGTTCTAAATATTTCAGCACCTGGTCTTTTACATCTTCAACTATTTTTTCCTCATGAATATTTATATCCAGTTCCTTATTTAGCTTTTCTTTTTCTTCCTTGGACAAATCAGCATACCACATTTCATGAAACCATTTCTTTAAATCCATTCTATCCCGGTCGCTATCTACAATCAAGTTCAACTCAATATTTGGACTGCCGCCAAGTCCTAGCCCATTTACCGTAAAGTTGGAACTGCCTATAATTGCTTTTTCTACGCCACTTTCCTGGGCTATATGGTACATTTTACCATGCAAAAAATTGGGCTTCACCAAAGATTTGATAGACACTTTATTTTTTATCCATTCTGAACAATCCCGGGCAATGGCTTTTTGTGTAAGCCGATTCTCTATGGGAATAACGAGTTTATCATCCTCAATTTTGAAATCCCTTTTATTTGTTTTATTAGGGTCAAGCGATTTAATAAATGTGGGTTCCCCAAATAAAAAATTGAGATGATTAATGGATTCTAATTCTGCCTTTAATTTCTGATAGGCATAAATAGTAAAGTAGGCTGAAACTATTGAAAGCTCCGAGCCATTTTTAATATTGTTGACTAAGAAGTCGCCAACTGTGCCTCTTTTATGATTATCTCTTATAGAAGAATTAGTTATCGCCATTAACTATATAATATTACATAAGTGGGTTTGAGGATATTAATATTGCTTTATGAGAATACCAAATTTAATAGAATAAGCCAATATTGATTCTTTTTGAATGATCTATTTGTAATTATTTGGAAAGAAATAAATGAGGGAGGGCTCTAGGGCAGTCATGGTCGGAAGAAAAATCTTCCGACTTTTTTGTTTTAAACAAGTTCGTTA
>CAYHGN010000043.1:0-27018 GCA_964356005.1 uncultured Sphingobacterium sp.
CGGAAAGTTGATTTCGTCTTCGCTCAATCAAGATGTGACTGACGAATTTATCTTGCATGACGCCTATGTAAATTCGTAAGTCTGAATTCCCGACTTGCGAAATCACCTGACAGAGCGGAAAGTTGATTTCGTCAGTCGCATATTAGAAAGGTGACTGACGAATTTATCTTGCATGACGCTCAGGTAAATTCGTCAGTCTTATCGCTAGCAGAAAAAATCGCATATTTGCATTAAATTTTTGAGCGCATATTCTATTTATGAATAAATCTAATCCTGACCTTGGAGAGCAAAGTGAAGTTGAAGTTTTCGGTGCCAGGGTACATAATTTAAAAAATATTGATGTTTCTTTCCCCCGAAATAAGCTGGTTGTTATAACCGGATTGAGTGGTAGCGGAAAATCATCGCTGGCTTTCGACACCATTTATGCCGAAGGTCAGCGCCGCTATATGGAAACTTTCAGCGCTTACTCCCGTCAGTTTCTTGGCGGTATGGAACGCCCGGATGTCGATAAAATCTCTGGATTAAGTCCCGTGATTGCTATTGAACAAAAAACAACCAGCAAAAATCCACGCTCAACAGTCGGTACAATTACTGAAATCTATGATTTCATGCGTTTACTATTTGCCCGAACCGGAGAAGCCTATTCTTATGTGAGTGGCGAGAAAATGGAGCGCATGACTGAGGATCAGATCCTGAAAAACATACTTGAGAGATTCGAAGGCCAGGCAGTAAATATTCTGGCTCCTGTTGTAAAAGGCCGTAAGGGGCATTACCGTGAGCTTTTTGAACAAATCCGCAAACAGGGTTATCTTAAAGTCAGGGTTGATGGTGAAATTCAGGATATCAGCCCTAAAATGCAGCTCGATCGTTATAAAATCCATGATATTGAAATGGTTATCGACCGGCTTCTGGTAAGTGTCGGTGATAAAAAAAGGCTTTATGACTCTATTCAATCTGCACTAAAAGTTTCCAAAGGAATCATAAAAATCAGCGATAAGGAAAACAAGGAATTCTTTTACAGCAAATTTCTGATGGATCCAGTTTCAGGGATTTCCTATGATGAACCACAGCCCAATACCTTCTCATTCAATTCACCCTACGGAGCATGTGTGCGATGCAGTGGCTTGGGTTATATATTTGAAGTCGACAGGCATTCAGTTATCCCTAATCCAAAACTGAGCATCATGCTGGGCGGACTTGCTCCATTGGGTGAATACCGCGAGACCTGGGTCTTCCAGATCTTAAAAGCACTCGCAAAAAAATATAATTTCTCGCTATCTACTCCTCTTGAAAAATTTCCGGAAGAAATTCTGGAGATCATTTTGAATGGTTCTCATGATATCATTACCGTACCGGTTGAATACAATAAATGGAATGTTCAGAATTACCAGATCTCGTTTGATGGAATCATCAAAATGCTGGAGGAACAGACTGAGCGCCGTGGAGATGAGGTTGGTGAAGACCTTGAAAATTACCGGGTTCTGAAAACCTGTCCGGAATGTCATGGTGCCCGACTTAAAAAGGAGTCACTTCACATCAAGGTGAATGAAAAAAATATTTATGAGCTGGCCTGCATGGATATTTCACAGCTTTTCGAGTGGTTTGACAATCTGGAATCACGATTGAATGAACGACAGAACACCATTGCCCGTGAAATACTAAAGGAAATTCGTTCCAGAATAGGTTTTCTGCTGGATGTTGGATTAAACTACCTCACTTTAGACCGCACAGCCAAAACATTATCAGGTGGTGAAGCCCAACGCATTCGTCTGGCTACCCAAATTGGATCCCAATTAGTCAATGTTCTTTATATTCTTGACGAACCAAGTATTGGATTGCATCAGCGGGATAATGCCCGTCTGATATCTGCATTGAAAAACCTTCGTGATATAGGTAATACCGTACTTGTGGTTGAACATGATAAAGATATGATCATGAATGCCGACCATGTTATTGATATGGGACCAGCAGCCGGAGAACATGGCGGTGAAGTTGTAGGTGAGGGAAGTCCGCAAGAGTTTGCTAAAGCTAAAACCTTAACAAATGATTACCTCAGCGGCAGAAAAGAGATTGCAATACCGGCAGAACGAAGAAAGGGTAATGGAAAATCCCTGATCATCAGGAATGCCAGTGGTAATAACCTGAAAGATGTATCTGTAGAATTTCCATTAAGGAAAATGATCTGTGTGAGCGGAGTTTCAGGCAGCGGAAAATCAACATTAATTGCAGAAACACTCTATCCCATTCTTAATCATCACTTTTTTAGGGCAAAGAAAAAACCAATGCCCTATAAAAAGATTGAAGGGCTTGAGCATATTGATAAGGTAATTGAGATCGATCAAACGCCTATTGGACGTACTCCGCGATCCAATCCATCAACGTATACCGGTGTATTTTCAGATATACGGAACCTGTTTGTGATGCTTCCGGAAGCCAAGATCAGAGGCTATAAACCAGGTCGATTCTCTTTTAATGTTAAGGGCGGACGCTGTGAGACTTGTCAGGGTGCCGGCATGAAACTGATCGAAATGAATTTTCTACCAGATGTACAGGTACCTTGTGAAGAATGTAGTGGCAAACGTTATAACCGTGAAACACTGGAAGTTCGCTACCGGGGTAAATCAATCAGCGATGTGCTGGATATGAGTATTGAGGATGCTGTTTCATTTTTTGAACCAATTCCAGCTATTTATCGCAAGATTAAAACACTGCAGGAAGTCGGATTGGGATATATCCACCTTGGTCAATCTTCTACAACCCTATCTGGAGGTGAAGCACAGCGAGTTAAATTGGCAACTGAACTCTCAAAAAAAGATACGGGTAATACGTTTTACATTCTGGATGAACCCACAACCGGTCTCCATTTTGAAGACATCAATGTACTTCTGGGTGTTTTGAACCGTCTGGTTGACCATGGAAATACCATTCTGGTAATTGAGCACAACCTGGATGTAATTAAGGTTGCCGATTGGGTGATTGATCTCGGGCCTGAAGGTGGTTCAGGTGGTGGGCAGGTTCTGTTTGAAGGATCTCCTGAAGATTTGATTAAATTAAAGAATAGCCATACCGGGAAGTTTCTTGCATTAGAAATGGCAGCTTCTAAGTAACCCGTCATTAACCACCCGTCATGAATTACCCGTCATTTCGATGAGCGACCTCAATTGTTGACTTTAAAAATATTTTAAACGCGAAGAGAAATCCCATGATCAAAGCACAGCCTCCCATCAACAGATTTCTCCACACCATGAATTCCAACCTTAAGAAGAAAATACTGCCGCTGTGTTCGAAATGACGAACAGTAAAATACCACCTCCTTTTCTTAAATTTATCCATGCTTCAATTGCTCACATCCCCTCAAATCCGCGATGCGGATGCCTACACCATTAAAAACAAGCCCATCAGCTCAATTGACCTGATGGAATCAGCTTCGGGAGCATTTGTTAAAGCATTTATGGAGGAAGTTCCTGACCGCGATACCTTGATCAGTATTTATTGCGGCACCGGAAATAACGGTGGGGATGGATTGGCCATTGCACGCCTGTTAAAAGTGCAGGGCTATGATCGTATCTCAGTGAAAATAATTCGCTTTAGTCTAAAGGAAAGTCCCGACTTTAAAGTAAACTATAATCGTCTGAAATTATCAGGTATACCGCTTACCGAAATTACCAATGCCGATCATCTTCCCAAAGAAAATGCCCCGCTTATTATTGATGCATTAATTGGCTCCGGACTTAATAAAGCTCTGGAAGGTGACTTCCAGACCCTGATAAAATACCTCAATAAATTAAAGAAAAAAGTAATTGCAGTAGATGTGCCCAGCGGCTTCCCTGCTGAGGGATTAATTGACCCGGAGGCCACAGTCCTTAGAGCAAAATTGACCATCACATTCCAGCGAGCAAAGATCAATTTCTTCTTTCCTGAGTCTGCAAAGGCTACTGAACGCTTTAAGGTAGCTGATATAGGCCTGGATGAGGCTTATATTCAATCTCAGTCCGGGCCATGGAAACTCATTGAAGAAAAAGACCTGAAAGGTTTGATCAGAACCCGAAAACCATTCAGTCATAAAGGCAGCTATGGCCATGCGCTGATAATTGCAGGCAATGCCAGAACGATGGGGGCTGCTTTGCTTTGTGCTGATGCCTGCCTGCATTCCGGGGCAGGATTGACTACCGCCTGCATCCCCGAACAGGGTATGACAGCTTTAAATGCCTATGCACCCGAAGTGATGACCCTGCCCAGATCAGAATTGGCATCTGAAGTAAATTCCGATAAGTTTAATTCCATAGCTATTGGTCCTGGATTGGGTACTAATAAAGGCGCAACTGAACTAGTCAGACAGGCATTAAACTTTAAAGTTCCTATGCTTATTGATGCAGATGCTTTAAATATTCTTGCTGCAAACCCTGAATTACTGAATATATTACAAGAGCAGACCATTATTTGTCCGCACATGAAGGAATTCGACCGTCTGTTCGGCCCTTCGGCAACCTGGTGGGACAGGGTAGATTTAGCACAAAAAAAAGCGAAAGAATTAAATCTGATCATCCTTTTAAAAAACCAGTATACCTTTATTGCTTTGCCTGAGGGCGATATCCTGATCAATCCTACGGGCAACCCGGCTATGGCTGTTGGTGGGATGGGAGATGTATTAAGTGGGATGATTGCGGCGTTTTTAGCGCAGGGATATACTGCAAAAGAATCGGCAATTCTGGCTACTTATATTCACGGAAAAACCGGTGATGTATTAAATCAGGAAATAGGAATGTATAGCATCCCGCCAGGTGAGCTTACACTCCTCCTGCCTGAAATGATTCAGAGTTTCTGTGAAGCTTCTTAGGCTAATTGGCATTAACTCCTGCGATCGTTGTCCCTGCCGAAGGCTACTGTTTTCTCACGCATTAATTGACTGATAGAGTTTCAATGGTTATAATCTGTTATCGCCACATTAAACTGCCATTATTTTAGTCTCCTCAATATTCCGATGGGTTCGTTAGAGATTTATGACATGACACCAGTTCGATGGCTCAATAGGCTCCAGCTTTAGCTGGAGTTAATAAGTTTGTTCGGTGTCTGGCCAGTCCGAACGGTATTCATCCGGGCGGGCCCGGTCTGAAAACCGGTTCTTAACCCGGAGCTAAAGCACCGGGCTATTGAGCGATACGGTTATCCCAATGCTCAGTATTTGTTAATCAATCATGACACCAGAACGATTGCTCAATAGGCCCCAGCTTTAGCTGGGGTCAATAAGTATATCCGTTTTGGGGCTTTAGCCCTTAAACTATAATATTTGACGATATCCTCACTCGAAGAGCGGATCAGGATGACATTATTTAGAATTCAAAAAGATGCTTTTCCGCATGATATGAAGAGCGAACAAGCGGGCCGCTTTCAATGTATTTAAAACCCATCTCAAGTCCACGGACTTTGTATTTTGCGAATTGATCCGGTGTAATCCAGTCCAATACCGGGTGATGATTTTTGCTGGGCTGAAGGTACTGTCCCAGGGTAAGAATATGTACTCCGGCTTCCAGAAGGTCGGCCATGGCTTCATAAACGTCCTCTTCAGTCTCACCTAAACCCAGCATAATGCCTGATTTAGTACGTAAACCCGCTTCATTAATGCGCCCAAGACATTCTAAACTACGATCATATTTAGCCTGAATTCTTACCTCTTTTGTCAAGCGGCGAACTGTTTCAAGGTTATGAGAAACTACCTCAGGTCTTGTAGCAAGTACTCTGTCGAGATTTTCCCATATACCTCTGAAATCAGGAATCAGAGTTTCGAGGGTAGTTTCAGGACTTTCTTTACGGATTGTATTAATAGTTTCGGCCCAGATTGTGGAACCTCCGTCCTTCAGATCATCGCGATCAACAGAAGTGATAACACAATGCTTTACCTGCATTAAACGGACAGAATTGGCAACACGATTGGGCTCATCTGTGTCCACGGCAAGAGGTCTTCCTGTTGTCACTGCACAAAATGAGCAGGACCGGGTACAGATATTTCCCAGGATCATAAAAGTAGCAGTTCCTGCACCCCAGCATTCGCCCATATTTGGGCAATTGCCACTTTCGCAAATGGTATGAAGTTTATGGGTATCTACTAAGCCCCTTACATGTGCATATTCCTTCCCAACCGGAAGTTTGACTCGCAGCCAATCGGGCTTGCGCTGCATTTGATTCACTGGAATAATCGGTAGTTCGATCATGTTGCAAAAGTAAATAATTTTAACAAGAATTGTGGTGGAATGGACTTGATCTGTTTTTTTGACAATACAAGTATTAAAATCAGATGCTCTTCAATTTTCGACGGGGTTAATCAACAATTTAATTATTTTTGGACATAAGCAATCGCACAATGGCAACCATAGAAACTATTTATCAGGGTGACCTGAGGACACAGGCCACGCATGTATATTCAGGCAACACTATTATAACTGATGCACCCCTTGATAATCAGGGTAAAGCAGAAGCATTTTCACCAACCGACCTGATGTCAGCTTCTTTGGGAAGCTGCATGTTTACAATCATGGGAATTGCCGCCAGAGAGCATGGAATAAATATTGATGACAGCAGATGTTCAATTACCAAAATCATGGCAGCAGATCCGAGAAGGGTAAGTGAAATACAAATAACTTTCAATTTCCCTCAAATAATTTATACCGAAAAGCAGCGGGCCATTTTGGAAAGGTCAGCAAGAAATTGTCCGGTTGCCAAGAGCCTGCATCCTGATTTAGTTCAGAATATTGTATTTAACTTTAAGGATTAGGCAATACAGCAACACTATTTTCAGCTTTTTGCTTTAGGCTTTTAGCTTAAAGCTTAAACAATCTGTTCTGTAAGATCTTCTGCAGATATCTCGCTATGTGAGGTTTCATAAATACATTCACCACCTTTTATCAGAAGAAGCTGTGGAGATTCGTGATGTACATTGAATGCGCTAACAATCGCATTTGAAATGTCACGATGACTGATCAAATCGAGATAATACAATGGTGTTCCCTCAGGAATTTGGCCCCAATCGTGCTCAAACCTCCTTTTAGCCATCATACTGACGGAACAACGCGTGCTATGTTTAAAAATTACAGTGTACCCTTCAGCACTAATTATATTTTGTAATTGCTCCTGACTATTTAAATCGATCCAGTTCATGATTGAAATACTATTTGATTGGATTACAAAAATACCATAAAATCGCGGATAAGCCGTCAGAGTCGGGTCAAATTGAAGGATTCAGGAAAAAGAAGGATTAGCGCCTTGATTTTGGATAAGTACCATAAGCAGGGCATAGTTTGGAAGAACATGCCTGTAATACAGTTGTGGCTATAAATAAGGCTATTATACCTATAATTACTCTTTTCATGCTTACAGTTTTTCTAAAATTATTGATTTTAATTCAATAATCAAACAAAATATTTATTGAGCGGCATTGGCTTGAACCTTTGCCATCATAATGGCAGTAACTGCTGCCTCTTCCCCTTTATTCCCATGCTTTCCTCCAGCTCTGTCCATTGCCTGCTCCTGATTATCAGTCGTTAATACGCCAAATACTACAGGTTTGTTATGTTTAATTGAAACATTTACAAGTCCGTTTGCTACAGCATTACATATAAAAGTAAAGTGAGGAGTTTCGCCCTGTATCACACATCCTAAACAAATTACTGCATCCAGCATTTTAGAAGAAAGCAAAATATCAGCTCCACTGCATAGTTCAAAACTTCCCGGAACCTGTACTGTTGTAATATTTTCTTCAAGCACCCCATTTTTTAAAAGTGCAGAACAAGCTCCATTATATAACGCACCGGTAATTTCAGCATTCCATTGTGCGACCACAATACCGATCTTGTAATCTTTACCTGAAGGAATCTCTATATGAGAGAAATCTGACAGACTTTTTAATATGCTGGCCATGCTCTTAAATAATAAATGGCTGTTACCTGTAATATACGGTAACAACCATTATAAATGTTTTTAATTATAATCTTGCTTCAGCCCTTGCAATGTAGGCATCCACAGAAGCAGCTTCAACACTTTCAGGATAATCGATTTTAATTTTCTTGTACGTAACAAGAGCAGATTTATATTCCTTTTGCTCCTCATAAACCAATCCTAATTTTTTAAGAAAAAGCGGACTGGTAAAGGTGTTTTTGTTCTTATCAGCAGCTTTCTTGTAGAATGTAATTGCTCTACTGTAGTCTTTCAATTCACTGTATGCATCTCCAAGCATTCCCAATACCAGCGGATCAATTACCGGGCTACCTGTGCTACTGTATTTTCCAAGTGCATCAACTGCCTTTTGATACTCGCCTTTCTGAAGATAAAGACCTCCAAGGTATGCATTTGCAAGATTTGCAGATTTGGTGCTGGAATATTCATCAGCAATTTTTTCAAATCCTGGATATGAACCATCACCTTTAATTGCTCTGTCTTTCAGAGAGTCGATTGCCACATATTCTTCAGCCTTGTACATTTCATTGGCTGCTTTTTCTGCCCTCGGGGCAAGGTAGAAATTTTGGTAACCGAAATATAATAGCACTAAAGCAATAATGGCAGCACCAATTACAGCTAAGCTTTTTGCATTTTCCTGAACAAACTTGCTTGTATTTCCAAGCTGATTGTCAGTTTCTGTTACGTTATCTTTTTGATCTTTTGACATTTGTATAATAAAAGTTGTAAACCATTTCACTAAATCCAATTCCGCAAAAATACATTTTTCGTACTAAGTATCAACTTTTAAATCAGACAGATTGATTTTTTTTATTTGGACAGTAAAACAAGCTGAAAAGATTAAATTTGCAAAGCACCTCCCAGCACAGGCAGCAACTATGTGGCTTCAAAAGTTATCCGTCATCAATTTTAAGAATTATTCTGAAGCTGAGTTAACCTTTTCGGATACTGTTAATGCATTTACCGGGAATAATGGTGCCGGAAAAACTAATCTGCTGGATGCTATCCATTACCTCTCCCTCTGCAAAAGCTATTTTAATCCTATTGACAGTCAGCAGATCAGACAGGGTGAAGATCTTTTTATGATTCAGGGCTCATTCAGGAAGGATAATGCGGATGAGGTGATTTACTGCGGATTAAAACGGAACCAAAAAAAGAAATTCAAACGCAACAGGAAGGAATACCAGCGACTGGCCGATCACATAGGTCTGTTCCCTCTGGTGATGATCTCTCCAAATGACATCAGCCTGATTATTGAAGGCAGTGAAGAACGCCGGAAGTTCATTGACAATGTTATCTCTCAAACTGACAGCCGTTATCTGGATGAATTGATCAACTATAACCGGAGTCTGATGAATAGAAATGCCCTGCTGAGGCAGATTGCAGTTTCTGGAAATTATGATGCAGCCCTGATGGAGATCTACGATGATCAGCTTGTGGTTTCTGGTAATAAAATCTTCGATAAACGCAAAAGCTTTATGGGGGTCTTTACAGCCATTTTTAATAAACATTATCAATACCTGAGTGAAGATGCGGAGCAGGTTGAACTTGTTTATGATTCACCCTTGCTTCATGAAGATTTCTCTACTATTTTAAGCAAAAATCTGGAACGTGATCGGATACTTGAGCGCACTTCCAGCGGAATTCATAAAGATGAACTGAGTTTTAGCATCCATGGGATGGCCTTGAAAAAATTTGGATCTCAGGGGCAGCAAAAATCATTTCTTATTGCCTTAAAACTTGCACAATACACATTTTTGCATCAGGAAAAGGGATATGAACCCTTGCTTCTTCTGGATGATATTTTTGATAAACTAGATGATGCCAGAACCACCAAACTAATGAAAATGGTGTCTGATAAGGATTTTGGGCAGATATTTATTACCGATACCAGCAGGGATCGAATTGAGAATATTTTCATTAAGCTGGGTGTTCCAGTGAATATTTTTGATATCGAAAAAGGAAATATTGCTGATTGATAATCCTTCAATCATAACAGATTTTCTTAAATTTAAAAAACAGGTATTCAACGATCTCCTAATTATGAGCCGTACAAACGACAAACCACTTAAAGATGCGATAGAACAGATGCTGCAGGTTTATAAACTGAGAAGAAAGTTCGATGAAACTTCTTTGGTTGTTGCATGGCCCGAAATGATGGGAAAGGCAATTGCTAACCGTACCAAGGATATCTTTATTCGCGACCGCAAGTTATTTATACGGCTGGAATCTGCTGTAATTAAAAATGAACTGTTGATGATGCGCTCCAATATTATCGAAAAGATGAATGAACGCGCAGGGGGCAGTATTATTGATGAAATTATCTTCCTGTAACTACCTCTTTTTTTCGTTGTAGTTTTTTACCATCAGATAATATAAAACTGTCATAAAAAAGGCAATTGAGAACGCCTTGAGAATAAATAAATAATCTACATTCTGATCCCAACCACCAAGATAAGAAACCGCGGCGGGCACAATCAGCATGACCAGAAAAAATATCAGGAAACGGGTTTGAAGGATTTTCATCGCAGGTATTTTATACTGTCACCCTGCAGAATTACAGGGTGGCAGTATAATGAGTACTAAAAACGCTCGAATGCGGTAAAGAAGAATCGTCCTTCTATTTCAGCATTGTCGTCTGAATCAGATCCATGAATTGCGTTTGCATCAATAGATTTTGCATACTTATTACGGATAGTTCCAGAATCAGCTTTGCCTGGGTCTGTTGCACCAATCAGCTTACGGAAATCCTCAATAGCATTATCCTTTTCAAGAATTGCGGCTACAATCGGTCCGGAAGACATGAAATCAACCAGATCCTTATAGAAAGGACGCTCACTATGCACTGAATAGAATTGCCCTGCAATATCTTTGTTCAAGCGTGTGTATTTTAAAGCAATCACTTTAAATCCACTCTTTATAATATCATCCAAAATTGCTCCGGTGTGGCCATTGGCTACTGCATCGGGCTTAATCATTGTAAAAGTTCTGTTTGTTGCCATCTTAATTTATCAAAATTGCTGCAAAAGTACTGCTAATTAATCAAAGGATAAAGGATTTTAAAAAATGAGCGACTTTGAATCAGTTATTTTAATAACTTTGCATTTCTTTTTACAATAAATGTTAGAATTAGCCTCCCTAAAAGAGTTTTTAGCTGAACCAAGGCACATTGTTATTACCACGCATCCTAAACCGGACGGTGACGCAATGGGGTCTTCTTTGGGTTTATACAATTATCTTATGCTCAAGGGGCATTTGGTAAGTGTAATTACGCCCACAGATTATCCAACTTTTTTACAATGGCTACCCAATAATTCTGATGTAATCATTTATACAGATAAACCTGAGCAATCACAGCATTTGGTTGCATCAGCTGATCTGATTTTTTGCCTTGACTTTAATTCCCTGGTGCGCATCAACGAAATGGGCCTTTATGTTCGTGAATCGAAGGCAAAAAAAGTTTTGATTGATCATCATCTGGAACCGGAGGGTTTTGAAGATTATCGCCTCTGGACTACCAGTGCTTGCGCTACTGCTCAATTAGTTTATGAGTTTATTGTAAATGTGATGGGAGAAAGACGGCTTCTTAATAAAGAGATTGCAAGCTGCCTTTACACCGGAATAATGACCGATACCGGTTCTTTTCGCTTCCGTTCAACTACATCCAATGTCCACAGAATTGTTGCTGATTTGATCGATTTCGGTGCTGATAACACATTAATTCATCAACTTGTTTATGATGATTTCTCAGAAAACAGGTTAAGATTTCTTGGTCATTGTTTACTGAATAAGCTGGAAGTATTAAATGAGTATAATGCAGCGATCATTATTATCACAAAACAGGAGCTGGAAGAATATAAAATTTCAACCGGCGATACAGAAGGCATTGTAAATTATGCCCTTTCGATTACCGGAATCCGTCTTGCAATCCTTATTATTGAACGTCAGGATGTCGTCAAATTGTCTATACGTTCAACAGGCGATTTTCCCGCTAATGAAATATGTAAGAAATATTTTAATGGCGGCGGGCATAGAAATGCAGCGGGGGGGTTTTCGAATGAGAATATTGAAGCTGTAAGAGAAAAATTTAATCTGATTTTACCAGAGTACAAATCACAATTGACACAGTAAACTAAATTTCAAACAGAATTAATTTTATAACAGTAAAAACAATAAATAAATACAAAAGAAGCTTTCAGATGCTTTTATGAAAAAAAGAAAATATTTAATCATCTGATTAATTCAATTAAAAAACAATGTATATTTCAAAACAATAGAAAAACAAATGAAAAAATTAGTAATCGTTTTAGGGCTGGCAGTTATGGGATTAACGGCTTGCAACAATTTTGACAAGGGTGAAGGGGATATGTTGTACAAAATCCACACTGACAAATCTGGCACAACAATTAAAGAAGGTGATTTTGTAGCTTTTAAAGCTATCGAAAAAACTGAAGGGGACTCAGTCCTGTACAGTTCTTATGATTATGATCGTCCATCCTTATTGGTTAAGGAAAAATCTGTCTTCAAAGGGGATCTTTTTGCAGCACTTGGCCTTTTAAGTGAAGGTGATAGTGCAACTTTTAAAATCAACATCGACTCTATGGTACAAAAAATGGGTCGTCCGCAACCTTCTGATACCACTAAAAAATATCTCGTATACACGATTAAAATTGATAAAGTAATTCCTAAAGGTTCATTAAACGATAGTCTTTTCCGCGGAAAGATCGACGAGTTTCTGAAAGCAGAAATGGAGCAGGCTAAAACCGCAGAAGTTGCTAAAGTTAAAGCTTATATTTCCTCGAAAAGTCTGAAACCGACAGTAACAGCTTCAGGTTTGAACTACGTTATTTCTAAAGAAGGTACCGGGGCGAAAGCTAATCTTGGTGATACAGTAGTTGTAAACTACACTGGTATGTTTTTAAGCGGTAAAGTATTTGACAGTAGTTTACCTGATGTTGCAAAGAAAAACGGAACATTTAACCCTCAGCGTCCTTATGAGCCATTGAAACTTCCTGTTGGATTAGGTGGTTCAATTCCGGGATTTGAAGAAGGTTTAATGCTTTTAAACAAAGGATCAAAAGCTACTCTGATTCTGCCTTCAAAGCTTGCTTATGGTGAGCAGGGAAATCAGGGAATCCCTCCGTTCTCTCCACTGGTTTTTGAATTGGATGTAGTAAATATCATTCCTGGAACAGCGCCTGTGGCTGCTGTTGCTCCAAAGCAATAATTTAATTCTTTTCTAAATAAAAAGCCCTTCCTGAAAATTCAGGAAGGGCTTTTTTATTATGGCTGACACTTGATTATGAGATTTCTCTTCGCGTTAATAATATTTCTAAGTACAATAATTCTATTCGCTCATCGAAATGACGGTAATCATTTAGAAGCAGCCTCCTTCAATACATCCATATAATATTGCTCATAAACCGGCAATATTAAACTCAGATCGAATTGCTGAGCACGTTTAAGAGCCCCTTCCTTGAATGCGGCCAGTTGTTTATCGTCCTTTAAGATAAATATGGAGTGCTGAGCCATCGCATCAATATCACCCACATTGTCCATAAATCCGGTTACACCATCAATGTTAAGTTCAGGTAAACCTCCGGCATTTGAGGTGATTACAGGAACCTTACAGGCCATTGCCTCCAAAGCCGCCAAACCAAAACTTTCTGATTCTGAAGGCATAATGAACAGATCTGAAACCGACAAAATCTCTTCCACCGCATCCTGCTTTCCAAGGAATCTCACATTATCACATATTTCCAGATCGCGGCAAAGCTGTTCACAGTAAACCCGTTCAGGTCCATCCCCAACCATTAACAATTTGGATGGAATCTCCTTTTGAATTTTTTCGAAGATGTGAACCACATCCTGTGTCCGCTTTACTTTCCGAAAATTGGAGGTATGCACTACGATACGCTCATTATTTGGTGCGATAGCGAGTTTAAAATGATCTTTAGCCTTCAGACTAAAGCGCTGTAAATCAATAAAATTAGGAATAACCTTGATATCTTTAACAACATCAAAATGCTTATAGGTATCCTGCTTAAGATTTTCTGACACAGCAGTAACTCCATCCGACTGATTGATGGAAAAGGTAACAACGGGTTTATAAGTTGGATCCTTCCCAACTAATGTAATATCGGTACCATGTAAAGTTGTAACAACCGGGATATGGATACCATAGGTTGCGAGAATCTGTTTTGCCATGAAGGCAGCCGAAGCATGAGGAATTGCATAATGTACATGCAGCAGATCAAGTTTCTCAAACCTTACTACATCAACCAGTTTACTTGCAAGAGCCAGTTCATAGGGTGGATAATCAAACAGCGGATAGTTCGAGACAGAAACCTCATGATAAAACAGGTTTTCGGAAAAGAAATCGAGGCGGGCGGGCTGCCTGTAGGTAATAAAATGCACCTGATGTCCATTATCGGCCAATGCTTTACCTAATTCTGTGGCTACTACCCCACTACCACCGAAGGTAGGATAACAAACTATTCCAATTTTCATTTGTTTATAAAATGTTTTTTAAAGGCAATGAATCTATCATGAGCATAAACATGAGTATAAAATAGGTATGCTCATGATGGTTTCATACTGAGGTTTCTACCGGGAGCAAATTTACTAATTATGATAAGAAAAACATTTACAGGTTTACTGTAATATCACACAAAGTAAATTCTTTAATTGGGGATTAATGTTAGCTTAATGTAACAAATCAAAAGCCATGCCAGCAACAGATTTCTTAGTTCCCTATCGCTTCATAAATCACATCCTGAATACGTCCCCTGATATTCAGTTCAATGAGTTTAGAGGTAACTCCTGGATTTACCCTGTTCGATAAAAACACATAAACCAGATTGTATTTGGGATCTACCCACACGCAGGTTCCTGTATAACCGGTATGTCCGAATGTTAGCGGAGACGCCAGTCTTGAAGGATAGCCTTTGGTACTTTCTTCATCCCATCGATCGAAGCCGAGTCCACGGCGACTTACATCTGATTGTTTTGCAGTGAACATATTTACCGTTTCGGGCTTAAAATATCGGGATCCACCATAAATTCCCCCATTGAGAATCATCTGGTAAAGTATTGCCAGATCATTCGCATTAGAAAAGAGCCCGGCATGACCAGATACTCCTCCAACCATAGCAGCACCCTGATCATGAACATAGCCTTCGAGAAGCGTCCTTCTGAATTCCTTATCATCTTCGGTTGGAATAATATCTTCCTTTGGAAAACGGAGACGCGGATTGAAACCTGCCCTAATCATACCAAGTGGCTTATAAAACTGATCCATAACATAGGTTTCCATCGCTTTTCCGGACTGGCGCTCAACGATGTCCTTCATGAAATACATACTCAAATCGCTATAAACATACTTTCCCTGATTCGACAGCGTGGAGTTCAGCATAAGTGGCCACATGACCTTTTTGAAATAATCTTTCCGCAGGTAATAATTATCAGCAACCTTTAATGAATGTGTTTCTGAAGAATCACGGCTGTAATCTGTCTCCAATAAATTTCTGTAAAATGGGATATAAGGAATAAATCCGGCCTGATGAAGCATCACCTCCCGAACAGGAATATCGTTTTTATTGGTGTTCCTCGATCTCGGAATATAGGCTCCGACATTGGTATCAAGTTTAAGTTTACCCTCTTCGTACAAACGCATCACTGCCATAGTGGTTGCCGAGATCTTGGTAACCGAAGCCAGATCATAGATATCAGTAATCCGCGTTGGGGTTCGATCTATATAAGTACGGGTACCATAAGCTTTGTTAAAAATTATTTTCCCATCCTTAACAACCAGCACAACTGCGCTTGGAGTTGCACTCTGGCGAATTGCCTCTTCAACGATATCATCAATTCTACTAAGATCAGCACTATTAATTCCAAGCTCCTCTGGCACAGTGTACTTTAACCGAATAGGTAAAGTGGAAAAGCCCGAACCCGGAGCATATCTGGTTGAAGTTCCCTGATTCAGTCGGGCTTTGGCAGCAACTCCACCGAATGTCAATTGTGCAGCAAAATTCGCTGACACTACCGATTTCTTTTCAGACCATATAATTGCTGAATTTAAAGCTTCAAGGAGCTTCAGGCTTGCCGCATCTCCCGACAAACTAACAATTAAGCTCTTATTTATCTGAAGATCCAGCAATAGCGGAATCGTCCGCGGATCATTCAATGACTGATCGGTAACCTGAACTATTATCGTATTATAAAACTTCAAATCATCATTCAGATCATTGAAGCTAAGCATATCATGATTGTATAATGCAGAGGCAAAAGACTGCACTCGGGTATACTTGTTAAGGATACTGTCGAATTCTGAAGCATAAGCAGAGCCTATATTAATACTGGCTATAGTTAAGGGCACCAAATCCTTCAATGGAACAAGCGCATCCTGATTATTTAATAATACGGTAGAATTTTCAACGTTTTGCAACTCAGTTAAAAAGGCTTCATTCCTGAGGTGTTCTGCCATTTGTGCACAGGCAGACAAAGTAAAAAAGCTTAGAACACAGATTGCAATTGGTAATCCACTGATTATTAATAATTTATTTACTATAAACATTCTCGCCATTTAAATAGGTTTTTAACACCTGAGCCTTAAACAGAAGCTCAGCATCAGCTTTCATAATATCCTGATCAAGGATTACAAAATCGGCGAACTTACCTGCTTCAATGCTACCTTTTTCCTTCTCTTCAAATTGGCCCTTCGCTGCCCAAATCGTCATTCCACGTAAAGCTTCTTCCCGACTCATTGCATTTTCCATCTGATAGCCATTTGCAGGATATCCCTTCATATCCTTCCTCACCACCGCAGCATAAAACGTGTACATGGGGTTTATATTTTCAACAGGAAAATCAGTCCCCAAAACCAGCCAACCATTCTGATCTAATAATTGCTTGAAGGCATAGGCACCCTTTACCCGTTCAGCACCCAGACGGTCAGCAGCCCAATACATATCAGATGTGGCATGGGTACTTTGAACTGATGGAATGATATTATTGTCAGCAAACAGTTTAAAATCTGCCTTATTCACAACCTGTGCATGTTCAATCCGCCAGCGGAAATCATTTTTTCCTTTTAAAACTTTAGCATAAACATTTAGGATCTCGCGGTTCGCCGAATCACCGATAGCATGGGTATTCATCTGGAAACCTGCATCGGCAATTTTTTGAGCGACCTCTGCAAAATGTTTTTTATCACTTAATAAGAATCCCGAATAGCCTTGTTTATCAGAATAAGGTTCCAGTAGACAAGCTCCTCTCGATCCAAGAGCCCCATCCATATAAACTTTGAAGGAACGAACATTTAAGCGGTCTGTTTTAAGGGCACCATTTTTAAACAGGAAATCGAAATTGTCCTTTTGATCACTGAGCATCGCATAGATCCGCATCTTAAGCTCTTTATTTTGATGAAGCTCAGTAATAACAGGTATGAGTTGATGATTAATACCACAATCAGTTACCGAGGTTAACCCTGCGGCAAAGCAATTCTTCTGAGCATCCAAAAGTGATTCTTTGATCTGCGCAAAGTTTTGACCCGGAATTTTTGCGTGAACAGCACCCTGAGCATTGTCAACCAGAATGCCTGAAAGCTTTCCATTTATGGTTTCAACCTCCCCACCGCTGATCTTCTGTCCGGGCTTCAGTCCTGCAAGATCAAGCGCAGTTTTATTCGCGATTGCCGCATGTCCGTCAATCCTGGTAAGTATTACCGGACGGTTTGGAAAAAGCTCATTCAGCTTAATATTATCCGGAAATTCTTTGATAGTCCAGTCATTCTGGTCCCAGCCCCTGCCAATAATCCATCCCTCAGGATTTTCCCTTCCAAATTGCTGCAACTTCCCAAGGATTTCTTCCCAGCTTTTAGTTCCAACAAGATCAGCCTGCTGCAGACCCTCTCCATATCCATAGAAATGCGAGTGCCCGTCTATAAATCCCGGATAAACAGCCTTTCCTGCTGCATCAAGCAGTTCACCTTTATATTTCTTCAAAATATCCTCAGAACTACCGACCTCTAATATTTTACCATCCTTTACTGCAAAAGCCTCTGCGACTGAAAATTTATCATCCACGGTATAAACCACCGCATTATGCACAATAAGATCGGCCTGTTTTTGAGAACTACATGAAGTTAACAGAATAGAAATACCTAATAATATGAAGTTTTTGATCATTGAAGTTTTATTTTATAGTGCTTTCAATCGGTAAATATAAATTATGATTAAGTAATTACCCTGCAAAAACTCAATTAAAAAGCTTATTTGGAATTTATAACCGGAAGCCACATAAATATTTGATATTCAGGCTATTGTTTTTTAATAAAAATAATTATTTTTATTAAAGGATCTGAATTTAAGTACGTAACTGGAACAGTTTGACAATGAAATTATCGATTATTCTAAAAAACTAAAATGACTGAAAATGAAACAGAACTTAAAAAAAGGTTTTAAGTACCTTATTTTAATAGCCATTGTAGCTATTGTTGGAATGCTTAGCTATGTCAGTTTCGCACTTCCTGATGTTGGAGATCCCGAAAATCTTACGATTGAAATTACACCCGAAAGAGTAGAAAGGGGCAAATACCTTGCACATAACGTAAATGCCTGTATGGATTGCCATTCAAAAAGAGACTGGACAAAAACTGCAGGACCGATAACTGAGGGTACTTTAGGACAAGGTGGTGAAGAATTTAGTCAGGAATTGGGATTCCCGGGTAAATTTTATGCTAAAAACATCACCCCTTATGCCTTAAAAGACTGGACAGATGGCGAAATATTCAGGGCAATTACCTCTGGTGTCAATAAGGATGGCAAAGCTCTTTTTCCGCTTATGCCACATCCGAATTATGGCAAATCTGATCGCGAAGATATCTATTCAATAATAGCCTATATCCGGACTTTGAAACCGATTGAAAATGCAGTTCCTGAGTCGGTACCCGACTTCCCAATGAACTTCATTATCAATACAATCCCTCAAAAACCCCAATTCGTAAAAATACCTGATCAGTCTAATGCAGTAGCTTACGGAGCCTATATTTTCAATGCTGCAGATTGCTTTACTTGCCATACAAAACAGGAAAAAGGCGCGCCTTTACCAGGAATGGATCTGGCAGGTGGCTTTGATTTTAAACTAAAGAGTGGCGGAATAGTTCGGTCGGCAAATATCACACCTGATACCGAAACCGGTATCGCCAACTGGACTGAGGAAATGTTTGTCAATCGTTTTAAATCATACAGCGATAGCACGCATAGACCAGCTGATGTTAGACCAGGTGAATTTAATACTGTGATGCCATGGTTGATGTATGGAAACATGAAAACTGAAGATCTGAAAGCTATCTACGCCTATCTGCGTACAGTAAAACCTGTTAAAAACAAGGTTGAAAAATTCAGCAAGATTTAAGTTCATTAATTTCGTAGTCATCATCATAATATTCAGGAAATTATGCCGGTTTAATAAACAGGCATAATTATCATCATACTCTACCATTATTGTTATTATACTCCCCTTAAGACTAAAACACCTTATCTTTGGTTTCGAAAAACATAAAATATTCGGAACCCTGAAGGATTTCTGTTATTTTACCAATGCGTTTTTCAATTAAATTACGTTGAGAATATAGCATGGAATTCTCGTTAATACAATAAACCAAAATACTTTGTCTGATATAATACAGCTTTTACCGGATTCTGTTGCCAACCAGATCGCAGCGGGAGAAGTGGTGCAAAGACCGGCCTCGGCATTGAAGGAACTGATTGAAAACGCAATTGATTCGGGAGCGGATAAAATACAGGTTCTGATCAGGGATGCCGGAAAATCACTCATCCAGGTTATAGACAATGGGTGTGGGATGAGCATGACCGATGCAAGAATGTGCTTTGAGCGCCATGCAACTTCCAAAATCAGGAAAGCTGAGGATCTTTTTGCCATTCGGACCATGGGTTTCAGAGGTGAGGCCATGGCTTCAATTGCTGCTATCGCTCAGGTTGAGTTAAAAACCCAACGTCATGAAGATGAACTCGGCACCTGCCTCAGGATTGAAGGATCAGAAATTATCAGTCAGGAGCCTGTCGCCTGTCCGCCCGGAACCAGCATCAGCGTAAAAAATTTATTTTACAATACTCCTGCCAGACGTAATTTTCTAAAAGGTAATTCGGTAGAAATGCGTCATATAAATGATGAGTTTCAGCGTGTTGCATTGGCCAATCCTGAAGTATTCTTTACACTTCATCATGATGGAAATGAGGTTTTCCATTTGCCAAAAGGAAGTCTGAAACAGCGAATCATCCACATTTTTGGGAATGCTTATAATCAGAAACTGGTTCCGGTTGAAGAAAATACTTCAATTATCGAGCTTAAAGGATATATCGGGAAACCTGAATTTGCAAAAAAAACCAGAGGGGAGCAATTCTTTTTTGTAAATAATCGATTCATCAAAGATCCATACCTGAATCATGCGGTGATGAATGCCTTTGAAGAGGTTTTAAGCACAGATAGTTTTCCTTTGTATGTATTGTTCATCGATATCGACCCTTCAAAAATCGATATCAATGTGCATCCCACAAAAACAGAAATTAAATACCAGGATGAAAAAGCAATTTATGCGATCATCCGTTCTGCCGTAAAACGGTCCTTGGGTAAATACAATATCAGTCCGACACTCGACTTTAACCAGGAAACCGGCTTTAGCCAAATGATCACACATAAGGCACATGAGGATATTGTACCTCCGGCGATCGCATTCAATCCTGATTTCAACCCTTTTAGTCAGGGAAGAACTGAACGTGAAATTCCCTTTCTTCGAAATGCAGGACAAGAAAAAACCGGTGTCAGCAAAAATTGGGGCTCGCTGTATGAAATAGTGCAACCCGATTCCTCAAGGCAAGGCGGTATGGAGTTGGAAGGAAATCGCCAAATTGAAATTGATAACCAGATTCTCAAGGTTCTCGGAAAACAGATTTTTCAATTGCATAACCGTTTCATTATTTCGCAAATCAAATCAGGATTTATGCTGATTGATCAGCAGGCAGCTCATGAACGGGTATTATATGAACGATTTCTCCAGCATCTTGAAAACCGTCAGGGGGCTTCCCAGCAAAGTCTGTTTCCACAAACTGTTACACTGAACACCAGTGATTTTGAGCTTGTAAAAGAACTTTTACCGGATATCCATGCCCTGGGTTTCCAGATTCGTACATTCGGGAAAAACACCTTTATTATTGATGGAATTCCCGCAGAAATAGGAACAAATATTAGCGAAGTTGAAATGCTGGAACACCTGATTGAAGGTTTTAAGAATAACCAAAGTGCCTTAAAATTAAACAAACGCGACAGTCTGGCCCGTGCCCTGGCTCGCAATACCTCAATAAAATCAGGATTGACTCTCTCAGTTGGTGAAATGAACCTGCTGATCGATGAATTATTTGCCTGCGAAATGCCGAATACCTCGCTCAGTGGGAAGCCGGTAATCAGTACGTTTACCCTTGAAGAACTATTACTAAGATTTGAAAAATAATACCAGCATATTTGACTATGAATGACAGACCTTCCCCATTTGCACATATCCCACCAGTAGTAAAGAACCTGCTGATTATTAATATCATTTTTTACATCGCTACCCTGATGTTTGGTGGCCCGATGATGACACAGGTTTTGGGAGTCCATTACTTTGACAGTCCTGATTTCAGGATCTGGCAAGTAATTACTTACATGTTTATGCATGATTATTCCTCCTTATTCCATATCCTGTTCAACATGTTCGCTCTTTATACCTTTGGATCTTCCATCGAATATATCATGGGCTCCAAACGATTCCTGAATTTTTATCTGATTACTGGTTTAGGTGCATTGGCACTTCAATTATTGGTACAAAGTTTTGAGGTTTATAGTATCACAGGCAGTGCGGTGAATAATGGCAGTTTTATGGTAGATTCATTAAAAAGAACTATCTCTTTCAATCCAGAGCTGATTTCTAAAGAACAGGCTTCCACTCTTCTGGGTATATATCTTACTCCAATGGTTGGAGCTTCGGGTGCGATTTTTGGTCTGTTGATAGCCTTCGGCATGCTTTTTCCAAATGCTGAACTGTTTATTATGTTCATTCCAGTGCCTGTAAAAGCGAAATATATCATCCCAGTTTATATATTGCTGGAATTATTTCTGGGGGTTAAACAATTCTCGGGCGACTCAGTCGCGCACTTTGCACATTTGGGCGGAGCCCTTTTTGGTTTTATCTTAGTAAAAATGTGGAATCTTAAACGCCGTGATAATTTTTATGAATAAGAATTTATTTAGCGAATTATACTTTAAGGCATTCCAATCAGGGAATCCTCTTTATTTATTCATCGGGATAAACATTCTTGTATTTCTTGCTATCGGCCTGATTGCGGTTGCTGAGTTTTTATTTGGGGGAAATACTTCCCTGGCCGAATGGATCAGCCGGCAATTATCAATGCCGGCAAACCTCCAAACTCTTGCTTATAAACCCTGGACTCCCATCACCTATATGTTCCTGCAGCGGGAAATCTTCCATATACTGTTCAACCTGCTTTGGCTATACTGGATGGGTATGATCTTTATGGATTTTCTGAATAAGCGCCAGTTTATCTTTACTTATCTCGCAGGCGGGATTACAGGAGCTTTATTATACCTGCTGGCCTATAATACCTTGCCTGCTTTTAAAGGACTCGCGCAAAATTCCATCCTGTTAGGATCCTCTGCAAGCGTCATGGCAGTAGTTATTGCCACTGCAACTTTAGTTCCGGATTATACCATTCGCTTATTACTTTTTGGAACAGTTCGCTTAAAGTATCTGGCCAGTGCCTACTTCGTTCTTGATATAATTGGAATGGCCGGAGGAAATCCCGGTGGCAGCATTGCCCATATTGGAGGAGCAATTTTCGGCTTCGTGTTTATAAAACAATTAAATAGTGGCAGGGATCTGAGTAAGATCCTGAAAAAGAAATCCAGGCTTAAAGTTGTACAGAATAAGAGTAATATAAGGTCAGAAGCCATTTATACCGATCAGGAAAGCATCGATAAGATTTTGGATAAGATCTCCAGATCAGGCTATGATAGTCTGAATAAAACCGAAAAAGAGGCATTATTTAAAGCGAGCAAAAAATAATGGCAAAATTCAACAGAAAAAGGCCTCGCATTCACCTGTTCAGTAAGTTTATACTTATTGCCAATATTTTTGCGGTCATATCATTGCTTTTAAGCTATTTGGCATCCTATTCAGATCCCTCATCTTTATGGATAGCTCCGTTTTTCGGGCTGGCCTATCCCGCTATTTTAATTATCAATGTCCTGTTCGTCTTTTACTGGCTGATCCGCTGGCCAAGATTTGCACTGATTTCAGGTATCACCATTCTTGCCGGTTGGAGTGTGATTCTGAATTACATTGGTTTCAGAGAAAACACAGCGATAATGGTTCCAAAGTCTTCAGAGAGCTTTATCCGTATCATGACCTATAATGTGCATAATTTTAAGCAATTCGGAGATAAGAATGATAAGTTCACCAAAGATCAAATACTGAATGTAATACGTAATGAGCAGCCTGACGTA
Organism: uncultured Sphingobacterium sp.; assembly: GCA_964356005.1. Taxonomy (GTDB): domain Bacteria; phylum Bacteroidota; class Bacteroidia; order Sphingobacteriales; family Sphingobacteriaceae; genus Daejeonella. Next base: position 23,530 of record CAYHGN010000043.1, read on the forward strand.
ATCTGCTTCCAGGAATTTTTTAGCAGAAAGAAAGGAGAGTATAATTTCAGGAAATACATACAGGAAATCCTTGATACCGAATATTATTATTTCAAGCCGTCAACAGATAATGGTTATGAGGCTATTGGTATGGCAATATTCTCGAAATTTCCGATAGTCAATCAAGGCAACATCCAGTTTGCCAAAAATATGAACTGGAATGAAGCAATTTGGGCAGATCTGAAGAAGGGAGATAAGACTTTCAGAGTCTATAATGTGCATTTCCAGTCGATCAGCTTCCAACCCGAGGATTACCAATACCTTCAAAAAGTAAGAAAGGAGATCGACACCGATGTTGAATCCTCAAAAAAGATTGGCGGCCGGCTAAAAAGAGCCTTTATTAAGCGCGGAAATCAGGTAAAAATGGTAAAAAGTCATGCCGACTCCTGTACTATACCCTACATTGTTGCCGGGGATTTTAATGATACACCAATTTCATATACCGTAAAAACCATCTCTACGGGAATGAATAATAGCTTTCGCGAGAAAGGAAGCGGCTTCGGAGTTACCTATAATGGTGCCTTCCCGAATTTTCAGATTGACTATATCTTTAGCTCTCCTGAATTCAGTGTTAAGAATTATCTGATTATTGACAAAAAACTATCAGATCATTTCCCTGTCAGAACTGATCTGGAATTAAAATAAAAGCGTTCAATATCCCCTAAAAATCGATTTTCAATTTTTAAGTTTGCAGCATGGATAGTAACCTGTACATATACAATACCCTTTCGAGAACTAAAGAAAAGTTTGAGCCCCTTCATCCGCCATTGGTAGGCCTATATGTTTGTGGTCCGACAGTTTACAGTGATGTTCATTTGGGTAATTGCCGCACTTTCATCATGTTCGACCTGATTTACCGCTATCTCATGCATTTTGGTTACAAAGTGAGGTATGTACGCAATATCACCGACGCAGGACACCTGGAGGGAGATATGGATGAAGGCGATGATAAATTTGCAAAGAAAGCCAGACTCGAACAGCTTGAACCGATGGAAATCGTTCAGAAATACACCCTTGGCTTTCATGATGTGATGAGGCTTTTTAATGCCTTGCCTCCTGGAATCGAACCAACTGCAACCGGCCATATCATTGAACAGATTGAAATGGTTAAGCAGATCCTGAAAAACGATTATGCGTATGAGGTAAACGGGACAGTCTATTTTGATGTAGAAAAATATTGCAAGGAATTTAATTACACTATTCTGACTAACAGGCAATTAGATGACCTTCTGGAAAATACAAGAGAACTGGGTGGGCAGAATGAAAAACGCGGGCGACTTGATTTTGCATTATGGATTAAGGCTAAGCCTGAACACATTATGCAATGGCCTTCACCATGGGGTACCGGTTTCCCGGGATGGCATATCGAATGTTCTGCAATGAGCAGCAAATACCTTGGAAACAGTTTTGATATTCATGGCGGGGGAATGGATCTTGCCGCTACGCACCATACCAATGAGATTGCACAATCACAGGCATGCAATCATGTTCAGCCTGCCAAATACTGGATGCATACGAATATGCTTACAGTAAATGGAACAAGAATGTCGAAAAGTAAAGGAAATGGCTTTTTGCCTCATGAACTATTCACAGGAAGCCATGAACTGCTTTCGAGAGGTTATTCGCCAATGTCGGTTCGGTTTTTTATGCTTCAGGCACATTACCGCAGTACACTTGATTTCTCAAATGAAGCATTAGAGGCTTCTGATAAAGGATTTAAGCGTTTGATCAATGCTTACGGACTGCTTGAGAAGCTAAACCCTTCCCAGAAATCTGATATAGATCTGAAAAGCCTGACAGAGCGATGCTATGCTGCCATGAATGATGATTTCAACAGTCCGGTATTGATTGCCGAGCTATTCGAAGCCGTTCACATCATCAACAGTGTTTATGATGGCAAAACGGCTGCATCTGCATCTGACATTGAAGACCTGAAAAAGCTTATGGATGACTTCGTTATCAGCGTTTTAGGTTTGAAAGAAGAAAATAATCAAACGGATGATATGGGCAAATTGCTCGATTTCATTATCAATCTGCGTTCTGAAGCAAAGGTGAATAAAGATTATGCAACTTCAGATAAGATCCGGATAGGATTGAACTCAATCGGAATACAACTGAAGGATAATAAGGAAGGAACAACCTGGAATAAGATCTGAGCGAGTTTTAATACATCACATTTCGAACTTTCATAATTTTTCTTAAAAAAATAAGGTTAATTATGCCTTGTCGGATTTTATGGCATATTTTATGTTGAACATTCTAATCACAATGTTGAAACAAATGAACCGATTTTCTATATTTTATAGTCTGCTGATATTAATTTCATTAAAAAGTTTTAGCCAGGAAAGCAATGGAAAGGTATATTCACTCGTAGCGGCAGAAAATTATTTCTCGGCTTTAGCGAAAAAAAATGGCTCAAAAGAGGCTTTTTTGAAAGTCTCAGACGATGAATCAATTATCTTCCGGCCGAATCCTGTAAAAGTTAAAGATTTTTATGGAAGAGGTACTGTTGATGGACCCGGTCAGCTTAGCTGGGTACCGGTCTATGCTAAAATATCCCAAAGTGGCGATTGGGGTTTCACTACAGGGCCCTATATATTCCAGAGTAGTCCGAATTCTGAACCTTCTTATGGTCAATATCTTTCAGTATGGAAAGCAGATTTTAAAGGCGTTTGGAAATTAGCTATGGATTTGGGTATTTCGCATCAGAAACCTCTCAGAGAACCTGAGTTAAATTTTACAGATCCAAAAAGTATTAAATTCTACAAGCAAGTTTCACCGGCCAGGTTAAAGCAGCGACAGGAGATCATTACAACAACAGACAGATTGTATTCAAATACCCTGATGAAAGATCAGAGTCTTGCCCATGATTTGTTTATGGCAGAAAATCCCCGGTTTTTATTCCCGGGTGAGGAACCAATTATCGGGAAAGCAAGAATCAATAATTTTGTAGGCAAGAATCAGATTAGCATTGAATCTGAGCCCATCCGCTCCGATCGTGCACCGGGCAGTGATCTGGCTTATTCATACGGCATTGCCTATGTCACAAAGAATAAATTAATCACCAAATACCATTATGTCAGGATCTGGGAATCACAGGAAGAACATAAGTGGAATGTGATACTTGAAATTTATACACCGGCAGGGAGTTGAGAGTGGAGAGTTAATAATGGGACACGGTGTAAATACAATATATATAACTTGCATTTCGTTGAGTTTGAGATTAGAAAATGGGAAATAGGGAAAATTACGAATTACGGAATTACGAATTACGGAATTACGAATTACGGAATTACGAATTACGGAGTTAGAACAAAGAGTCAAGAACAAAGAGTCAAGAACAAGAGAATAGGAAATTGAAAGTTGACAAGATATCACATCTACAATGAAGCAGATGTGGTTGCCTGAAATAGCTTGACCGTTTTTGAAGTAACATTTAACTCAAAAACG
>CAYHGN010000044.1:0-26990 GCA_964356005.1 uncultured Sphingobacterium sp.
ACCCAAAGTTATTATCAATTTGTTAGGCCGTTTGCGGAATTGAGGGAATCGAACTGACGTTAATTTAAAACAGATATTAACACATGACATTATAAATTCAAGAAAATAACCCCCTCTTTATCATCCATATTAATACATTAACATCTTATTATCAAGATATCATGATCATCAAATCAACTATAAGTCCTGTCATGTGAGCGAAGTTCATTCCACTCATTTGTAGGTGCGAAATAATTCTTATCAGTAGATTTTAAATGCTGTTTTAAAACATCCTCATTCAATTCAATCCCTAATCCCGGAGAATTAAGCGGAACTATAGCATACCCCTTTTCTATCATTTTCTTACCATCTGTGGTCTTTACCAGGTCCTCCCACCATGGGATATCAACAGAATGATGCTCCAGTGCAAGGAAATTCTGCGTAGCAGCAGCACAATGAACACTTGCCATAAAAGAAACCGGTGTACCTGCCTGATGCATAGCCATAGCCACTCCATACTCTTCGGCATAATCTCCTATTCTTTTGGTTTCAAGTAAGCCTCCTGAAGAAGCCAGATCAGGGTGAATAATATCTACTGCCCTGGCATGGATCAAGGGCTTGAAATCTTTCAGTAAATAGATGTCTTCACCTGTTGTAGTTGGTGTTTCCAATGCATCTGAAATGGTTTTCCATTGTTCAGTATAGGTCCATGGCACCATATCTTCGAACCAGGCTAACCTGTATTTTTCCATAGCCTTACCTAATCTAATACTGTTATTCAGGTCAAAGTGACCGTAATGGTCGGTAGAGATTGGAAGATCATAGCCAACCATTTTACGAATAGAATCTACAATCTCCGACAAACCCTCCAGGCCCTTATCGGTAATCTGAATCTGTGTAAATGGATGAGCGGTATTACCATAAGACATCATATTTCGCTGATCACCCCATTGTGCCAGATCCCCTTTAGCATTTTCCCAGAATTTTGAATTCACAACTGTACCTGCTTTACCTTTTAATTCACTGATTGAAATATCCATCTTTAGCCAGGTATAGCCTTGATCATTGATCCTGTAATTGATCAGTTTTTGCTGTTCTGCAGGACTGGCAGCTTCAGGTGTATCTGCATAAAGCCTGACCTTGTCACGATATCTACCCCCCAGTAATTGCCAGGCAGGAACACCATAGGCCTTGCCGCAAAGATCCCATAAGGCCATTTCGACAGCACAAACACCACCGGCCTGACGAGCTGGTCCGCCAAATTGCTTAATGACCTTAAAAATCATTTCCACATTACAAGGATTCCTTCCAAGAATGCGGCTCTTTAACATCAGGGCATAACGCGCATCTGCGGCATCCCTTACCTCACCAAGACCATAAATGCCCTGATTGGTATCGATTCGTATAATTGCTGTTCCTCCCATTACATTGGTAAGGCAATAACGCATATCCGTAATCTTCAGATCTGAGGGATTAGAAGACCTTTTCACGTTTTGTGTTGTATGGGCAATGGTATCTTCAATAGACAAATTCATCAATCCACCCAGGGCAATGCCACCCAATGCAGTTTTTTTAAGAAAATCCCTTCTGTTGCTTCCAGTTTCAGGATTATTGATTTCAGACTCTCTTAATGTAGCATATGCCTTTTCTTCTTCCTTATTTTTGGAAATGAGCTGTTGTAAAGTCTTTTTCATATCGTTTAAATTTCAGATTAATAAAATATCAATGCTTTTTACCCAAATAAGTATCGAGTTGTTCTGGTGTATACATAGTCTTCCTGGGATATTTCGCCAGCCAGGCCCTGAATTCATTTTTGATAGTTTCCGTCCAGTCTCCATGAATTTCTCCTGATAGATATTTGCCCTGCTTCAGTAATAAACGTTCGAACTCATCCCGAAGCCCGGTAAGTTCATTTGCTTTGACCAGGTCTTCAACAAGATGAGCAGGAATAAATACCACCCCATAATCATTCGCAAATACAATATCTCCGGGGAAAACAGTCACTTCACCAACGCGAATCGGTGCATTGATTGAGGTTGGGGTCATGTCCCGAATAAAAGAAGGATCGTGGCCTTTCACCCATGCATTAAACCCTTCTGTATCCCTGAGCTCCTGCATATCCCTGATCGATCCATTAAAAACCACTCCCTTACCAGTTTTAGCATAAACCGAATTTCCAAGGCTGGATCCAATCAGGGTTCCATCCTTCACTTTACCAAATCCATCTGCTACATAAACGTCTCCTTTACTTAAGATATCAATAGGCCAAATATTAAATCCGCCACGTTGGGAACGTCCTTCCTTCCGACCCTGTGCTTTTACCAGTGAATCAAGGTCTGGCCTGGAAGGCATAAACTGTGCAGTGACTACACGACCCACCATGGTTTGTCCTGTTTTTAGAACAGTCCAGTTCTTTTCTACCTGATTTCGGTAGCCTTTACCCAACAAATAACCCCATATTTGTTCTAGTGTATTAAATTGTAGACGTTCAAGAACAAACTCGGAAACCTTAGGACGACCATCTGCCGAACGCTCACCTTTCCACAATGCAGTCATCTGTTGTACATACTCCGGGCTCGAACCAATTCGCTGGGCAAATGATAAAAAACTACTGCAAACAAGAAGAACTAAAAGGATTATTATTTTTTTCATAATTAAGGATTTTTTATTTTTTAAAAATTCAGACTAAAATATTGAGTTGATTAATAATTTAAACTCTTTTTTCTTTTGCCACTGCTTCAGCCAGACCCCGCATGTACCCAACGGCAAAAAGGTTACCCAGAGTCATATATCCTGGTCTGGTATTCTCTTCACCAGCCATTGTAGGTACATGATCAGCACGGATTGGACCCTTAAAACCTATGTCGTAATATGCCTTCATGGCAGCATACATATCAATCTGGCCTTCATCATGAAAGGTTTCAGTAAATTTGGTACTTGGTATCACACCACTCAGATCCTGAACATTTCTGAAATGAACAAAATGAATTTTACCTGCTTTACCCCATCTTCTAACCAGGTTAGGGATATCGGCACCCATCAGAGAAAAATTACCCTGGCAAAGTGTAACTCCGTTAAAATCACTGGGAATGATTTTTAACATTCTATCAAAATTTTCAACCGAATTCATTATTCTTGGAATCCCCTGAATACTATTAACCTGAGGATCATCTGGGTGTAGAGCTAGTTTCATTTCAATTTTTTCTGCCTCTGGAACAACTGCTCTCAGGAAATATTCCAAATTTTTCCACATACTTTCAGGAGAAACTTCTCCGTATTTTGTGAGTGGTCGGTTCTTTATCTCTTCATAATCAAAAGCGGTAACAAGTGCACCACCCCGACCAGGACGGTCCATTTGTGTCCGGGCCCAACTGATTACCGGCATCCAATTATAACAGATGACATCAACACCTGAGCGTTTGAGATTTTTCATGAAGCTTATAAAATTTGCTATTTCTTCATCTCTACCATCAAGCCCAAGCTTAGTCTTTTCTCCCAAAGAAGGCGGCCCTTCGACTGTATTGTAATTAAGTCCGACCCTTTTCCAGGATTCCCTTACCTCCATGATGACATTATAATCCCATGGATTTGCATTTACCAATTGTGTTAGCCGCATATCAATCCCTGCGATTGCACCAAATGCTCCCATCTGTTTTGCAAGTTCAATCAGCTGCTTATTTGCCTGCATTCCTGAAAAATAAGCATTACTCATTTCCATGCCTGCATCTTTTGCAACTGAAATTAATTCTAAGTCAGAGGGTGCAATTTGAATGTGAGGCTTTGAAATAGCATTATTTATTCCGCCCACAGAAAGAGCGGCAGCAATTGAAGCACTTTTTTTAATGAAATCCCTGCGATTATCGGTCATGATTACATCAGTTTTGATTGATTTTAGCCAATTTGAATGTAACCGAAAGTTCAAATTGAATAATTGATCTTTCGATTATGGTGTTCTTAACTATATGTTCTGTCATGTGAACGTTTATCATCCCATTCGGTAGTTGGAGCAAAATAGCTCTTATCAGTAGGTTTTAAGTGTTGTTTTAAGACATCTTCATTCAGTTCAATTCCTAATCCCGGGGAAGTGAGCGGCACATTAGCATAGCCCCTTTCAATCATTTTCTTTCCATCTGTGGTTTTCACCAAATCCTCCCACCATGGAAGGTCTACAGAATGGTGCTCTAGTGCAAGGAAATTCTGAGTAGCAGCAGCACAATGTACATTTGCCATAAAAGAAACAGGAGTTCCAGCCTGATGCATTGCCATTGCTATTCCGAATTCCTCAGCATAATCTCCAATTCGCTTAGTCTCCAAAAGCCCACCAGAGGATGCGAGATCAGGATGGATAATATCCACAGCTCTTCCATGAATCAAAGGTTTGAAATTTTCCAGCAGATATATATCTTCTCCTGTAAGTGTTGGCGTCTCCAAAGCAGCAGTTATCGTTTTCCACTGCTCCGTATACTGCCACGGCACCATATCCTCAAGCCATGCCAGGCGATACTTTTCGAGTGCCTTTCCTAAGCGAATTCCATTATTTAAGTCGAAATGACCATAATGATCTGTAGAAATTGGAATTTCGTACCCTACTATATTACGTATGTTTTCTACAACTTGAGCCAATTCTTCCAAGCCTTTATCTGTGATTTGAATCTGGGTAAACGGATGCATGGTATTTCCATACGACATATAATTGTTTTGAGATCTCCATTGTTCCAGATTTTCTTTCGAGTTTTCCCAGAAATTTGAATTCACCAATGTACCGGGTTTATTCCTCAGTTCACGAATGGACACATCCATTTTCAACCAGGTATATCCTTGATCGTTAGTACGGTACTTTATAAGTTTTGTTTGCTCCTCGCGAGAAGCAGCCTCAGGAGTATCAGCGTATAATCTGACTTTATCACGGTATCTTCCGCCCAATAGTTGCCAGGCTGGAACATCATAGGCTTTACCACAAAGATCCCATAAAGCCATTTCCACAGCACATACACCTCCTGCCTGGCGAGCTGGTCCGCCGAATTGCTTGATGCTCTTGAAAATCATTTCAACATTGCATGGGTTCATTCCAAGAATTCTGCTTTTTAGCATCAGTGCGTAACGTGCGTCTGCGCCGTCTCTTACCTCACCCAAACCATAAATACCCTGATTAGTATCGATCCTTATGATTGGTGTACCTCCAAGAACATTAGTAAGGCAATAGCGCATATCTGTAATCTTCAAATCAGATGGATTTGATGATCGTTTTACATTTGATGTGGTATGAGCCAGGGTATCCCCGATCGACAGACCCATCAAACCACCTAAGCTTATACCCCCAATTGCTGTTTTTTTTAAAAAATCGCGACGGCTGTCCTTGGTTTGCTGATTGTCAATTTCTAACTGAGTTGCTAAGGCATCAGCCTTCTCATTTGCTCTATTGCTCTCGGCAATTGTTTTAATAATACTTTTCATACTGATCTTATTGGTTTCGGTTTTCTTACGATTATAGTATTTACTGCTTTTGTATTGATTATGATTCCTGCGAAAATCATTCATCTATTTATTTCAAAAAACGTACGTCTATGTTATCACCCCAATTCTAGCTATCTATGCGGATGAACCTGCCCCATTCTGAAGTCCAAACATTTAAAAAAATCAAATCGACAATTTAATTTACCAGTCTACTACCGAGCCGTCAAGTGAATTGTAAGTTTCCGGATTTTTCCAATCATGACCTATTTTATCAGCCATTAATGCTTCATCCAATTCAACACCCAAGCCTGGTCCTTTAGGAATAAGAACAGTCCCATCCTTTTGTAATTTAAACGGGTTTTTTAAATATCCTTCGCCTAATGAAACTTGTTCCTGCACTAAAAAATTGGGTATGCTGGCGGCTAGTTGCAAGCCTGTGGCTAATGATATCGGTCCCATTGGATTATGTGGTGCAATTGGAACATAATACGCTTCGGCCATACCAGCGATAATCCGGCCCTCAGTAATACCACCTGCATGACAAAGATCCGGCTGAATTATACTTGCAGCTCCTTTTTCAAGTATTTCCCGGAAACCCCATTTGGTAAAAATTCTTTCTCCGGTTGCAATGGGGATATGTGTACCTCTGGCAATGTCGACCATTACATCAACATTTTGACATTGACAAGGCTCTTCAATAAACATTGGCTGGTAAACTTCAAGTTCTTTAATCAGAAGTTTTGCAGTTTGAGGAGAAATACTTCCATGAAAATCAATTCCTATATCCATATCATCACCCCCGGCATCTCGTAGGGAAGCAAAATTATCTATTGCATATTTAATAAATCTTGGATTCTCGACAATATTTGCATGAGTTTTTTTTGCAACCCCTGTTTTAATTACAGTAAATCCTGCGGCCTTTTGCTGTTTCATTTGTTCAGGAGTACTTGCACGTCCATAAACTCTCACCCGATCACGTGTAGGACCACCTAATAATTCATAAATCGGAACATTTAAAAGCTTTCCTTTGATATCCCACAAAGCCTGATCAATTCCACTTAAAGCACTTGTAAGAATCGGACCTCCACGATAGAAAGCATGCCTGTAAATAGCTTGCCAATGATGTACTACATTTCTGGGATCTTTACCAATTAAATATGGTTCTATCTCTTTAATAGCCGTTTGAATTGTCAATGCCCGACCCTCCAGTAAAGGTTCTCCCAGTCCATAAATTCCAACATCTGTATGAATTTTTAGAAAAATCCAGCGAGGCTTTACCAGAAATGTTTCAAGTCTGGTAATCTTGACCTCTCCATTTCCTTTAATTTGTTCAAGTGTAGAAGGTGATACTTTATTTCCAACATCTTTTGCATAAGAAGATTCTGGTAATGCCATAATACCAATCCCTGCAACCCCTAAAACAGACTGTATCGCAGTGCGACGGGATATTTCTAATTTCTTTGTGTTAGATTTCATCAGATAAAAATTATAAACTAGTTCTATTATTTTTTTGTGTAATCAGGTGATCTTGAAATTTAATACTTTAAGTTTTTACTAATTTCATCAGCACTAATCGAACCTACTCAGCAACACTATTTAAGGCCAATTTCATAATCAATAAAAATTAAAATAGAAAGTTATTCCTGGTAAATGGCTAAAGCATAAAATCCCATAAATAAGTTTCATAAAGGTTAAATAAGATTCTTCAATAGTGCTTGGATAATTTGGCAAAATAATTTGCCGGAAAGTGGGCAAACACTTTCCGGTATGGTATACTGATATATCTTTTTTTTAATGTTTAATTACCTGTAAATTAATAGTTTGAGCGCTTTTGTTCAAATTAATTATGATTAAACCTTCATTATTTAAAAATAGAGTTCAATTCTCAAGATTAATTCTTTAGAAAAGAGACTATGGTCTTATAATGGTTCCATCTGTTTATCTAACCTGCCAATTAGATTTTGTACCGATAGGATACTTAGCGGCTTCTTTTTCATTGACCTCCACACCTAAACCCGGCTATCCCATACATCTATGTATCCATTTTTACTATTGGATCTTGCAGACCTGTAATGATATCGTTCCACCACTCAGGATAAGTAATTTAACAACAATATTACACTGAAACAAAATAATTTTAATTGTTTCTTTTGAAATGATTTTTTAAGGTTTTGACAAATATTTGAAAATTAAATAGTACTAACGCCTGGAAATATCTGGTTGCCCAATAAACGTTGTTCTATTCAATTAGGAGTAAAAAAAACGAGGCTATTCCCTGTTCCAAAAACCTGAAAATATTGTAATTGAAAGTCCCAGAACTCTTAAATTGGTCTTATTTATCAATAAATCTTGAAAATAGAGAAAGTCAGGATAATTAAATAAATAATAATCCCGGAAATAAAATTTCGTAAAACAAAATCTCTGGCACCATTATTTCTATACTGTATTGGCCATTAACAATATGGCTTTAAGAAAATTATGAGAAATATACTAATCATGTTTGCATTTGCAGTGATAGTTACAGGTTGCAACAGTAACGCTAATGAGAATGCTAAAATAGATCAGGACTCTGTTAGAATGGTTCATCAGCTTGACAGCTTTAAAAGAGTTGCTTCAGCAGACTCGGCTGCAACTGCTCTTGCAATCGCGAAGGAAAAGTCAAACACTAAAATTCAGTATCATTCATCAGGAACATCTTCAAAATCAGTAACTGCCACAACAAATACAGCAACTCAATCAGGTACTGAAAGCCAGAAAAAAGGCTGGAGTTCAGCAGCTAAAGGTGCAGTTATTGGCGGAGTTATTGGTGCAGGAACAGGTATTATAGTTGATAAAAAAGATGGCAGAGGCGCTGCAATAGGTGGTGCCGTTGGTGCAGGCACAGGTTATGTGATTGGCAGAGAAAGGGATAAAAAATCCGGCAGAGTAAAACAATAAAAATTTCTACCTATGGAAAAAAAAGTGCTTCAGATTAAATTTAATCCGGAGCACTTTTTTTTGTCCTGATACTTGATACCTGATACTCAATACTCAATACTCAATACTAAGACTTAAGCACCCTCTGAATCTCATCCAGTTTCATTAGAGCCTCCACTGGAGTTAATGTATTTACTTCAAGATTATTAAGCATATCCCTAATTTTAACCAGCACCGGATCATCAATAGAGAACATTTGAAGCTGGTAAGCCTGCTTTTGAACTTTCTTAAGACTGTCTTTAATATCCTCTCCCCCGGTCCTTTCCTGCTCAAGTCTTTTTAATATTTCATTTGCCCTGCTAACGAGTTTTGGAGGCATTCCGGCCATCTTAGCCACATGAATCCCGAAACTATGCTCGCTTCCTCCGGGGACCAGCTTGCGCAGGAAAATGACTTTATTCCCCAACTCTTTGACTGATACATTGAAATTTTTAATCCGGCTGAATGAGTTGGTCAACTCATTCAATTCATGATAATGTGTAGCGAACAGGGTTTTCGCTTTTGCTACCGGATGATTATGAAGGTATTCGGCAATTGACCAGGCAATAGAAATACCATCATAGGTACTGGTACCCCTGCCAATCTCATCCATCAGAATGAGGCTACGGGGTGATAAATTATTCAAAATACTCGCTGTCTCATTCATTTCAACCATGAATGTTGACTCGCCGGTAGTAAGATTATCTGAAGCCCCTACCCGGGTATAAATCTTATCCACCAAGCCTATTTGAGCCTCTTTCGCAGGGACAAAGCAACCCATTTGGGCCATCAGTACAATCAGACCAGTTTGCCTCAGCAAGGCCGATTTACCCGACATATTCGGACCCGTAATAATTATTATCTGCTGTGAATCACTATCCAGGAACACATCATTTGTAATATATTCCTCGCCCGGAGGCAGGTTCTTTTCAATAACCGGATGCCTGCCCCCCTTAATATCGATCACACTGCTTTCATCTATCACAGGCTTGATGTAATAATTCTTTATCGCGAGGCTGGCAAAATTGAGCAAAACATCCAATTGCGCGACTAATTGGGCATTCAATTGAATTGGTTTGATAAATTCGGATAATGCAAAAGTCAACTCATTATACAAACGGGTTTCCAAAACCTGAATCTTTTCCTCTGCTCCAAGAATCTGTTCTTCGTATTCTTTCAGCTCAGGAGTAATATAACGCTCTGCATTTACCAGTGTTTGCTTTCTGAGCCATTCGGCCGGAACTTTATCCTTATGAGTATGTGTAACCTCCAGATAATATCCAAAAACATTATTAAATGCCACTTTTAGAGATGGAATACCGGTAATTTCAGCCTCGCGCTTTTGAATTTCAAGCAGGTAACCTTTTCCTCCAAATGCGATCTTCCTCAGACGGTCGAGTTCTTCATCAACCCCATCAGCAATAACAGAGCCTTTTGCAAGCATCACTGGTGCATCAGGATTGAGCTCACGCTCAATTTTATCCCTCATCAAAGCACAGGGATTAAGCTGCTCAGCAATTATTTTTAATGGGAAACTTTCAGATGTCTGACAAAGCTCCTTCAGATTGGAAATAGCATTTAGCGCTCTTTTCAACTGTAATACTTCCCGGGGATTAGCCTTTTGAAGTCCAATTTTAGAGATCAACCTTTCGAGATCACCAATTTGTTTCAATTCATGCAATAATTTTTCACGTAGATCTTCCTGGCTGACAAGGAATTCAACCACATCCAGACGTTCCTGGATCGGTTTTAGCTCTTTCAATGGCATAATTATCCATCTACGAAGCAAACGTGCTCCCATCGGAGAACAGGTCTTGTCCAACACATCTACCAGACTTACCGCATTCTCATTAGCCGAACCAATCAATTCAAGATTCCGAATCGTAAAGCGGTCCAGCCACATATAACGGTCTTCCTCAATCCTCGAAACAGATGATATATGTTGAAGATTACGATGCTCGGTCTCATTCAAATAATGCAGGGCTACCCCGGCAGCAGTGATTGCAAGCGGATATTTTTCAATTCCAAAGCCTTTCAATGATTTTACATCGAAATGTTTTAGCAGAAATTCAGAAGCATAATCCCCACTGTAAGCCCATTCGTCTAGGAGATATGTGTAAAAACGATCTCCAAAAGTCTCAGTAAAATCACGCTGCCTGCTTTTTTGAAAAATAACCTCACTCGGTTTAAAACTCTGAAGCAGCTTGTCTATATAATCGGCATTACCCTGGGCTACAAGGAATTCACCGGTTGAGATATCAATAAAAGCTATTCCAAATGAATTCTTTTCAAAATAAAGTGAAGCCAGATAATTATTTGTGTTTTGCTGAATGATATTATCGCTGTAGGAAACACCGGGAGTAATTAGCTCGGTTACCCCTCTTTTAACAATGGTCTTGGTTGTTTTTGGATCTTCAAGCTGATCACAAATTGCGACCCTTTGACCTGCTCTAACTAATTTAGGCAAATAGGTTTCAAGGGAATGATGCGGAAAACCGGCCAGTTCTGTATTGGTGCCTGAACCATTTCCTCTTTTAGTGAGCACAATTCCCAATATTCCGGATGCTTTTATCGCATCCTGCCCAAAAGTTTCGTAAAAATCGCCAACCCGAAACAATAATAATGCACCCGGATATTTAGCCTTGATGGCATTGTACTGTAACATTAAAGGTGTTTCCTTTTGTTCGTTCTTTTTAGCCAAGTTCTTGCAATTAATTCGGCATAAAGTTAATGGATTGCATAAGTTTTAGAAGATTTGTGGAAAACTGTCTTATGGTTGGGAAATCTGCAAACTGATTTTGTTAGATGCATGTAATAAACAATCAATTTGATAGTCAAATATTAGGTTCCATATCAAATTACAGAACTATTATTTAATTTGCAGCGTGCTTTCATACCCAATTAATCTATACAAAAAAGCCTATTCCGGACTTAGTAAGGAAAGCTGGTACCTTTCTTTTGTGATGCTGATAAATCGCAGCGGTACTATGGTTATTCCATTTCTCACCATTTACTGCACTCAAAAACTAAACTTTAGTATTGTTGAGGCTGGTTTAATTATGGCCATTTTCGGACTTGGATCAGTGTTTGGTGCATTTTTTGGTGGCAAGATTACAGATAAAATCGGTTTCTATTATCTTCAGATTGGGGCATTACTAAGTGGAGGCCTGATGTTCTTTACGATCAGCTTTCTTGAAACATTTTGGAGCCTGGGAATAGGTACATTCATTCTTAGCATGTGTAATGAGAGCTTCAGACCTGCAAACGCAACAGCAGTAGCTTATTATAGTAATGAGAAAACACGAACACGTTCCAACTCATTAAACAGGCTCGCAGTTAATCTTGGCTGGTCATTTGGAGGGGCATTGGGTGGATTTCTGGCTTCAGTTGATTATCATTTGTTGTTTTATGTCGATGGATTTTCCAATATCCTGGCTGCAGTCTTTCTCATCAAATTATTGCCGGCAGTGAAAATTTCAAAACAGAAAGTAACTGAAACTCATGAAATCCATGTGCAGTCAGCCTACCAGGATAAACTTTACCTGGCATTTATTCTTTTGACCATATTATTTTCATCATGCTTTTTTCAGTTATTTACCCTGCAACCTGTATTTTTCAAAACAGAATGGAAACTCAGTGAGCAATTTATCGGGGGATTAATGGCCATGAACGGACTGATCATTGTTTTCACTGAAATGCTATTGGTGAATAATCTTGAAGGGAAAAGATCTCCATTATATTTCACTGGTATTGGAGTGATTATAGCATCATTTAGCTATTCTATATTAATATTTTTTCCTGCTGCAGCATGGCTGGCGGTCATTTCCATTATTATGGTAACCATTGGAGAAATGATTGCTATGCCATTCATGAATACTTTTTGGATGGGCCGGTCAAATGATAGAAACCGGGGCGAATACGCAGCTTTGTATACCATAGCCTGGTCTGTGGCACAAATCATAGGTCCGATTTATGGATCATTTCTGATCGAATACGGGGGTTATAAATTATTCTGGTACTTTATTTTTGGGATTTGTTTACTAACTGCCTGCGGATATTTATATCTCAATAATTTAAACAGAAAAAGAGAATTTAAAAATGTGGTCAACATGGCCTCTTCCTAGTTTATCGAAACTATGAAACTTGTCCTGCTTCTGTAAACCTCTCCTGGTCTTAAAATAGTCGATGGAAATTCAGGAATATTAACCGCATTGGTATGATGCTGGGTCTCAAAGCAGAGACCGCAATAAGCTGAATAGACATCCCCACCCTTTACACCTGTATTATTTAAATGTTTACCTGTGTAAAACTGAACAGTCGGTTCATCTGTAAAGACTTCCAGTTTTATACCACTACTTTCTGAATAAGCCATCGCAGCCTTTCCAAATTCTCCATACTCTTTATCAAGAATGAAAGACTGATCATACCCATTTTCAGGATCCCAAACTCTGCTAATCTGTTTTACACTCCTGAAATCATATAAAGTATCCTGTACAGCAAGAATTTCACCGTTTGGTACCATATCACTATGCTGTCCCAAATAAAATGAAGCAGGTATTTCTGCGAAATGATCTTCAATCGTTCCTGAACCGTTCAGGTTAAAATATCCATGATGCGTTAAATTAACAGGTGAAGCCTTATCAGTTGTAGCCTCAGTTTCCATGATCAGTTCATTATTATCATTAAGCTCAAAAGATAGCTTTACCATTAAATTCCCTGGAAAACCTTCTTCTCCATCCTTACTGAAGTAGCTAAGTACTAATTGCGCATTCGGAACTCTGGAAATGCGTTCAGGTTTCCAGACTTTTCTGTCAAAACCTTCAAAACCGCCATGAAGCTGGTGAGGAGGGTGGTTTGAACTAAGCCGGTAAAGTTGAGAATCCAGTTCAAAAGTAGAATGACTGATCCTGTTGGCATATCTGCCGACTATAGCACCGAAATAAGAATTAGATTTAAGATAATTCTGATCAATGTAATGCTCCATTTGATCGAAACCTAACACAATATCTCTGGGATTTCCTGAATTATCTGGGACAATAAATGATTGGATGATAGCCCCAAGATTACTGATACTTATTTCAAAACCATTGCTATTTTTCAATGTAAAAAGATACACACCCTCATTTTGGTGTTGAAATAGTACTGGAGACTGAACTAATAACATATATGATTATGAAGCCCATAAAATGAATGGGAATTCTAAATGATGAAATTAAGCCAAAATCTTTAATAATTTTAAAAAATATAGCAGCTTCAATTCGAAGATTCTATTTTTGGAGGATATGCGGAAATTAAAAACAGAAGAACTTGGGCGGGTAGGCATTGAAGACTTTAAAAAACAGGACAAATTGCCCCTTACTGTAATATTAGACAATGTTCGTAGCATGCATAACATTGGTTCAATTTTTCGAACTTCTGATGGATTTGCGATAGAAAAAATATACTTATGTGGGATTACTGCACAGCCACCTCATCGTGACATAGAAAAAACAGCACTTGGAGCAACCCAGTCTATCGAATGGGTCTATTCATCGGATATCATGGAATTAATCCAGGAATTAAAAGCTGCAGGACACACCATCATAGCCATTGAACAGGCACAGAACAGTGTGATGCTCAATGACTTTCAACCTGTAACTTCAGAAAAGTATGTCCTGATCTTTGGAAATGAAGTCAATGGAGTGAGTGAAGAAGCAATGAAATTAATTGATACCTGCCTGGAAATCCCTCAATTCGGCACTAAACATTCCTTTAATATTGTAGTTTCAGCTGGGATCGTATTATGGGACTTTTTTGCGAAACTAAAACTTAAATCTTAAGTATTAACCTATCAATGAGTTAAAATGATAATACAGGAACTTAAAAATCAGGATATTGATAAATTAAATCTGCTTCAGCCTCCTGACTGGGATGATATCAGACCCTATTTTTATTATTACAGTTCTTCTTCATTCTGCGATCCGATTAAAATCACAGATTCTAATAGAGTCGTCGCCGTTGGCACCATTATAAAACATCTTGATACTGCCTGGTTAGCACATTTAATCGTTCATAGCGAATACAGAAACCAGGGTTTGGGTAAAATGCTCACAAAAGCACTCGTTAATCGTGCAGATCCCGGAATTTTTTCAACGCTCTATTTGGATGCAACCGATATGGGATACCCGGTCTATAAGAAAGCTGGATTTGAAATTGAAATGGACTACATGCATCTTGATGGAAATTTGATCAATCTAAACCTGAAAAACCCCGCCAGCGTTATTCCTTTTGATGAAAAATTCAGAAATGAAGTTATGGACCTGGACAAAATTACCTCCGGGGAAAACAGGGAAATTATATTCAGGGATCATTTGAAATCATCACTTCTTTACCTCTCAGATGCTAAAGTCAGAGGTGCTTACTTTCCCGGCTTTTTCGACCGATATATTATGGCCGATCTGCCCGAGGCAGGAACTGAACTTATGAAATTAAGAATGCGCGTTAAGAATACAACCAAACTCCCTGTTAAAAATCAGGCTGGAATCGATTTCCTATTGGAGCATAATTACAAAGAGGTCAGAAGATCCAAAAGAATGATCCTTGGTGTAAAACGTGACTGGAAAGCGGAGAATAATTTTAACAGGATTAGTGGAGGATTAGGGTAATTAATTGAGAATTGAGAGTGGAGAATGGAGAATGGAGAATGGAAATTCTGATAGCTATTGGGTTGAAAGTTGATAATTGTTAAATGAATATTGGGAACAGGTAATGAGAAATAGGAATTAAACGTACCTATACACTGTTTTGACTTGATTCTTGATAATCTTCAGTTGTTAGTTGTCAGTTGTTGGTTGTTAGCAATGTATCGTAACTGTCAAATGATTTAATAATAGTTAAAATACTTGAGCATAAATTTAAAATGAACCACTATTTAGTCTTGGTTCTTGGTTCTCTCACATCTCACATCTCACATCTCACATCTAAAAAAAAGCCCCACCCCGCGGCAGAGCTTTTGAATGTCATAATTGATACTTTATGAAATCACGTATTCATTGATTCTGTCTTTACTTGGAAGTGTAGTAGTTCCCATTAAGAATTCATCGACTTTTCTTGCAGCTTCCCGGCCTTCTGAAATCGCCCAAACTACTAGGGATTGCCCTCTGCGCATATCGCCAGCAGCAAAGACTTTTGCAACGCTGGTTTGGTAAATTCCTTCTTCTGCTTTTACATTTCCCCTTCCATCAAGTTCAATACCGGCATTTTCAACCAGTCCGGGATACTGAGGATGAAGGAATCCCATGGCCAATAGTATCAACTGACATGGTATTTCTCGTTCAGAACCACTAAGTTCATTAAATTTAACAGGACGCCCCTGCGCATCAAGTTCCCAACTGACATCAGATATAAGAATTGCACGGAGTTCCCCATTTTCATTACCCAGGAATGATTTGGTATTGATACCCCAAAACCGCTCACAACCTTCTTCATGTGAACTGGTTGTTTTCAAAAGCATTGGATAGGTAGGCCATGGCATGTTATCTGTACGCGCTGCAGGCGGTTGAACCATCAACTCAAACTGCTTTACTGTATTTGCATGCTGCCTGTTGGAAGTACCCACGCAATCAGAGCCGGTATCACCACCACCAATCACCACTACATCCTTATCAGTTGCGAGTACACGCTCGCCTTTGAATGATATATTACCTACTGTCTTATTCTGTTGTTTTAGAAAATCCATAGCAAAATGGATACCTTTTAGATCACGGCCAGGTATATTAAGGTTACGGGGGATTGTTGAGCCAGTTGCTGCAACCACTGCATCATGCTGATCAATAAAGACCTTCATATCGCCATCTTTTCCTACTTCTACATTACAGACGAATTTTACTCCCTCCTGCTCCATTATCGCGAGACGACGGTCAATTACTGACTTTTCCAGTTTAAAATCAGGAATACCATAGCGCAAAAGCCCTCCTGGGCGATCATCCCGTTCGTATACGGTCACATTATGACCAGCTTTATTCAATTGAGCCGCAGCTGCCAAACCTGCAGGACCTGAACCTATAACAGCAACATTCTTACCCGTACGTAAAATTGGGGTACTTGGCTTCACATATCCCTTGGAATAAGCAATCTCAATAATATGCCTTTCAATCTCTTCAATAGCAACCGGTGGCTTATTAATACCCAAAACGCAAGCTGCTTCACAAGGTGCCGGACAGATACGTCCGGTGAACTCAGGAAAATTATTGGTAGAGTTAAGAATCAAATAAGCTTCTTCCCATTTACCCTGATAAACCGCATCATTAAACTCAGGTATAACATTTCCCAGCGGACAGCCTGAATGACAAAAAGGAACTCCGCAATTCATACATCTGGCTGCCTGTTCATTTAACTTCTCAGGTGGATATTCCTGAACAAATTCATTATAATTTTCTAAGCGTTCTGCAGGGGCAATTTTCTTAGGAAGCTCCCTGTCATATTCTTTAAATCCTGTTACTTTTCCCATTATCCCGCTGATTGTTGAAATTCTTTTTCTAATAAAACCTTTTTAAACTCCTTTGGAAATACTTTGATGAAGGAGGAAGATTGCTGTGCCCAGTCATCGAGAATGTATTTTGCTACCTGACTTTGAGTAAGCTGAACATGCCTGTTCAAGAGGCTAAGTATTTCTTCCTCGTCTATTGGCGATAATGGATCAAGATCAACCATTTCCGTATTGCAATTTTCTACAAAGGAGTTATCCGAATCATATACCCAGGCTATTCCTCCACTCATACCTGCAGCGAAGTTCCGGCCTGTTTTGCCTAAGATTAGGGCTCTTCCACTAGTCATATATTCACAGCCATGATCACCAACACCTTCCACAACAGCAATTGCACCTGAGTTTCTTACTGCAAATCGCTCTCCTGCCTGTCCTCTGACAAATAGTTCACCCGACGTAGCTCCATACAATGCTACGTTACCAATGATGATATTCTCCTGTGACAAAACTCTACTTTTCTTAGATGGATAAATAACCAGTTGGGCTCCCGAGAGACCTTTTCCAACATAATCATTTGCTTCACCACAAAGTTCAAAAGAAATTCCGCGAGTACAAAAAGCACCGAAACTTTGTCCGGCAGAACCTGTAAATGTGTAATTTATTGTATTCTGAGGTAGTCCGGCAGAATGATACTTTTTCGTGATCTCATTGGATAAAATTGTACCCGTCGTTCGGTCAGTATTTTTAATATTAAATGAAGCAAAGACCGGTTCCTTTGATTCGATGGCCTTTTCAGCTTTTTTAATCAATTCCCAATCAAGTAGATTATCCAGGTTATGATCCTGCTTTTCACTATTGTACAAAGTCATTCCTGAAGGATTGTCCATTGGATATAAAATACCTGAGAGATCAATATTTTTCACTTTCCAATGATCCACATCATCACGCATTTTAAGGAACTGAACTCTTCCTACCATATCATTAATCGTTCTGAATCCAAGTTCTGCCATAATCTCACGCAATTCCTCAGCAATGAATCTGAAAAGGTTCACAATATGCTCAGGCTTACCAGAAAATAGCTTTCTAAGCTCAGGATCCTGGGTTGCAACACCCACCGGACAGGTATTCAGATGACATTTACGCATCATGATACAACCACCGGCGACCAATGCTGCCGTTGCAACACCCCATTCCTCTGCCCCCAGAAGTGTCGCAATCGCAATGTCTTTACCTGTTTTTAACTGACCGTCTGTTTGAAGCACTACCCTACTTCTCAATTTATTTTTAACCAGGGTTTGCTGAGCCTCTGCCAGTCCGAGTTCCCATGGTAAACCGGCATGTTTAATTGATGTAAGCGGTGATGCTCCTGTTCCACCATCGTGTCCTGCAATCAGGATAACATCGGCATGGGCTTTTGCAACACCCGCAGCAATAGTTCCAACTCCCGCCTTTGAAACCAATTTAACACTGATACGGGCAGCGCGGTTCGCATTCTTGAGGTCGAAAATTAATTGTGCTAAATCTTCAATCGAATAAATATCATGATGTGGTGGAGGCGAAATCAAACCTACCCCAGGTGTAGCATGACGAACTTTTGCAATCCAATCATCTACCTTATCCCCGGGCAATTGCCCGCCTTCACCAGGTTTAGCACCTTGTGCCATTTTAATCTGTAATTCATCTGCATTAGTCAGGTAATTGGCTGTAACACCAAATCTTCCAGACGCAATTTGCTTGATAGCAGAGCGCATAGAACCTCCATCTGCTAAAGGCTCGTATCGTAATTCATCTTCACCACCTTCACCGGTATTACTCTTAGCGCCAATTCGGTTCATCGCAATCGCAAGCGTACTATGTGCCTCATGCGAAATAGAGCCAAATGACATTGCTCCCGTTGCAAAACGCTTCAGAATAACTTCCACAGGCTCAACTTCACTTAAAGGCACTGGCTGACGATGATGAGCAAAATCAAGCAATCCACGGATGGTATATAAGGTGTCAGTCTGCTTATTGATATGGGATGCGTATTTCTTATATACATCATAATTATTAGTCCTGGTAGCATGCTGTAGCAAATGAACCGTCTCAGGATTAAACAGATGCGCTTCTCCCTTCCTTTTCCACTGGTAAACACCACCTTCAGGTAATAATTTATTTTCTATTCCCCTCCTTTTAAAGCCTAAAAAGTGTTTGCGCAAAGCTTCTTCAGCAATATCATCCAATCCCATTCCTCCGATTCGGGATACCGAACCAGTAAAATATTTATCGATTACATCCTTGTTTAAACCTATAATCTCAAAAATCTGGGCGCCATGGTAAGATTGCAAAGTAGATATGCCCATTTTAGAGAATATCTTCAGCAAGCCATCATTTACAGATTTGATATAATTTTTATATAAATACTTAACATCCAATGAAGTATCTATCATTTCATCGGTTTTTAGTTTATGTATGGTAGCGAGCGCTAAATATGGATTAACAGCAGTAGCACCAAAGGCTATGAGACATGCAAAATGATGAACTTCCCAAACATCACCCGCTTCAAGCATAATACCCACCGCACCACGAAGACCCTTTTTAATAAGGTGATGATGTACTGCTGAAACTGCAAGCAATGATGGAATTGGAGCATGTTCAGAATCAATTGCACGGTCTGATAAAATCAGAACCTCAAATCCATCATGAACTGCATCTTCAGCATACCTGCAAAGGCGCTCAAGTCCGCGCTGCAATGAACCCTGCTGACCATCAGCCTTGAAATAGGTTTGAAGCGTCTTTGCCTGAAAGGAACCGGTATCGATACTTCTGATTTTCTCTAATTCAATATTACTCAATACCGGATGAGGCAAAGCCACGCAATGACAGTGCATTTCATCCTCATCAAGGATATTGCCATTATTACCCATAAAGCCAGCCAGACTCATCACCAGGCGCTCCCGGATCGGATCAATCGGCGGATTGGTAACCTGTGCGAACAATTGTTTAAAATAATTAGCCAGATGTTGAGGGCGATCAGAAAATACCGCCAATGGCGTGTCTGTACCCATTGATCCTATAGCTTCCTTGCCACTAAGGGCCATTGGCTTAATCAACGTATCAATATCTTCACGGGAATAACCAAATACCTGCTGGTATTTGAATGTTGATTCATTTGATAACTGCGTGAATGCAACTCTTGGCTCTGCAAGGTCTTCAAGCCTGATTTTATAGTTTTCTAACCAGGTACCATATGGTTGCTGGGTCGTAATTGCCCTTTTGATTTCATCATCTTCAATGATTGTACCTTTAATCGTGTCAACCACCAGCATTTTCCCGGGTTGTAAACGCCCTTTCTTAATCACTTTTGATTCATCAACAGGTAAAACACCTGCTTCTGATGCGACAATGATCTGATTATCATTGGTAATCACGAAACGTTGAGGACGCAGGCCATTCCTGTCGAGGGTTGCACCGATCATATGTCCATCGGTAAAAGCTATAGCTGCCGGTCCATCCCATGGTTCGATCAGGGTAGCGTGGTATTCATAAAATGCTTTGGTCGCAGGATCCATCTGCTCATTTCCATCCCAGGCTTCAGGGATCAGCATCATCATGACATGTGGCAAAGAACGACCGCAATGAAATAACAACTCCACAACATTATCCAGACATGCCGAATCGGATTGATTATTATCAATTACCGGCAACAACATATCCATTTCATCCTTACTGAAAAAAGGTGATGCAAATGAGCGTATACCTGAATAAAACCAGTTTAAATTTCCTTTTAACGTATTAATTTCCCCATTATGCGCAATAAATCTGAATGGCTGTGCCAAACGCCAGGAAGGGAAAGTATTTGTAGAAAAGCGTGAATGAATCATTCCAAAAGCAGAACTCAGCAAGCTATTATTCAGATCAGGGAAATAAATCCTAACCTGGCTGCTGGTAAACTCACCCTTATACATGATGACATTCTGAGAAAGCGAAACAACATAAAACTGTTGATCTGCTCCTGTTACTGTTTCTCTGACAAGTTTGGTAGCGTAGTTTTTGAGGACATATAGTTTTCTTTCAAAATCCTCTGCTGTATGCAATGATGCTGGTTTAGCAATAAAAACCTGCTCAATATCCGGCTCTGATGAGAATGCAGCTTCCCCAATTATTTCGCTGTTGATTGGAACTTTCCGGTAACCCAATATTTTAAGTCCAAGCTTTTCTGCTGCCTTCCCGATTGCTCTACGGCAATCCTCTTTAATTGTGGCCTTCTTAGGCAGGAAAAGCATACCAACACCATAACTACCGGCCTTATCAAGACTAATATTCAGTTTTAGAGCCTCCTGTTTAAAAAATTCATGTGGGATTTGAATTAAAATCCCTGCACCATCACCCGAATCCGGATCACAACCACAAGCACCACGGTGTTCCATGTTCTCCAAAATAGTAAGGGCATCACTAACAATCTTGTGAGATTTTTTCCCCTTAATATTTGCAATAAAACCAACTCCACAGGCATCGTGCTCCATCGATGGATCATATAAACCTTGCGTTTGGTTGTCGGTATTTGTCATGTATTGAATTAAATTTATAAGCCTTCTAAATTAATTAAAATACGTCGTTTTTACTTGATTTACAACAATTTTTATGATTAAATCAAAAGGTTCTATTTTTACGAACTAAAATTACAATATTAATAATTTTTTGAAGATTTTATTGAGGATTTCGTATTTCAGCTATCTATTTCAGTGCTATGGCCTGAATCTGCATTTTTTTTCTACTTTTGTGCCGGGCAAGTCTTTTACGACCAGCTCCCTTTGAACTCCCCCAGGGTGGGAACACAGCAAGGGTAGAAGGTTGTAGCGGTGCGATAAAAGGTGCTTGCCCATTTTTTTTTCTAAATTAAGATAATTAGCAAATGAGCTAATTAGCAAATTGCTTCCACCCATGAGCAGGCTTAAAGCTGATGAAAACCCAATCGTTTTAAAGACATTTGCTTTCGCTGTCAGTGCTGCAAAATATTGTCAGATTCTTCAAACAAATAAAAATTTCCCGCTAGCAAATCAACTTTTCAAAAGCTCTACCTCTATTGGTGCAAACGTCAGGGAAGCTCAAAATGCTGAAAGCAAGGCTGATTTTATACACAAATTCAAAATTGCGGTGAAGGAAGTAGACGAAACCGAGTATTGGCTCGCATTATGTAAAGAATTATATGATCATGAGGAACTTACCAGCTTGAACTTACAGTTAACTGAAATACAAAAAATCATAAATAAAATAATTTCCACAAGCAAGAAAGCATAATTTGCTAATTTGCTAATTCACTAATTTGCTAATTAAATTAAAATGAAATTCTTCATCGACACCGCAAATCTCGCCCAGATCAAAGAAGCACAGGCATTGGGAATATTAGACGGAGTAACCACAAACCCAAGCCTGATGGCCAAAGAAGGTATCACAGGCGATCAAAATGTTATTAACCACTATAAAGCTATCTGTGCGCTAGTTGATGGAGATGTTAGTGCTGAGGTAATTGCCACTGATTTTGAAAATATGGTTAAAGAGGGTGAAATTCTTGCTGCACTTGACCAAAAGATTGTTGTAAAAGTACCAATGATCGTAGAAGGCATAAAAGCGATTAAGTATTTTAGTTCAAAAGGTATTAAAACAAATTGTACACTGGTGTTTTCTTCCGGACAGGCTCTTCTGGCAGCTAAAGTTGGTGCAACTTACGTTTCCCCATTCATTGGCCGACTGGATGATGTTTCAACAGATGGTTTAACCCTAATCGAAGATATTCGTTTGATCTATGATAACTATGGCTTTGAAACTCAGATTCTGGCCGCTTCCGTCCGTCACCCAATGCATATCATCAATTGCGCTAAAATAGGTGCTGATGTAATTACCGGACCATTAGCGGCAATGATTGCTTTGTCAAAACATCCTCTGACTGATAGCGGACTCGCAACATTTCTTGCGGATCATGCGAAAGCTGCAGCTATTAAGCCTAAAGCTGAAAGCTGAAAGCCTAAAGCTAAAAGTATTAAGCTAAAAGGGAAAAGCATGGAGTATAAAACTCTGTGCTTTTTATAATTTAAGGTCCTTCCTTTAAACTATTGAATGCCTTTATAAAAATGGAATTGGAGATTAAATACGATATTTTGATTATAGGTGGTGGCCCTATCGGACTAGCATGTGGAATTGAGGCAAAAAAGGCAGGTTTATCTTACATTATATTGGAAAAAGGTTGTCTTGTTAATTCGCTATACAATTATCCTGCGAATATGACTTTCTTTTCTACTTCTGATAAGCTGGAAATCGGTGATGTCCCATTTGTCAGTAATAATATTAAGCCAACCCGTTCTGAGGCATTAGAATACTATCGAAGGGTTAATGAGCATTTTAATCTGAATCTGCGATTATTTGAAGAGGTAAAATCTGTCAGGAAAGAGCCCAATATCTATTGCATTGAAAGTAGCAAATCCCAATATGAAGCTGCAAATATCATTATCTCGACAGGGTTTTATGATATTCCCAATTTTTTGAAGATCCCCGGAGAAGATCTTCCAAAAGTAAAACATTATTATAAAGACCCTCATTTTTATGCCAAACAGCATGTACTTGTGGTGGGTGCCAACAATTCATCGGTCGATGCCGCACTTGAAACCTATCGTAAAGGTGCTCAGGTTAGTATGGTAATTCGTGAATCGGAAATCGGAGAACGGGTAAAATACTGGGTAAGACCGGATATCGTAAACCGGATTAAAGAAGGCAGCATAAAAGCTTATTTTAATTCAAACTTAGCCGTGGTCAGGGAAAATGAAGTTGATCTCATCGGCCCGGAAGGAAAAATCACGATCAAAAATGATTTTGTTCTTGCTATGACAGGTTACCAGCCGGATCTGAGTTTTCTAAGGAAATTAGGAATCAAAATCTCAGATGATGAAAAACAAGTCCCGGAACATAATCCCGAAACAATGGAAACCAATATGAAAGGCATTTACCTTGCCGGGGTAATTTGTGGTGGTATGGACACGCATGTTTGGTTCATTGAGAACTCGAGGGTGCACGCTGCTAAGATAGTTCAAAATATAGTGGAGAATTGAGAATTGAGAGTGGAGTATTGAGTGGATATTAATTTGAAATTCTCAATGCCCAATTGAGTAGATTTTAATAATAAATGTTCTGATTATTGAGTTAGCCCAAAGAATAATTGAGTATAGAGAATGTATATTGGAATGAGAATTTTGTTCACTCTCAACTCTCCACTCTCAACTCTCAACTAAATTCTCCACTCTCAACTGGCGATCGGGGAGATTTTAGGAAAATCCTTCCAATTAAGCGATCATATTCAAAATCTCCCCGATCGGCTGATCACTATCAATCAATATCCCCTTCACTCCTGCTGCCTCACCGGCGATAACATCCCTTTCCCTGTCACCGATAAAATAGGATGCACCGGCATCAATACCGAAACGGGCAATTGCCTTTTCAAGCATTATTGAACCGGGTTTACGACAAAGACAATTCCCATTATATTCGGGATGATGCCTACAGTAATAAATATCTGCTAAATGAATCCCCTGATCAGCATAAGTTTTTCTGAGATGATCATGCATACGGCCCAATATTTCTTCCGAATACCAGCCCTTGGCTAGCCCACCCTGATTGGTAATAACAATCAATAAATAACCACGCGATTGCAATTCTATCAAAGCCGGAAAATTATGCTCCAGCACTTTAAAGTCCTCAAATTTACAAACATAATCACCGAGTTCTTTATTTAAAACCCCATCCCGATCTAAAAAAACGGCTTTTTCCATTTTATTTCCGATATGCTGTTAATGACCCTAATATTTAAATTTGTCGAAAAATAATTTAAATTCAAATCGTTCTTCCATATTTCAAATATCGCTAAAAGAAGTATCTTTAATTTAGAAAACCAATTAAAAAACTATGTCGGACACTACAGAAAAGAAAGAGTTTAAGCCCTATATCAGTTCAGATAGTCAGGTAGCTGAATTTACAGTAAAATCAGTGTTATTGGGGGCAATTTTCGGGATAATCTTTGGAGCAGCAACCGTTTATCTTGCATTGAAAGCCGGATTAACCGTATCTGCATCCATCCCAATCGCGGTACTGGCTATCTCTATTGGCCGAAAGTTTTTCAAAACAACCATACTTGAAAATAACATCATCCAAACAACAGGTTCTGCCGGAGAATCAATTGCCGCAGGTGTTGTCTTCACCCTGCCGGGATTTCTATTTCTATCTGCAGGAAGTAACAGTGAATCCTTTTTCTCTTACTGGCCAATTTTCTTCCTTGCTGCTTTAGGCGGGATACTTGGAACCCTGATGATGATTCCTCTCAGGAGGTCCCTGATAGTTGAAGAACATCAAAGTTTGCCCTACCCGGAAGGAACTGCGTGTGCATCAGTATTGATTGCAGGCGAAAAAGGAGGTGACTTTGCCAAAACAGCTTATTACGGACTTGCATTTGCATTTGCCTATGCTATTCTTCAGAAGATATTTCATTTGATTGCAGAGGCTCCTACCTGGGCAACAAGCCAGGCGAACAAATTCTTTCCTTCAGCAACAGTAAATGGTGAAATCACTCCCGAATACATGGGTGTTGGTTATATCATCGGACCAAAAATTGCCGGAGTTCTGGTAGCCGGTGGTGTACTTGCATGGCTGGGACTTATCCCTTTGCTGGCAACACTTGTTCCCGCAGAAACCATTGCTTATCAATTAGTTAAGCTCGGTTACCTGAAAGATGTGTACAGTCCCGGAGGGCCAGGTGGTTGGGATCCTTTAAACATGGCCTTTGCAAATACAGCTACCGCGATCTACCAGGCCTACGTAAAACAGATAGGTGCTGGTGCTGTCGCCGCCGGCGGATTCATTACCCTTCTTAAAACAATACCTACGATTGTTTCTTCCTTCAAATCTAGTCTGGCATCGATGAATAAGTCGAATACAGAAAAGCAGACTGTCAAACGCACAGATGATGACCTTTCATTTAAAATCGTAATTTTTGGAAGCCTTGGTCTTATTTTACTGATGGCTTTATTACCACAAATACCCGGTGATTCTGTATTAAACAAATTACTGATCGGGGTCTTGGTAATCATCTTCGGATTTTTCTTTGTGACTGTATCCAGCCGGATTGTAGGATTGATCGGAACCTCATCAAATCCGGTATCAGGAATGACCATCGCAACTTTAATGGGAACCTGCCTTATTTTCATCAGTATTGGCTGGACAGGGAATTTGTATGAACCTATGGCATTGGTTGTTGGAAGTATGATCTGTATTGCTGCTGCCAACGCCGGTGCTACATCTCAGGATCTTAAAACCGGATATATTGTTGGCGCAACGCCAAGATATCAGCAATTAGCACTGTTTGTTGGCGCAATTGTTTCTGCTGTTGTTATTGGACTCACACTTTCAGTATTGGACAGACCCACTGCAGAAATGACTGCACAGGGAATAACACACGCCATTGGAACGGAAACCTATCCTGCACCTCAGGGCACTCTGATGGCAACTTTAATTAAGGGATTGCTCTCATTTAACCTCGACTGGCAATTTGTCCTCGTTGGAGTCTTCCTGGCAATCACAATAGAGTTGTGTGGGGTGAAATCACTTTCTTTTGCTGTAGGAGCTTATTTACCACTCTCCACCACTCTACCGATCTTTGCAGGAGGTGCCATTAAAGGCCTGGTTGAGATGAGAGCTAAGAAAAATGGTAAAAATTCTGAAGATGAAGAACTGGGCAAAGGAAATCTGTTTGCTACCGGGCTGGTTGCCGGTGGTGCGCTAATGGGGGTTATCTACGCCTTTCTGATGGCATTCGAATCAACCGGTGGTCCCGTGGGAAGCTTAAATATGGAAGAGCACTTGAGCGGAATGCTTGGAACCGGAGGATATCAGATATTAGGCTTTTTGTTCTTCCTGTTCATGGGCTGGTCTTTATACCGCATTGCAATTAGTAAAGAAAAGTAATTCATAAATAGCAGATAGTGTAAAGTCGGGTAGAAACACCTCGACTTTACACTATTTTTTTTCTTTAAAATTCAGAAACATTTGTTGGAAATTTTGGTATTCCCTGTGGTTGGTGTTATCACCGACCAATGATATGATCGTGCTTGGTACGGTG
>CAYHGN010000045.1:0-26656 GCA_964356005.1 uncultured Sphingobacterium sp.
GACTACTTTTTAAAACATAAAAAATGGCCGGAATTTCTTCCGACCATGACTGGCCTCGTGTTCCCTTTTTTGTTGAATCCCGGTTTGGTTAAATTAATTCGGAACGTATTAAAAAAGCCGCTGATTTTAAATCAACGGCTTGATACCTTAGGTAAAACCCTGTAATTATTTTTCTTCCAAAACTTTCGTTACCAGTGCTGCAGCTTCTTTTAACAAAATCGCTGAATAAACTTTCAATCCCGACTCATCAATCAGTTTCTTAGCTTCTACAGCATTCGTGCCCTGTAAACGAACAATAATTGGTACCGGAATATTTCCTATTTCCTTGTAAGCATCAATAACACCCTGAGCTACACGGTCGCAACGTACAATACCACCAAAAATATTGATCAGGATCGCTTTTACATTCGGATCCGAAAGTATGATATTAAATCCTGCTTTTACAGTTTCAGCATTAGCAGTTCCACCTACATCAAGGAAGTTCGCCGGCTCACCACCAGCAAGTTTAATAATATCCATGGTAGCCATCGCAAGTCCGGCGCCATTAACCATACAGCCTACATTCCCATCAAGCTTTACATAATTCAGATTTGATTTACTCGCTTCAACTTCAGTTGGATCTTCCTCACTTGTATCGCGCATAGCGGCATAATCCGGATGACGAAATAAACCATTGTCATCAAGATTTACCTTAGCATCAACTGCAAGAATTTTATTGTCAGATGTTTTTAAAACAGGATTGATTTCGAACATTGAAGAATCAGTTCCCTCATAGGCCTTATACAATGCTGCGATAAATTTGGTCATGTCTTTAAAAGCATCACCGCTTAACCCAAGATTGAATGCAATTTTACGTGCCTGAAATCCCTGAAGACCAACCTTAGGGTCAATTTCTTCTTTGAAAATAAGATGAGGCGTGTGTTCTGCTACCTCTTCGATATCCATACCTCCTTCAGTAGAGTACATGATGATATTACGGCCTCTGGAACGGTCGAGCAATACACTGACATAGAATTCTTTTGTTTCACTCTCACCGGGATAATAAACATCCTGAGCAACCAGAACTTTACTCACCAACTTGCCTTCAGGACCGGTTTGAGGGGTCACTAATTGCATTCCGATGATCTGACCTGCTTTTTCCTTAACCTCTTCTAAGTTTTTCGCAAGTTTAACACCTCCTCCTTTTCCTCTGCCACCGGCATGGATTTGAGCTTTTATAACAACCCAGTCTGAATTATAATCTATTTTAAGCTTCTTCGCGGCGTCAACAGCCTGTTCTGCAGTGTCAGCAACAATGCCTTCCTGGATTTTGACACCAAAGCTTTTTAAAATTGCTTTACCTTGATATTCGTGAATATTCATTTATCTATTATTTGTCGTAAAACTACGTTTTTATTGCTAACCTGAAAATAGTAAAGGTTGTTTTTTTCAAAAATTAAGCTATTATTTTACAGTAAACCATAGTTTAGTAAACAATTCACACATTTGCATATTCATAAGATTTATATTCATGCTTGAGGCAAAAGGAATTCAGAAATCATACGGTAAATTACAGATATTAAAGGGTGTTAATCTGGATATTAAAAAAGCTGAAATTGTTACTATTATTGGGGCATCGGGTGCAGGTAAAAGCACGCTGCTTCATATTATCGGAACACTCGACAAACCCGATCAGGGTAAGATTCTATTGAATAATATTGATGTTAACTCTCTTTCCTCAAAAAAATTGAGTGCCTTCAGAAATGAACAAATTGGTTTTATCTTCCAGTTTCACCATTTAATACCTGAGTTTACTGCATTGGAAAATATATGTATCCCTGCATTTATTGCAAAAAAAGGTAAGAGAGAAGCTGATCACAGGGCATTTGAACTCCTTGATCTCCTGGGTTTAAGAGACAGAGCAAATCATAAACCCAATGAACTTTCGGGTGGTGAACAACAGCGGGTAGCTGTAGCAAGGGCTATGGTCAATAGTCCGGCAATTATTCTTGCTGATGAACCTTCAGGTAATTTAGATTCGGCCAATGCAGAAAGTTTGCATCGCTTGTTTTTAGAATTGCGAGACAGCCTGCAGCAGACATTCGTCATCGTTACCCATAATGAGAATCTGGCAGAAATGGCAGATCGAAAGGTGTTAATGAAAGATGGTCTGATAATCAATTATTAAAATGGCAATTCTGATTACAGCAGCTTCCTATTCTGTGGCATACAAACTTGAACGATCGCTCAATGAATCCGAAGTCTATTTTGCTGATCAAATCGAAATGCCTGCAATTCCCGAAAAAAAATTCATCCGTATCCCTGATGCTTCCTCACCAATCTTTACAAGCGAATTACTTAAAATATGTCTTGATAATCATATAATTAAAATTTTTCCGCTTAAGGAGGCAGAAGTAAAAGAATTATCTAAAGCAAAGCTGCTCTTTAGTGAATATGGAATTAATATCATAATACAGTCAAAAGAATGGATAATTTGAGAATCATTAAACGATTTGAAAACGGATTGGTATTATACATATATTTTTAGGGTAAAATATCGTTGGAACTACAACTAAAGGTAACGACAATAAACTTTAGGCTCTGATTCTGATATTTTTACCACTTAAACGGAGGCTGGAAGTTTCCTTTTGGATTTATTAAATTTGACCATGCTTAAATATAAAAATCTCGATAACCGCTTAAAGGCTTTTATATTTGAATTAGACGACGTAATTTACCCGCAAAAAGACTATCTGCTGCAGGTCTACTATCTTTTTGCGAATTTTATTGAGTTTACCGAGGGATTTCCAGCTTCACAGGATCTTACTACATTTTTTAAAACCTCGTACACTCATAATGGAGATGAAGGCATTTTTGACAGGGCAAAAGAAGTATTTGGGATAGAAGAAAAATATCGCAATAATTTTGTAAGATTATATTCTACCGCGAGATTGCCCTTGAAATTGTTATTATTTTCAGGTATACTGGAATTGATGCAGGAAATTATTGTAGACAGAAAACATTTGTTTTTGGTTACAAACGGCAAGCCTGAAGTGCAGTTGAATAAAATCAGACAAATAGAATGGAATGGAATGGAAAATTATTTGAGGGTTTATTATGCATCCGAAACAAACCCGAAACCAAATCCTGACGTATTATCGTATATAATGAAAGATTATCAGTTAATCAGAAAAGACATAATGGTTATTGGAGCAACGAAAACGGACGAGGAATTTGCAACATCTTCCGGTGTTGATTATTTAGCTGTCGATGAATTTCTGTAAATTGAATTTTTAATAGAATTACCAATTATAAATTGTATCAAAACTAACCAAGATAAACGTTGAATAAAATGAATTTAAGATCATTAGATAAACTTTTAATATTCTCTTTGAGTTTATTAATACTTGCTTCTTCATGTAAGAAAGATCCAAAAGCGAGTGTGAATCCGGCGCCTGCTACACCGGCTCCCGTTGTTGCTACAAGGTCAGATCTTACAAAGGACTCTATTTACCTCTATGCCAAGGAAACCTATTACTGGAATGAGGGCATGCCCACTTATGCATCTTTTAATCCAAGGTCTTTCGGAAGTAATGAAGCAATATTAAACGCAATTATAGCATTGCCTGGTACAAATAAACCAACAGATAAATATTCCTTTCTGGATAATGGATCAGTCTCATCTTCATTGGGAGGTGTAAGCGGAGATTTTGGTTTTTCGGTTTTTTATAACGCATCCCCATCCAGTGATCTGAGGATAAAATATGTATCTCCTAATTCACCTGCGGCAGCTAAAGCTTTAAAAAGAGGGTATAGGATTACAAAATTGAATGGAAGAACTGATCTGAGTTCTTCAGTCAGTGCTAATATAGATTTTGTAGGTTCAGCAGTATTTGGTTCCGCAGCAACGGTTTCTATGACGGTTTTAAAACCGGATGGGAGTTCTGAAGATGTAACAATCGCTCGGGCATCATATTCGAATAATCCTATATTTCTGACTAAAATACTCAACATAGGTTCAAAAAAAGTAGGATACATTGTTTATAACAGCTTCACGACGAATTCAAGAGATGCCCTAACAACCGAAATTGGTAAATTTCAGGCTGCAGGTGCTAGTGAACTAATCATTGATCTCCGTTATAATGGAGGAGGATCAGTTGCTACATCAGACGTGTTTACGAATTTAATTGCTCCTGCCGCATTTAATGGGCAGGTGATGTATACAACTTACTGGACTAAAACAATGCAGGATGGTTTGGCAAAAATTTTATCAAATCAACCACTTCTCGATGCACAGGGCAAATTACAAAACTTTACAGGTGGGGTGAATGGGAAATTTGCGACCTATGCGGACATTGATTACAGACCAACCAAAAACGCTGGGAATATAGAAAATTTTGAGAAAGTGGGAAGTGCAGAGTTTAAAAAGATATATTTTCTTGTGTTAAGCGGTACTGCTTCTGCTTCGGAACTTCTGATTAATAGTTTAAAAGGAGTAATGCCAACTGATATTAAAATAATTGGTCAGAAAACCTATGGTAAACCTGTTGGGTTTTTCGCAATTAATATTGATAATATTGACCTGTATGTTCCACAGTTTGAAACGAAGAATCAAAAGAATGAAGGTGGATACTACAACGGAATGGCAGTGGATTTTAGTATTTCAGATGATGTTACTAAAGATTTTGGTGACGCAACAGAGCGATTACTGGCTGCAGCCTTAAGTTATTCTGAAAAGGGAACATTTTCTGTCAGTAATATTCCATCAAAAATAGCCAGCCTATCTGGTATGTCTGTTTTTGAGACTGAGAGACTAAACGAAGTTTTTGATAAAAATGTGTTTAAAGGAATGGTTGATGATAAATTAAAGCTTAGGAAGCACTAAACATCAAAAGCATATTTACTCTTAAACATACTCGGGTAAAAAAACACTTCATAGCAATTATGAAGTGTTTTTTTTTGAAATCAAATGAATATATCCACTAAATTTACAGTATAATACATTTTTCATTTTACCTGTTCAAATTTAAAACTTATGAATTTAAAACTGGGCGATTTAGCCCCAAATTTCAAAGCCAAAACATCTCAGGGAGATATTAGCTTTTACGATTACGTGGGCGATAGTTGGGCGGTGCTTTTCTCTCATCCGGCAGATTACACACCTGTTTGTACTACCGAACTTGGTAAAACGGCTTCTTTAAAGAATGAATTCGATAAAAGAAATGTAAAGGTAATTGCCTTAAGTGTTGATTCAGTTGAATCCCACAAAGGCTGGATTAATGATATCAATGAGACTCAGCATGTGGAGGTAAATTTTCCAATCATTGCTGATGAGAACAGGGAAATTGCAGAAATGTATGGAATGATGCATCCAAATGCTTCTGAGACCTTTACTGTTCGCTCACTTTTCATTATTGGACCTGATAAAAAGATAAAACTGATGATTACTTATCCTGCATCTACTGGAAGGAATTTTCAGGAAATTTTAAGGGTTATTGACTCTCTGCAATTGACAGCAAATTACAGTGTAGCTACCCCTGCTGATTGGAAGGAAGGTGAAGATGTAGTAGTTATACCTGCCATTAAAACAGCAGATATTCCCGCTAAATTCCCTATGGGATTCACAGAGATAAAACCATATTTGAGAATGACTCCACAGCCTGATAAATAATCTGAAATTAGATGAGGAGGATGTTAAATCTGATTTGAATACCGAAGAAATGGATTGCAGGCTCTTTTGGTATGCTGATATTAGAGTTCAAATTATAATTTACAAGCCAGAAAGTTTGCAATATCCTTATTACTTAAACATATTTTGCATGAAATGGAGCTATTACCGGTTCCATTTTTTTATTTAATTAGACCTGAGGCAATTCAGAACGATAAGCTCATTGTTTTTATTGGTGCAGAACAAGAGGTACTCCTCTCCGCCATCACTTATCCTTAGTTTTTTCTTCAGGTTCTCCGGACTTAATGGAAAATTACGGCATATAATATTTGCCTTTTTGAAGCTTTGTTCTTTAATGAATGCGCCATAATGCCAGGCCTTTTTTAGTTTAAATTTTCGTCCTGGAAATGAACTAATAAGTCTGTCGGAAGTATATAAATGTGTGTGCTGCTGAATTTTATGAACGTTGAAGTCACGGGTAATCAGTTTAAAACAACCAGCTTTGAGCAGGGCAACATCAGGCAGATAGATAAAATCCAAAGGGTCTGAATATTCACTTATTTTGAAATTTCTTTCTTCACTTGTTCTGAACGTATAAGTAATGGTATCATCAACATCAATCAAGGCACAGATAATCATTGGATCATTTCCACAGTTATGACTGTCAACGAGATAAAGAAGTTCTTTACATTCATTTTTTATACTAAGTATATGAACACTGCTGACTTCTTGCAATTCATTTATTGTAGAATGAATATCAAGCAGTGGGGCTGTTTTGATCATCAGCAATTCTGAGCGGCATCGCAAAAGATCCAGATTAAGGAGAATATTAGGTTCACAATCTTTCAGGAGAAAAACCTTTTTTGAGTTTACTCTTCTGGATGGATCAATATAAATGGTACTATATATCTTTTCGGTGGATCGAAGATATTCCATACCGTCTATCTGTTGATAATTGATTGTTACTCCCAGAACTCCTGAATTGTGCTCAGAGATAACTGAAAGTTCGCTATTCAATTCACAATGCGTCACATTAGCTGCCTTTTTGGCAAAAAAGCAAGTATCAACACCAAAACCCCCGGTGAGGTCAATTATATCGTCTCCAATTAATAAATTCGATTTGTATCTGGCGGCAAGTTCTGATGAAGCCTGTTCAATGGCCAATTTTGGTGGGTAATAGATTCCCGGGGTTTGAAACCATAATTGAAGCTTGTGCTCACATCTTTTTTTACTGTCGACCTGCTCAGCAAGTTCTTTGGAGCTAATAGCTGGAAAAGGACTTTTTTTAAGGCTAAGAGAAGGAATATCTGAATTTAAATTATCCTTGATAAAGTTCTGAACAGCGATATTTAAAAGAGCCCTGTTCACCGCTTATTTCATGACTAATTGAGCTGTTTTTTTGCTGAATTGCTCCATTAGTATTGTTTTTCCTTTAGTAAGTTTCTTAATTTCTTTTTCTGTAAAATAAATCATTGTTAATAATTCAAGACCTTCAACCGCTGAAAACAGTAATTTGTCTTGAAACATATCAGTTACTTTATTCAGTTTTACAGCATCCTGATCAATGCAAACTGAAACGCTTAGTGCTGATAACTGCAACATGTTTAGTTTGATATGAGCTGCACTAAAAGCCTCTAAAAGGTTACTTAAATAATTCTCATCCATATATGAGAAATCTTTTGTAGAAATAGTTAAAAAAATTTGCTTCTTTTTTAAAATAATTGCCGGAATATCCTTGTTTAATTTCGCTGTTTGATTGATTAGGGTTCCACTTTCTTCAGGCTTTAGGAATGGCTTAACAAATAAAGGAATACCGGCATTTTGCAAAGGTTTTATCGTTTTAGGGTGTATAATATTAGCCCCATAATAAGCCAGCTCCAAAGCTTCGGAATAGGGGAGCTCTTCATATTTCCTGGCTGAACTGAATAGTGCCGGATCTGCATTCATTATTCCTGGTACATCTTTCCATACGGTTAATGATTCAGCTTTAATACAGGATGCAAAAACAGCAGCAGAATAATCAGAACCTTCTCTTCCAAGAGTGGTCGTAAAGTTTTCGCTTGTACCACCAATAAAGCCCTGGGAAATTATATTTTGGTTCTTAAATTGTTCTTTTAATGACAGAATTGAAGCGGATGTTTTATCCCAGTCAATTATTCCTTCACGGTATGTGTTGTCTGTATGAATATAGCTTCTGGCATCTATCCATTTGGTGTTAATTTTACATTCTGCTAAATAAGCTGATATTATTTTGCTCGAAACAAGTTCTCCGATTGAGACGATCTGATCGTAATTGAAATCATAATCCGGATGAGGTTCATCCTCAAGGATCCATTCAATCTCAATAAATGTGTTTGAAACCTCGTCATAAACCGGATGTTCTTGAATCCCAAAGAGTCCGGCTATAATTTTTTCATGGAATTCTTTGATATCCTGTAGAAGCAAGATTGCTTCCTCTCTATTTCTGATGTACGCAGCGCATAATTTTTCAAGTGCATCAGTTGTTTTCCCCATGGCAGATACGATGATCAAAAGCTGATCTGTATTGTTCATGTTAATTATCTCAACCAGATTTTTAATGTTTGCGGAAGAAGAAACAGCAAACCCTCCAAATTTAAATACCTTCACTAAAATTAATTTATAATGTGTTGATTAACAGAATTTAAAGCTTATCAATCTGATCTTTTGAAAGAGATACATTTATCCATCCGGAATCAAAGTCGGCATTATATTTTTCATAGAAGTTAATCGCAGGATCATTCCATTCAAGTACTTGCCAGGTAATTCCTTTAAAATTTTTCTCTTTGGCTTCTTCAATTAAGCGGTCAAATATCATTTTTCCGAGCCCTTTTCCTCGCATTTTTTCAGTCACCAATAAATCTTCAAGATACATACGGCATCCCTTCCAGGTGGAATAACGGATGTAATACAGGCCAAAACCCTGAATGGTCCCGTCTACTTCGGCAACAAAGGCCCTCCATACCGGATTGTCCCCAAAACCAGCATGCTCAAATTCCTTCAGGCTCACCGTGACCTCATGTGGTGCCTTCTCGTAAACTGCGAGCTCCTCTATAAGCTCGAGAAGCCTGCTGCAGTCTGCTTTAACTGCTGTTCGAATAATTATTGACATGTTTAAACAGTTTTTTTTGATCTGTCACCAAAAATTGTACTACCCAGTCTGATCATTGTGCTTCCCTGCTCAATAGCGAGTTTATAATCGCCCGACATACCCATAGAAATTTCAGTAAATGCAGCATCCGTTCTGAAAAATGTATCCTTCAGACCTTTAAAGAAAGTATTTAACTCATAGAACTCCTCTTTGGTAATTCTTGGATTGTCGCTAAGGCTTGCAATGCCCATCACACCGCAAATCCTGATGTTCTTTAATTCTTTAAACTCTTCGGACCGCAATAATTCGACTGCTTCTGCCATTTCCATGCCATACTTCGTATCTTCATCTGCAATCTCAAGCTGAAGCAGGCAGTCAATCACACGATTATGCCTCAATGCCTGTTTGTTGATTTCCAGCAATAGTTTTATGCTGTCAACCGAATGAATCATACTAATAAATGAAGCGATATATTTGACTTTATTTGATTGTAGATGACCAATCAAATGCCATTCTATGTCTTTGGGAAGCTTTTCTTGTTTATCGACCAATTCCTGTACTATGTTTTCCCCAAATATCCGCTGCCCAACCTGATAAGCTTCATTAATACTTTCCAGGGGTTTTGTTTTAGACACCGCTATTAATTTCACACCGGTATTACCGATCTCTTTCTTTATAGCCGATATATTATCTGCAATGCTCATTAATCTGTATTTTTGATTGATTTTTTTAATTGCTAAACCTACGGGATACAATACTAAAATGCAACAGAATTATTATTTCAGAACTTATTTGTCTGTCAGCAACCTGAATTAAAATGAAAGTCATTAAATTTCTATTTTTTATTGTTCCACTGCTCTTTGCCTGTGAGCCAGGAAATATACCTAAGGATATAATAGATCAAAAAAAAATGATTCTTATTATGGCAGATCTCCATACAATGGATGGATACATGTCGACTATCATATACAACGATACCATCAGAAGAAATAACAAGAATTTATACGCAACTATTTATAAAACCCATCAGACCACTCCAGCCTTGTTCGAAAAAAGCTTGAAGTATTATAGTATGAAACCAGCACTGCTTGATACGATGTATAATAGTGTTAAGGCTATATTAGATGAAAAGGAACATAAACTCAATAGTGCAGAAATTGAAAAACCAAACATGATACAGAAACAAAAATGATATACCCCAATAATGCCGGTGAAAAGCTGGGTTTTCTGGACATAAAGGAACTTATTAAATTATATTGTCTCAGCCCAATGGGTCGGGAAATGGTTGATAAGATTCAGGTAATGCATAATTTCGATCACATAAATAAGTTTTTACGCCAAACTAACGAATATAAGAGTATCCTTCAGAACGATTCTCCCCTAGCTATTCAGAATTTTTTCGATATCAAAAGTATGGTTGAGAAGGCCAGAATCGAAGGAACCTATCTCTCTGAAGATGAATTCTTTAAAGTATCCGCTTCACTTACAACAGTCTTCTCTATTATCCATTATTTTTCTGACCGTGAAGGTCTATATCCAAATCTTGAGGCACTTTTTGAACATCTTCCGATTGAAAAATCCATTATTCAAAAGATTGAAAAAATTATAGATCCGAAAGGTAAAATAAAATCTAATGCATCTACAGCTTTAATGGATATTACATCAGGAATCTCGAAAGCTGAACAGGAAGCCCGTAAGAAAATAGATCATATCTATAAAAATGCTCAAAATAATGGCTGGACAGCTGATGGGAATCTGACCATCCGGGATGGTAGATTATGCATTCCTGTACTCGCTGAAAATAAACGAAAATTAAAAGGTTTTATTCATGACGAGTCTGCTTCAGGCCAGACCGTTTACATGGAGCCTGAAGAGGTATTTCAGTTAAATAATCTGCTCAGAGATCTTGAATTCGAGAGAAGAAGAGAGATTATTAAATTACTTATTGCTTTAACAAACGAATTAAGGCCATATGTACCTTTGTTATTGTCCTATCATGGATTACTGACCAAACTCGATTTCGTTCGCGCAAAAGCCCTCTTTGCGATTAGTATTGAAGCCGAAATGCCTGTATTAGTCAGGGAGTCTGAAATTAACCTGATCAACGCAAGGCACCCTTTATTAATGATTAGTTTAAAAAAGGACAATCAGTCGGTTGTACCGCTCAATATTAAAATTGATGAACAGGATCGGGTAATTGTAGTATCAGGGCCAAATGCCGGTGGTAAATCGGTATGTATGAAGACAATTGGAC
Organism: uncultured Sphingobacterium sp.; assembly: GCA_964356005.1. Taxonomy (GTDB): domain Bacteria; phylum Bacteroidota; class Bacteroidia; order Sphingobacteriales; family Sphingobacteriaceae; genus Daejeonella. The sequence goes on from CAYHGN010000045.1 coordinate 11,011, forward strand.
TTCTTCAGATTATGATTCAGGCCGGCTTATTAATCCCTGCTGATGAACATTCCAAACTGGGGATTTTTAAACAAATATTTGCGGATATAGGTGATGATCAATCAATTGAAAGTGATTTGAGTACCTATAGTGCCCATCTTTCTAAGATGAAATATTTTTTGGAATGGGCTAATTCGAAAACACTAATTCTGATTGATGAATTTGGCACTGGTACAGATCCTCAGTTTGGGGGACTAATTGCCGAATCAGTATTGGAATCACTGAACAGGAAGAATGTCAGGGGAGTGGTGACTACACATTATTCAAACCTGAAAACTTTTGCCAATTCCACACCCGGGCTTGAAAATGCATCCATGTTGTTTGATAATGCAAAGATGCTTCCACTGTACATTCTGTCATTAGGTAAACCAGGTAGCTCATATGCCTTTGAAATTGCTCAAAAAATTGGTCTTGGAGCTGATGTTATTGAATCAGCAAAACGGAAAGTTGGGACATACCAGAAAAAAGTTGACACACTACTTGTTGATCTTGAGCGGGATAAAAAAGAACTAATTGATGCAAAAAGATCAGTAGATAAGAAAGAAGAAAGAGTAAAAGCATTACTTGCAGAAAATGAACAATTGAAAGCTTATTTGGATGAGAATAAAAAGTTAATTATCAAAGATGCCAAGATTGAGGCACAGAATATTATAAAAAATGCTAACAAGTTGATCGAAAACACAATTTCAGAAATCAGGGAAAATAAAGCTGAAAAGATTAAAACACAAAATCTAAGACAAAATCTGCAGCAGGAATTGAATAGGCATGATGTTCAGGAAAAGAAAATTACAAAAATCAAAGAAACGGTTGAAATTAAGCCGGGTGACTGGATAAAGCTTATCGATTCCGAAACTGTTGGTCAGGTAATGGAGATTTCGCGTGATAATGTCATTCTCGCAATGGGCGATCTGCGTTCAGTTGTGAAATTAAACCGTGTCGAAAAAGTCTCAAACCGCTCTGTACCAAAAGAGATCAGAAAATCGCACGGGACTGATCTGACCGAGAGTTTTTCAACCTTTAATACAGAACTTGACCTTCGTGGCAGAAGAGGAGACGAGGCAATCTATGAGATTGAAAAGTATATTGACAGAGCTGTAATGCTGGGATTATCCTCTTTAAAGATTATTCATGGCAAGGGAGATGGTATTTTGCGCAAACTTATACGGGAGTATTTACGTAAATATCCTCAGGTTAGCCGTCTGGAAGATGAACATGCCGACAGGGGTGGGGATGGTATAACTTATGTTTATCTGAAATAGATAATTTCATTCAATTAATACCTTATACACCAAATTTGGAGCATGAAAATAACATTGAACTTTTTTATTTTCGCGTTAATTGTTGCCGGAATATCCTGCAAAAAATCATCTAAAAATTCAGTAATGATTGCTGAAACTACGCAGAATGCAAGTATTGATATACAGATTCTTTCACAAAATTTAACATACCCCTGGGAATTGCTTTGGGGGCCGGATAATTTCATTTGGATGACCGAGCGTGTTGGTAAGATCAGCCGTGTTAATCCTGATAATGGTACTCTAAATATTGTTTATACTATCCCTGACGTTAAATCCATCGGAGAAGGCGGATTATTAGGGATGGTTCTTCACCCTTCCTTTAATATAAATCCATATGTATTTGTTGCCTATAATTATGATAAAGCAGGTACCTATACTGAGAAAATAGTCAGGTTTACTTATAATGGTAGCACACTGGTAAACCCCTTGATTATTTTGGATAATATACCCGCATCAAGTATTCATAATGGCTGTCGTTTACTGATCAGTTCGGATCTCAAATTATTTATCAGTACTGGTGATGCTTCTAATCAGGCATCGGCACAGAATATGAGTTCCCTAAGCGGAAAAATCCTGCGATTAAATCTGGATGGTTCCATTCCTTCAGATAATCCAGTAAATTCGAATCCTGTTTGGAGTTTTGGACATCGTAATCCACAGGGACTGGTTTTTATTAAGGAAAATCTTTTCAGTTCAGAACATGGACCGAGCATGGATGATGAAATAAACCTGATTCTGAAGAACAGAAATTTCGGATGGCCTACAGTTAATGGCTTTTGTAATGAAAGTGGCGAGCAATCATTTTGTAATACCAATAATGTGGCAGTCCCACTTAAAGGCTGGACTCCAACCCTTGCGGTATCCGGAATGGATTTCTATAGTAATGATGCCATACCTCAATGGAAGAACTCATTGATTATGGCAACATTAAAAGATCAGACGCTTTATCAACTTAAATTTAATTCCAACACTGATAAAATAGAAGAGTCAAAAGAGATATTTAGAGGTACCTATGGCCGCTTAAGGGATGTTTGTGTAGCACCTGACGGCAGGGTATTTGTAGCCACAAGTAATGGTACAAATGATAAAATTATTTTGCTTAAAAAGATATAGATCTGCGGTATTTAATTAGTGATTTGTTAATTTCAGCCTTCCAAAAATATAATATGATCAACAAAGTAGTGGCAAATGCCGATGAGGCAATTAGAGACATCGAAAGTGGGATGACACTGATGCTAGGTGGATTTGGGCTCTGCGGCATACCTGAAAATTGTATTAATGCATTGGTGAAGAAGGGGATAAACCAACTTACCTGTATTTCAAATAATGCCGGCGTTGATGATTTCGGAATCGGGTTAATGCTACAGAAAAGACAGGTTAAGAAAATGATCTCATCTTATGTTGGTGAGAATGCTGAGTTTGAGAGACAGCTTCTCAGTGGCGAACTGGAAGTGGAACTCATTCCACAGGGTACTCTAGCAACTCGCTGTATGGCTTCAGGATACGGGATGCCCGCTATTTTCACTCCTGCAGGGGTAGGTACTGAGGTAGCTGAAGGTAAGGAAGTACGTAATTTTAATGGTAAGGATTATCTTATGGAAATGGCTTTTGATGCTGATTTTGCGATTGTTAAGGCCTGGAAAGGTGATACAGCAGGTAACCTGATCTTCCGTTCAACTGCCCGTAATTTTAACCCGGTGATGGCTATGGCAGGCAAAATTACCATTGCGGAAGTAGAACAATTGGTGGAGATCGGGGAACTTGATCCCGATCAGATACACACTCCGGGTATTTATGTGCACCGAATATTTGAGGGAAAGAATTATGAGAAGAGGATTGAGCAGAGGACGGTGCGTTCGATTTGATGATTTGATGATTTGAAGATTTGGAGATTTGAAAATTTGATGATTAAATGAGAAATGACAAAGAGAATTTGATTGTTAAATTGACATTTGATTTTGCTATTGAAATCATAAAGTGTTCAAAAATCTTACAACAAAGCCATGATTATGCCCTTTCAAATCAACTTTTACGAGCAGGTATTTCAATAGGTGCAAATGTAAGAGAAGCTCAAAATGCAGAAAGTAAGGCAGATTTTATACATAAAATGAAGATAGCTGAAAAGAGGCAGATGAAGTTGAATTCTATCTTCAATTAATACAAAGATCGGAGTATTTACCTTCTATTGAATTGCCAATTGTACAAATCCAATCTATTATAAAAATTTTATCCAAGATTATTTCATCTTCAAAATATAGCTAATGCACTCGCGAATATTATCAAATTTTCAAATCATCAAATTTTCAAATCTTCTTATGATGCAGTCGCGAATATTTTCAAATCACCAAATCTTCAAATCACCAAATCAACATGTTAGATAAAACCGGAATTGCAAAGCGTATCGCTAAGGAAATTAAAGATGGTTATTATGTGAATCTTGGTATCGGGATTCCTACTCTAGTGGCGAACTATATTCCTGAGGGGATAAATGTTGTGCTGCAGTCCGAAAATGGTTTATTAGGAATGGGTCCGTTTCCTTTTGATGGGGAAGAAGATCCTGATTTGATCAATGCTGGAAAGCAGACTATAACTACTTTGCCTGGTTCATCAATTTTCGATTCATCTATGAGTTTTGGAATGATCAGGTCTCAGAAAGTAGATCTAACTATCCTTGGAGCGATGGAAGTTTCTGAAAATGGCGACATAGCCAATTGGAAAATTCCCGGTAAAATGGTCAAAGGAATGGGAGGGGCAATGGATTTGGTTGCATCCGCTAAAAATATCATTGTCGCAATGCAGCATGTCAATAAAGCTGGGGAGAGTAAATTACTCCCTGAGTGTTCCTTGCCGCTTACCGGGGTAAATTGTGTTAAAAAAATCGTAACTGAACTCGCAGTGCTTGAAGTTACAGCAGAAGGAGGATTCAGACTCTTGGAACGAGCACCTGGAGTAAGTCTGGAAGAAATACGCAATGCTACTGCAGGAAAATTGATAATTGAAGGCCAAATTCCTGAAATGCAGATTTAGATTAATTGTTCTGCAATTATGCTTTTCCTTAATTTATCAGAAATTTCACTGGTTATCTTAATAATATCCTCAGCAACATGAGTATTATTGCTTATAATCACATCGCAAATTTCCTTGTGTGGAAGAAGATAATCTTTATATGCCGGCACTACGTGATTCTTCCATTTATAAAGCACATCACTTTCAGGATAACCACGCTCAATCAGATCTCTTTTTAATCGGCGTTGTAATGCAATTTCTTCATGGGTATCAATAAAGATCTTCAGATCCAGAAGATCAGCTATCTCTTGAAAATGAAGAATAAATAAACCTTCAACCATAATGATGGGTGCAGAATTTATCTCAAGTAGTTTTGGTTCCGCATTCGGATTATTAAAAGTATACTCCTTCTGATGCACCGTTTCTCCCTTAATCAGCTTTTTGATATCGCTTATAAACTGCTGATTATCAATGGTTGACGGAAGGTCGAAATTATAAAATTTATTTTCTTCCGCTGTCATGGTATGAGCAATTCGGAAATAGTAATCATCCTGTGATAGCAAACAAACCTCATTTTCTTTGAAATGATTTAAGAAACATTTTAAAAAAAATGTTTTTCCCGATCCGCTGCCACCTGCTATACCAATTACAAAAGGTTTCTTACTCATTGGGAACACCGTATACTAAAGTTGTCTGAAATCGTTTATCCATCACCCCGATCAAATCAGCTGCTGCTTTTGTAACCACAATAATAACGTCTTTAGTTGACTCATTCTGTGTAAATTTTCCAACAATCTTTGCAAATGTGCTTTTACCTGTCATTGGATTAGTAATTTTTACCACAGTTCCAATCGGTGCAGTTTGATGGAGTGCCAGCATTTTGGTTCCATCAAGATTTTCATCGGCAATCCATAGTGCAACACCTCGTTCATTCACTTCTCTCAAACCATATCTGGCAGGGGGTAGCTTAAGACGTTCACCGGCATTCTTGCTACTATCGATCTGGGTTGATTGGTTTCTGGAACTTACTAAGGGAGTATCTATTGGAACAGAAGGAGGGGGGGCAAGCTGTTCCTGAGCAGCAGTACCATAGGGTATCTTAATGATCTGTCCAATTGATAAATTATTGCTTGTTAAATTATTTAAAGCCTTGAGGTCTTCTACTGTGGTATTAAACTTTCTTGCAATCATGCTGAGATATTCACGGGGACCAACTTTATATTCGATTACCGCAAGCTTAGATTCAACAACAGTCTGTTCTTTATTGGCATTCAACTCTTTAAATGGTCTTTCGGTGGGAACACGTATAATAGTTCCTATCTGTAAAGACCGGTTACTATTAAATTGAATAACGGTTTGCGGATTCACATTATATTTTCTGGCAATGGAATAATAACTCTCCTTAGCATCTACTTTATGTACAATGTTTTTGTAGCCATTTAACTCTTCCACATTGATTGAATCTATTGATGCGCTCGCAGTGAATGATATTATGGCGATACATATTGAAAGAACTAATCGTCTCAGCATTATCAGAAATTAAAATTGTGCAATTATACTAAATATGAAACTATTTCATTCTTGTTCCGGATATAGAACAAGTGGTTTTTTTGCATAAAGAACGATTCAGGTTGCAGTTTTTGTATGTCACTGATCAATATTTCATCAAGTAAAATGATAGCATCCTGATAAACAAGCAGTCTCTGTGTAATATTATTTTGAATTTTTTCATGAAAACTAATGATTGTTAGGTCCCGAACACTTAATGCCGACACATCTCCTACTATTTCCTCTCTTAAAATAAAGTCAGGAATTTCAAATTGATTTTCAAATTCAGGGTGAACCAAAGTTCTAAAATTATTCACTATTTTATCAGCTTCTGCGACATACTCGCCAGTGATATGACTAATCCATCTGAGTCTTCGGGGCGTGATTCTGGGATCATATACCTGCAAGCCATCATCATTTGCCCTATTTAGAGTCAAATTATAAGACTCCCAGAATACTTCCGCATCCTGAATATTTACAGAAATTATACCCTTGTTTTCTGGACTTTCTGGTTGATTTAAAGCCGTTATAATCAAATTTTTCTGCGCAATATAAGCCAGATTGAGGTTCCATGCTTCCCGAAAGATCTTTTCTTTAAAAAGAATTTTACCTGTTCTGTAATTTATAACACTAAAGGACGTCTTTCTTGATTCCACAGTCCGGCTTTCAATTGCAATTAAGTCATATTTTTCATTGACTTCAATTTTCCAGATCATGCCCTCAAACTTAACTGATAAAACCTGGCTTAATTTACTTGTGTTCAAGGCTTACAAAATTTATTAATTTTAAGTAAAAGAATTGAGGGTTCTAAAATACACTAAAACATTGGGGCATGAAAATTGTAAAGTTTTTAGTATTAGTCAATAAAAACAAAATCATATGAACGCAAAAGAAATAAGTCTCGAAGAAAAAGAATTAAAGCCAATTGTAGATCATTTAAACGATTTACTGGCAAACTACCATATTCATTATCAAAAATTAAGAGGTTGTCACTGGAACGTAAAGGGATCGCATTTCTTTACTCTTCACGTAAAGTTTGAAGAACTCTATACTAACGCTCAGTTAACCATTGATGAACTTGCTGAGCGTATTTTAACAATCGGCAAATCTCCCTACAGTACTTTTACAGATTATATAAAAATATCCAAATTAAAAGAAATCGATACGATAGGAATGAAGGATAAGGATATGGTATTGGCAATTATGGAAGATTTTAGCAAGTTAATTGAAATGGAGCGTGAGATTATGACATTAGCTTCAAAAGCAGGAGATGAAGGAACTAGTGATCTCATAAATAAATTCATGCAGTTTAAAGAAAAGAACAACTGGATGCTCCGATCCTTTGTTGGAAAGAATTAGTAAACTAAAAAAAACCGCCTCAAGGCGGTTTTTTTTAGAATCTGCTTCCTATTGTTAGGAACACATTATTCCTGCTATTTTTGACGCTCGCAATTGAGGTGGGGATGTTATTTAAAGAATATGGCCAGCGCTCAGAATTAGAACTTACTTTCTGGTAAGTCAAATCAATATAATAATTGTTGATTCGGTACCCAAGCCCGCCACTATAGGTATTTATCTTAAAACTTTTACTGTCAGTAGCAATGTAAGGATCTCCTTGGGAACCATAACCGGCTCGCAGCATCAAATTATCAATTTTGTACTCAGCACCAATGCGGAAGTTAATCGCATCAGTATATTTTGACATCACTGCTTTGTTGTTATCAGAAATCACCTGAATGTCACCCGTATTTGCTTGTGCAAAATTAATTGTTGAGTAGTCAACATAATCAAGATCTGCAGAAATAAATCCCTTATCCTCAAAGAAGTATGCGATTCCAGTACTGATTTTTAGTGGAGTCCGTAATTGATAGGTAAAATCATAGAACTCATCATCATTAACAAATTGAGAATCGACTCTGTTTTTTCCATATTTGGTATCCAGCCCTTCTGAATAGCTATCGTCAATGGTGTACCAGGTTGGACTCTCCAGGGTTGCTCCAAAACGGATATTTGGGATAGGTCTGTATATAGCACCAATCTTTCCATTAATTCCTGAGCCTTTAGTTACCTGTGATTGACGGTAGGAGAGTTCGTAATCATTCTTTTCGGTTAAATTAAATCCTTTTTCCTTATAGGAATCATTAGTGGTGTAATTAATATTGGCAATTCCAACACTTGCGCCAATATAAAACTGATTGCTATAATTTGCTCCGAAACTAAAATTGACTTCAGATTGACGACCAAATCTAAGATCATTTTTTGTCTGCACGTTATTGACATCAGTTTCAGGAAAATAATATCCACCGGGCTTGTCGTATCCAATCAGATAATTATCATAGGCCATTCTTTCCAGAGAGCCTGATTGAAGCGTATTGGGTGCTCCATAAATATCAGTTGCTGATTCAGCAAAATAATCGGCAATTGAATTTTTTGGATTTGTGCCTGAATAACCAACACTGTTGTCAAATCCTTGTGTTTGATTGTATCCCAAACCGAAATTAAAGCTTAGCCATCCCTGATCAAGCTTCGCTCCTTTAGGTTTCGCTGCCCTGGTGTGGAAAACAACAGCGGCATTTGCCAGGCCAAGTTTATCTCCTCTTGCAATAGTTTGCAGGCCAAGATAGTTTGAACTGTTATTGTATCCGTTAAATTCTGGGGTAATACTTATTTCAGAACCTGTAAAAAAACCGATACCTGCCGGATTTCCTCCTACAGAACTTAAATCTCCTCCAACACCTGCTTGTGCTCCAATGGCTTTAAATCTGGCAGTTCCTCCCCATTGGGATCTCGAAAATCGTAATGCATCTTCTGAATACTGGGCATGTAACGTCCCTGTAGCAGCCACTATGACTGCTAAAGAGAATAAAACTCTTAATTTCATAAAGTATCTTTCTTAGTTTCCTCTTGAGGGGCGTGAACCGCTATTGCTGCCACCTCCGTTATTATTGGATGGTTGTGAACTTCTGGACCCTGAACCATTATCCTGACGTGGAGCAGTGTAAATTCGCTCCGGCTGGGTGGTTCTTGCTGGTGGACTTTGGTCGACACGAGCCGGACGTGTGGTAGGCTGTGTACGGTTAGGGGTATTGTTCGCTGGTTCAGGAGCGTAACGCTCTGCTCTTCCACGCGATTGAATAATATTACCACTATTATCCCTGATTATTGAACCAGGTACACCAATAACTGCACCTCTTTCCAAAGGGATATTGTCACCCGCTCTTGTAGGGCGGGCACGGTAATTTGGACTATTAAATGCCGGACTGCTGTAAATGCCGCTGTAATTTCCGCGATTATAGTTACCACCATAGAAATTACCTCCTCCAAAACCAAAAGAATTGTACGGATTGTAATAGGAATAGGGACCCCAGAAATTAGAACCGTAATTATATCCATAATATCTCCATGGATTATAGCCGTAAAATCCGCTGTTCAGGCCGATACCGATATTTATTCCTGGTGATCCGTAATAACTATACGGAAAGTAGGACGGACTAAAAAATGGATCGTAATTATAACCGTAAATACTATTATAATAACTTAAAGAAGGAAGATATCCTCTGAATCGGTTAATACGTGAAGTATAATCCGTATAACCATAATTGCTGTAGGTATCCCCATATAATTCTTCTTCCGTAACGTAATCAGATGCCGGCTGCTCTTCCCGTATCACCCGTTCAGCAACAACTATCTCCTTTGCTTTGGCATTGGAGTAGTAAACATCATCCTCAGGCACCGTAGTTTGAGCAGTTTTTGTACTCATGCATGAAGAAAGACCTATTGCGATACCTATAAAAGCATGCACTGCTGAAAAATAACTGATTTTCTTTATCATGGCTGTATATTTTAAAGTTAACGCTTAATGTATAGACGAGATTATATCACTATTGGTTGCATTTCAAAATATTATAATACGTCGTCTAGTTTTATAACTTTGCCTAAAGTTTAAATTATATAAATATACGTAATTTTTTGACAGCTAAATAAGATGAGTAAGGGTTTAACCAGTAGAGAAGAGGATTATTCAACTTGGTATAATGAGTTAGTGGGGAAGGCAGACATGGCTGAACATTCTGCAGTACGGGGATGCATGGTCATAAAACCCTATGGCTATGCGATTTGGGAAAATATGCAGGCAGCTCTCGATAAAATGTTTAAGGAAACCGGCCATAGCAACGCCTATTTTCCATTATTCATTCCTAAGTCATTTTTTTCGAAGGAGGCATCTCATGTTGAAGGTTTCGCTACCGAATGTGCTGTTGTTACCCATTACCGATTGAAAAATGATGGTAATGGTAACATTATTGTTGATGAAGATGCTAAATTGGAAGAAGAGTTAATTGTTAGACCAACTTCTGAGACTATCATTTGGAATACCTATAAGGGATGGATACAATCCTATAGGGACTTACCTATTCTGGTAAATCAGTGGGCAAATGTTGTTCGCTGGGAAATGCGAACAAGGTTGTTTCTTCGAACTGCTGAATTCCTATGGCAGGAAGGTCATACCGCCCATGCTACTTCACAGGAAGCTGTAGAAGAAACTGAGCGCATGCTGGATGTTTATGCAGATTTTGCGGAAAACTGGATGGCAGTTCCAGTAATCAGAGGTAAAAAAACAGCAAATGAACGATTTGCAGGAGCATTAGATACTTATTGCATTGAAGCTTTAATGCAGGATGGTAAAGCTTTACAGGCAGGAACCTCACATTTTTTAGGGCAGAATTTTGCCAAGGCTTTTGATGTCAAATTTACAAGTAAAGAAGGCAAACTAGATTATGTATGGGCTACATCATGGGGAGTATCAACTCGTTTGATCGGGGCTCTCATTATGGCACATTCTGATGATTCCGGATTAGTTTTGCCTCCAAAACTGGCGCCAATTCAGGTAGTTATCGTACCAATATATCGTTCTGATGAAGAGCTCGAAAAAATTTCTGAACTTGCAAAAGCACTTTCGAAATCTCTTAAACAAAAAAATATATCGGTCAAGTACGATGACCGGGATACACTTCGCCCTGGTTTTAAATTTGCAGAGTATGAAATGAAGGGTGTTCCGGTTCGTTTGGCAATAGGGGGTCGGGATCTTGAAAATGGGACAATCGAGATCGCCAGAAGAGATACTAAGGAAAAGCAAACCATAGCAAGAGAGGGTATTATTGATTATATCGAAAATTTATTGACTGATATTCAGCAGAACATTTATAATAAAGCACTTAAGTTCAGGGAAGAGAATACCCGGGAGGCCAATTCATACGAAGAGTTTAAAGAACTTTTGGATACTAAAGCAGGATTTATTTCAGCTCATTGGGATGGCACTTCTGAAACCGAAAAGCGAATAAAAGACGAAACTAAAGCAACCATACGTTGTATTCCCTTGAACAATAAACTAGAAGTTGGAATTTGTATCGTAACCGGAAAGCCTTCGACGCAAAGAGTATTGTTTGCCCGGGCATATTAAAATTAAGATGGAAGAAGTAGAATCCTATGAACATGTTTTAAGGTTGCTGGAGAATAAAGCTTCTGTAAAGCAGCAAATTTTTAAGACCACTTCTTCTGTTTTTAATCAGTTTAAAGCCGTACTTCAGGAGATTTGTCAGGACATGCAGAGCGATTTTTCTAAAATCGATCAGAATGTTGAAATCAGTTATTCAGACCGGGGAGATTTTGAAGCACAGCTTAAGTTTTCAGGTGATGTATTGGTTTTATCTATGCATAGCAATGTGTTCAGTTTTCCTCCTGAACATGAGATTAATAAACTAAAATATGTTCAGGAAGTTCCTTCAAGGAAGTATTGCGGGATTATTCATATTCATAATTTTCTTGCTGACTCCCTAAAGTATAACCGAAGTTCAGATATTGGTTATCTGATTGGCAGGATATTCATAAATAAGGAAGAGCACTTTTTTGTGGATGGCCAGAGCCAGCTTGGTTTTCTATTTAATTCATTTTGGAAGGGAAAACTAAAAAAAGTTCAAATAAGGAAGATTCTGGAACTTGCAATTATTTATTGTATGGAATTTGATCTGCTTACTCCACCTTTTGAAGCTGTAAGGCAAATATCTCTGGAGGAAAAACAATACATGGGCTCAAATTCAGGATATCCTACCGGTAAGCACATGGGTTATAAATTTAAACAAGAGCTTAACCCAAATTTAGTACCAGTAAATAAAAGCAAATAGCCTTCTTAATTTCAATATATTCAGAACTATATCCATAGTTTTGTAATTAGCTGTAATCTTTAATAAAATATCTATGAAATTCGGAACCAAAGCAATACATGCTGGTCAGGAACCAGATCCAAGCACCGGGGCAATTATGACCCCAATTTATCAGACTTCTACTTACTGGCAAAAGTCGCCCGGTGATAATAAGGGTTTTGAATATTCCAGGGGGACCAATCCAACCCGTAAAGCATTGGAATCTTGCCTTGCTGCTCTGGAGAACGCTAAACACGGACTTGCTTTTTCAAGTGGTATGGGTGCTACAGATGCCGTGATGAAACTTTTAAGTCCCGGAGATGAAGTGATTACAGGCGATGATCTGTATGGAGGTTCCTATCGTATATTCACAAAGATTTTTACTAACTACGGCATCAAATTTCATTTTATAAATATGAATGATGCTCAGAATGTCAAACAATATGTAAACCAGAAAACCAAGATGATCTGGATCGAAACGCCAACCAATCCTACAATGCAAATTGTTGATATTGAAGCGGTTTCGACTATTGCAAAGGCAAATAATATTTTGCTGGCAGTTGACAATACCTTTGCATCACCTTATCTTCAGAATCCGATTGATCTGGGAGCCGACATTGTCATGCATTCTGTTACAAAATATCTTGGGGGCCATTCAGATGTTGTTATGGGGGCATTGATGCTTAATGATGATGATCTCTATAAGCGTCTTTGGTTTATCTATAATGCCTGTGGAGCAACACCGGGTCCGATGGATAGCTTTCTTGTTCTAAGAGGCCTAAAAACTCTTCATCTTCGAATGAAAGCACATTGTGAAAACGGACGGCAAATTGCAGCCTATTTGAAAACCCATCCCAAAGTAGATAAAATCTATTGGCCAGGTTTCACTGATCATCCGAATCATGATATTGCCAAAAAGCAAATGCGCGATTTTGGTGGTATGATTTCTATAACATTGAAGGGTGCTGATTTGCAGGAGACCTTCAGAGTTGCTTCCTCGTTTAAAGTGTTTGCATTAGCTGAGTCACTTGGCGGGGTTGAATCACTGATTAATCATCCGGTTTCGATGACCCATGGCTCTATTCCAAAAGCTGAGCGTGATAAAGTTGGTGTAACCGACAATCTTTTACGTTTAAGTGTGGGAGTGGAAGATATAGAAGATTTGCTTGATGATTTGAAGCAAGCACTTTCCTGATTGAAACCTAATTAATGGCAGATTATCCGGCTTCCTTTCATACTTTTCATGAACTGAAAGATTTTCTTGATGTTAAATATTATCATTATAATCGACCAGATTTTATCGAAAATGATCCGATCTGTATTCCTCATCTTTTTACTAAAAGGCAGGATATCGAAATCATGGGATTCTGGGCATCTATTCTTGCCTGGGGACAAAGAAAAACCATTATCAATAAGTGCAAAGAGCTCATTATGCTGATGGATGGTTCTCCCTATGATTTTATTTTAAATCATCAGGAAACAGATCTGAAACGTTTTGTCAATTTTAAGCACCGCACCTTTAATCTATCAGATACCTTATATTTTCTTGAGTTTTTCAGACAACACTATTCAAGTTCTGATACCTTAGAAACAGCCTTTAGTGCAATAAGTCCTAATATCTTTCGTGAAGAATTTCTTGATCAGGAAAAGCATTCTTTGGAATATACTGAAACTACTTCTGCACCGTGCTATCTTGGTGAATTGAAAAACAAAAAGCTGGAATCTAATATAGAAAACGCATTAAATTCATTCAGAAACTATTTTTTTTCTTTACCTGAATTTCCATCACGTACTAAAAAGCATATCAGCTCTCCTTCACAAAAATCAACCTGTAAAAGACTGAATATGTTTTTGAGGTGGATGGTACGTAAGGATGATCGTGGTGTGGATTTCGGACTTTGGAATAGTATTAAACCTTCGGATTTGATTTGCCCGACAGATTTGCATGTGGAACGTGTAGCCAGAAAATTAAAACTCATCAGCCGAAAACAAGTCGATTGGCAAACTGCAATTGAATTAACAGCAAACCTTCGCAAATTTGACCCTATTGATCCCGTAAAGTATGATTTTGCATTATTTGGTTTAGGTATAGAGGAGCACTTTCAAAACCGGATTATCTGAATTGGACTTTTTCATTTTGTCTAAACTTCTGCCTTAGCAATTTTCTTTTTTCTCACCATTAATTTAGGAAATTTGATTGGTTTTTTAAGGATTACCTCATCTCCAAGCAGAATTCCCCAAGGCTTGAACATTTCTGAACGATCAAAAATCACTTTCAGAATAGCGATCATTGGGAGGGCAAGGAACATGCCGGTAAAACCTGCAAGACTTCCTGAAATAAATACACCTAATATCGCGGCAAAAGCATTTATTCTAACTTTTGAACCTACAATTCTGGGCATTAAAATGTTATTATCAAGAAACTGAACTGCTGCAATTACTCCTAAGACAATAAATACCGGTAATATTTCCTGTGAGTTTGTTAGTGTAAGAAGTACACCTATAATGTTTCCTATCAGTGCCCCTATGTATGGAATCAGGTTTAATATGGCAAAGATCACACCTATTAGAAGCGCGTGCTTTATGCCAAAAAGAAGTAATAATCCCCCTAAGAGCACAATGATATAACTAATCTGGATCATAAGACCAATCAGGTAACCTTTAATTATCACTTCGGTTTCCTTCATAACTTCCTCAACTTTTTTATGTTCTGCTTTTTCAAACCATACAAATACAAAACGTATCAGCAGGCCTTTATAGGAAAGGAATAAATAGATGTAGATGGGTACCAGGCCAATATAAATTAATATAGAGGTAATTGAGTTTGCGGCACCTCCGAGAATTGCTCCTGCGTTAGACAGTACTTTATTACTCTGCTCATTTATAAATTTTAGTTGCTCAGGAGTTGAAAAATTGGTTTTTTGGTTAATCCATCCGCTCAATTCAGCCAAATGCATGGCTATATTCTTCTTAATCATTGGAAACTCAGCCAGTAGGCTGTTGAATTGTCCGGTAAAGAACCAGATAACAAGCGCTATTAGAACAGCCCCAAGTAAAATGGGTAAAAGGATCGCCAAAAATTCAGGTGCTTTTTTTGATCTCAGGAATCGGTAAATCGGAAGCAGGACTATACTTAAAAAAAAAGCAAGAATGACCGGCATGATTATTTGCTGTCCGTAGGCAACTATTACCCCTAAAAGGCAAAGACCCATTAATTCTATTGATCGTTTAACGGTAAGTGGGAGTTCCTTCATAAATTTCTTTTTAATGATTTCTCAATACAATTTTAAGGCCATAAAATTTTTGGATTATCAATATTTGTGATAATCTGAGTTTTGATAAATTCAGCCTACGGATTTACATATGAATTTTGCTCTCCAACGTCTGATGTTCAATGCGATACATATCATCCTTATTTCTAAAGATAATTAATAAGCCCAAAATCAGAACAACCAATTCTCAAATTCATTTGAATTTGTTAAAGCTTATGCTAAATTTGCAATGCTTTAGGTTTCCGAAATCATATTCGGAATTAAAAGGGAACCGGGTTAGAATCCC
>CAYHGN010000046.1:0-26222 GCA_964356005.1 uncultured Sphingobacterium sp.
TTTATCCCAAAATCGGGCGACCACTTTGGTGAATTGCTACCAAAATAACCAAAACTGCTAAACCATAGTACAAAGCAATCGATCTGTGCTTGTTAAACCCATCTGCTGCTTTCTTGGAACGGGAATGACCAACTGTGATCAGGACAATTGCAAACAACATCATTACGGAATGTTCTACGGTCCAGTAACGAGTGGTTGCTTCTTTCATTGCCAGGCCCATATTTGAGTAATTAACTGCCGGACTGTAAAAATAAAGAATCAGTCCAACAAGAAACTGGGTATGAGTTGAAATCATCGCAAATAAATTCACTTTGCGGTTGGTTTGTGTGTAAGGTTTCTTACCAAATAATCCGACTACAGCTAATAATAAAGCAATAACCAATAACAATAGGACTATATATCGAAGTCCGGAGTGCAAGCCAAATAAAGTAGAGTACATATTATTTAAATTTAGGATCAAAGTAAAGAAAAAACCTGCATTAATAACAATCCAAAATATGCTTAACGCGCATCAAGGTAAATAGCTTCCGGACTGCTTGTCAGATCTGCAATTACGGAAGGTGCAATATTGCCTGTTCTTGAATAATTGAAAACGAGAATTTTGCGTCTTGCCTTTTCTGCAATATAGATCAGATCTTTACCTTCCCTGTCGTCCCAGGCTACATCAACAGGATTTCCAAGTCCGGTAAGAGCCCCCTTTATTGTTTTTGAAGGGGCAATCGGTGGACCCGTGGCAGTAAATTTTGAATTGGCATCTGTAATAATATGAATTGAACCATCAGAATCAAATCCGGCTGCAGTTGCTTCTGCTATATCAGTCAGGATAAGAACATCCCTCGATGCTGAATAAGTAATACCATGTAACCTGGCAGCACCGATTACTGTTATTTTTTTCGTTGGAGTGATCGGTCCTACAGCCAATGCGGAGGCGTTTTCAAATAGCTGCACTTCAGCTCTGGTTTGATCTATCACAACAAAAAGCCGGTCATTATCGAGATGAATTCCCCAGGGCTGTCCATTGAGCTTTAGCTTCTTATCAGCCAGGACAATATCCTTAAGGGTACTTACACTATTGTACACATAAATTGCGCTATCGATATTGCTGGAAATATATAATATGTCTCTGGATCGGTCAAAAGCAATTTCACGCGCACTCAACAAACCTTCATGTACAAAAGAATTCTTAATCACCAGGCTTCCGTCAGTGTTTACCTTAAAAGTTTTGATGTTTTTATTCGACCTGCTAACCTGGAATACCACACCTGAATAAGGGTCAAACAGAATTCCGTTACCATCGGGTAATTGGGAATTGAATTTATAAGAATCGGTAAATTTAGGCTGATCAGCAGGATCAAAGATCAAGGTATTGTTTACTGCCGCATCAGTATCAGCATTTGAAACATACAATCTCGATACTGTACTTTTTGGCATCGCTTCATTATCATCTTTCACACAGGAAGATAAAATGGAGGAGGTAAGAATACAGAAAATTGTAAAAAACAGAATTCTTGATTTCATATTGAGTTCCAAAGTTAAGAGTTGAAACGAATATATACTCAGCAAATTTTCCACCCTATGATAAAACCTGTTGGGAGCTCACAATAATGTAACAGCAATGTTATATTTTGACTTGAATGACTGACAGAATATCCGCTACATTCGATCTCCTAAAACCAAAATTATAATGAGATATTTTATTCTTTTATGTTTACTGATCGCACAGGTCTGCGATACAACTGCACAGGTAACTTTCCCTGTGAACGGCTCACATGATAAACGACCGGGTCTGTATGCCTTTACAAATGCAACAATTATTGTTAGTGCAGAAGAGACAATAAGTAATGGTGTATTATTGGTCAAAAATCAAAAAATAGAGGCTGCAGGCCAGGGATTATCTATTCCTGACGGATACATTAAGATCGATCTGAAAGGTAAATTTATTTATCCTTCATTCGTTGATGCCTTTTCAAGCTATGGCTTATCAGCCGGGCCGGGTACCCGTCAAGGAGCTGGCTTTGGACGAACACAGGTATTTACCTCCACGAAAGCTGGAGCCTATGCATGGAATGAGGCGATCAGGCCTGAAATTGCAGTCAGATCAATTTTTGCTGTCGATTCAAAGAAATCAGAAGACTATAAAAAAGCAGGTTTTGGTACCGTGCAATCTGTTAGCCGTGATGGAATTGCAAGAGGCGTATCCCTTATTGCAAGCTTAAATGATAATGATGAAAGCATAGTGATCCTGAAAGATCAGGTAGCAGCACATTATTCATTCAGCAAGGGAAGTTCTACCAACAGTTATCCAACTTCCCTGATGGGTTCAATCGCTTTATTGCGCCAAACCTATCTGGATGCTGCCTGGTATAAGAATCAAAAAGATGAATTCAATATCTCTTTGGATGAATTCAATAAATCACAATCATTATCACAAATATTTGAGGTAGGTGATGTTTTAAGTGTACTTAGGGCTGATAAGATTGGTGATGAATTTGGTAAGCAATATGTATTCAAAACCGATGGAAAGGAATACCAGCGTATCACTGAAGCAAAAGCAACAGGAGGAAGTTTCATTATCCCTTTAAACTTTCCAAAACCTTTTGATATCGAAGATCCGGCAGACGCAAGAAACATTAGCTATACCCAATTAAAAGACTGGGAGCTGGCACCATCAAATCCTTCTAAGCTGGAAAAGGCCGGGATTAAATTTGCCATAACAAGTTTCGGCCTGGAGGCAGCTCCAAAAGATTTCTGGACTAACCTTCGCACAGCAATTGATCGCGGATTGACTGAGAAGCAAGCTTTAAAGTCATTAACCGAAGTACCCGCAGAAATGTTGGGTGTATCTGAACTGGTAGGAACATTAAGTAAAGGAAAACTCGCAAACTTTATCATCACATCGGATAATATCTTCAAAAAAGATAACATCATTTATGAGAACTGGGTTCAGGGCAATCAATATGTGGTGACAAAAATGAATCTCGCTGATCTTAGAGGCACCTATACCTTAAACATGGAAGGTAGCACTGATCTTGAAATCAAGATTGGCGGAACAACAAGCTCCTATGACCTTAATGCAGAGCGAAAAGGCTTAGACAGTATCAAGGTAAAGGGTAATATTATTCGTACTGGCGATTTGTTAAGTATGAACTTTGATCTGAAAAAGAATCCTGGAGGAACTATTAGATTAAATGGGTATATCAGTTCAGTATCACCAATAACCTTTAAAGGTGAAGCTATTTTAACTGATGGCACAAGCAAAAAATGGACAGCTTCATTTAAAGAGGCCTTTAAGGATCAGGCAAAAAAGGAGATTCCGAAACCTGTAATTGCCTACGGTCCGGTTATCTATCCATTTATGGCCTACGGCTATACTGAGGCTCCCAAAAAAGAGGTTATTTTATTTAAAAATGCTACTGTCTGGACGAATGAGAAAGAAGGAAAGTTAATCAATACAGACGTATTGATAGAGAATGGTAAAATAAAATCGATTGGCAAAAACCTAAACCATGGTTCTGCCAAAGTAATCGATGCAAGCGGGAAACATCTTACTCCCGGCATCATTGATGAACACTCACATATAGGCGGAAGCGGCGGTATTAATGAAGGGGCACAGTCTGTCAGTTCGGAAGTCAGAATCGCCGATATCATTACATCAGAGGATATCAACATCTATCGTCAACTGGCTGGTGGAGTTACATCTTCACAAATCCTTCATGGTTCAGCAAATGCAATCGGCGGACAGTCACAGCTCATCAAACTAAGATGGGGCAAAAACCCGGAAGAAATGAAGTTTGAAGGCAGTGATGGCTTTATCAAATTTGCACTGGGTGAGAATGTGAAACAAAGCAGTTTTCAGATTCCGGGAGGAAATTTACGCTTCCCGCAGTCAAGAATGGGTGTTGAGCAAGTGTTTATTGATGCATTTACACGGGCAAAAGAGTATAAAGCAGCAAGAGCAGTTAAAGGAAATAATGTAAGACGCGATCTGGAATTGGATGCGCTGGTAGAAATTCTGGAAAATAAGCGCTTTATTACCTGTCACTCATACGTTCAGTCGGAAATTAACATGCTGATGCATGTAGCAGATTCTATGGGCTTTAAGATCAATACTTTCACCCATATACTGGAAGGTTATAAAGTAGCTGACGGAATGAAGAAACGAGGAATTGCCGGTTCTACTTTCAGCGATTGGTGGGCTTATAAAAATGAAGTTGCTGAGGCCATTCCATACAATGGAAAGATCATGCATGATGTGGGTGTTTTAACAGGTTTCAACTCAGATGATGCCGAGATGGCCAGGCGTTTGAATCAGGAAGCTGCAAAAGC
Source organism: uncultured Sphingobacterium sp. (assembly GCA_964356005.1). Classification (GTDB taxonomy): domain Bacteria; phylum Bacteroidota; class Bacteroidia; order Sphingobacteriales; family Sphingobacteriaceae; genus Daejeonella. Next base: position 4,327 of record CAYHGN010000046.1, read on the forward strand.
GATCACATATGGAGGAATGAGCGAAGAAGACGCATTGAAACTTATCACACTAAACCCTGCCAAAATGCTGCATATAGATAATAGAGTTGGAAGTTTAAAGGTTGGAAAAGATGCAGATTTGGTTCTATGGTCAGATAATCCCTTGTCGATTTATGCAAAAACTGAAAAAACATTTGTAGATGGTATTGCTTATTGGGATATAGATCAGGATGCACAAAAGCAGAAGGAATTAAAAGCAGACCAGGGAAGGATTATTCAGAAAATGATCGAAGCGAAAAGTAGTGGAACAGTAACTGCCCGTCCAAACCTCCAGCGTCAGGGACTTTACGAATGTGAAACTATGGAGAACTTTGACCTTTCTGCACAAAATCAATAAATATCACAAAATGAAGATCGACATGAAAAAATATACAGGCTTTGCGGGTTTAATGCTTTGTGCAGGATTCGCCTTCGGACAAGCTAGCATCATACCCTCTAAAGCACAATCAAAACCTGTAGCAATTATTGGAGCTACTATCCATACCGGAAACGGTCAGGTTATAGAAAATGGCTATATCAGCTTTGATAAAGGGAAGATTACCGGAATAGGTAATGCTGGTGGAATGGATTTTAATTCAGGCACCACCAATATTATAAATGCGATAGGTAAACATGTTTACCCTGGTTTCATTGCATCAAATACATCATTGGGGTTAATAGAAGTTGGATCGGGAGCAAGAGGTACAGATGATCAGGGGGATGTTGGCGAAATCAATCCCCATATCCGTTCAATAATTGCATACAATACTGATTCAAAAGTTATCCCAACTTTACGTTCAAACGGTGTATTAATGGCGCAGCCAACTCCTACTGGTGGATTAGTATCGGGTCAGTCGTCCATAGTAGTATTAGATGGATGGAATTGGGAAGATGCTTCATATAAAAATGATATTGGCATTCATATCAATTGGCCGGTAGTTAGAACCCGTAGTGGGTTTTTAGGGCAAAATACTTTGGCTCCCGCAATCGATCCAAAAGAGGCTCAACAAAAACAGATCGCTGAATTAGAAAGCTATTTTACTTTAGCCAAAGCTTATTCAGAATTGTCAAAACCTGCTGAATTCAACGCTCGATTTGATGCCATGAAGGGTCTTTTCAATGGGAACAAAAAATTATTTATCCATGTAAATACAGCAAAAGACATCATCATGTCTGTTAATTTGGCTAAGAAATTTGATTTAAAACCAGTGATTGTAGGGGGTACTGAATCTTATCTGGTTACAGATTTTCTTCGTGATAACCAGGTTCCTGTAATTCTAGTTGAAACGCAGACCTTACCAGACAGAACAGAAGACGATGTTTACCTTCCTTATAAGCTTCCAAAATTACTACAGGATGCTGGGGTTCTCTATTCACTGACAGGTACCGGATACTGGCGTCAGCGCAATCTTCCATTCGAAGCAGGAACAGCGGTTGCATATGGCTTAACCAAAGAGCAGGCATTATCAATGATCAGCTTGAATACAGCCAAAATACTGGGAATCGATAAAACAACAGGCAGCCTGGAAAAAGGCAAAGATGCAACCTTATTCATTTCAGATGGAGATGCGCTTGATATGCTGGGTAATAAGGTAAATTCAGCTTTTATTCAAGGCCGAACCATTAGTTTGGATAACCTTCATAAGCAGCTCTATAAACGATATGCTGATAAATATGAACTGAAATAATTCAAAACCGAATATTTTGAATTTTACGTATTTACCTTAACTAAAATAAGCTCCTGATGGGCAGGAGCTTATTTAAACTAACCAATTATAAACCTGTTGAATAAGGTTTGCTGTAGGGGAAGGAGTCGAACCTTCACGAAGCAGTTATTTCCCTTTAACGGTATTTCCCAAATCTTCGCCACCGAGACGAGGAGGTGTGTCTGCCAAATTTCACCACCTTACAGTGTGTAAACAATCATTTTCAGATCGCTTAGAACAAATGTAATTATAAGCCGCATTCTTTGCAAATATTTTAATGATTTATTTTAATTTTTATTTAATTAATATTTATAATAGTATTATTTTAACAATTTGATAATTACAAGATAATATTCAAGCTAAAAATTTCGAACCTGTTAATAATATCCTTGATGATTTATGAACAATGACAGAATCAGATTTGTTTCAAATTAAATAAGCTCCTGGTGGGCAGGAGCTTATTTAAACTAACCAATTATAAACCTGTTGAATAAGGTTTGCTGTAGGGGAAGGAGTCGAACCTTCACGAAGCAGTTATTTCCCTTTAACGGTATTTCCCAAATCTTCGCCACCGAGACGAGGAGGTGTGTCTGCCAAATTTCACCACCCTACAGTGTGTAAACAACCATTTTTATGACTGCTTGATACAAATGTAAGTAAACTTCCAATTTCTTGCAAATATTTTAATGATTTGATTTAATTTTTATATTATTATTAATATTATTATTAAATTGATGACAATATCGTAATTTGTCTGAAAAATAGGAGGTTTAAATTTCAATATTGATAAAGGGAATAAGGGTAGGCTATAGATGGGCATTGTCATTCTAAACTGTGCAAGCTGCCGCACCAAAGAACTTCTGTCCTAAGTAATATAAACCGGATCACAGAATTAGCCTTTGCCAGCAGATAAATTTCAATTCAAATGTAATTTTATTGGCAAATTACCGGCATCTCCTCTACCAGTATCCCGCAAATAAAATAAGCTCCTGATGGGCAGGAGCTTATTTAAACTAACCAATTATAAACCTGTTGAATAAGGTTTGCTGTAGGGGAAGGAGTCGAACCTTCACGAAGCAGTTATTTCCCTTTAACGGTATTTCCCAAATCTTCGCCACCGAGACGAGGAGGTGTGTCTGCCAAATTTCACCACCCTACAGTGTGTAAACAATCAATTTGCGATTGCTTAATACGAATGTAAAACAAGTACCCATTTATTGCAAATATTTTAATAAACTATTTTAATTTTTACATAAACTATAATTATATTGCGTAATTATTAATAATTCTATAATTAAAAATGGAAAACAGAAGCCAAAATTTCGAACTTGACAATCTAGATACCCAAATACTCTCCATATTAATGGAAGACGCAACGATTCCTTACACTGAAATTGCCAAAAAATTGATCGTTTCGGGTGGAACTATCCATGTCAGGATGAAAAAAATGCAGGATATGGGGGTTATAAAGGGATCTCATCTCATCATTGACCCACAAAAGATTGGATACGATATATGCGCGTTTTTAGGTATCTATCTCGAAAAAGGATCTCAATATAAAGATGCAGTTGAAAATCTGAGAAAAATTAAAGAAGTGGTAGAATTACATTACACGACCGGTTCATACAGCATGTTTGCTAAAATCATCTGCAGGGATACCAATCATCTAAGACAGGTACTTAATGAAGATATTCAAGGTGTTAAAGGGATTCAGCGAACCGAGACCTTAATCTCACTTGAAGAAAGTATAAAACGGCAGATCACACTTTAAAATTCAGGAGAATAAAAGAGCCCTTCCGGAATTACTCCAGAGAGGGCTCTTTTATGTATTTTATTAGCTCTTATGCTTCTTTGTATAGCACACTTTTTACAGCAGCAATCACACGTTCTGGATTAGGAAGCGCTTCTTTGATCAATGTTGGTGCATAAGGGAGAGGAACATCCGCGCATGTAACTCTCAAAACCGGAGCATCCAGAAAATCAAACGCATCCTTCTGAACTTTGAAAGCAACCTCAGTAGCAATTGAGCCTAAAGGCCATGCTTCTTCTACAAAAACCATACGATTGGTTTTCTTAACTGAATTTATAACAGTATCATAATCGATTGGACGAATAGTACGCAAATCGATCACTTCGGCATTAATTCCTTCCTTGGTTAATTCTTCAACTGCAGGCATAACCACCCTCGACAGCATTTTTCCAAATGTTACAATAGTAACATCAGAACCTTCTTTAACTATATTAGCCTTACCAATCGGCAAGTAATATTCCTCTTCAGGTACCTCACCCTTATCACCATACATTACTTCCGATTCCATAAAGATTACCGGATCCGGATCCAGAATAGATTGTTTCAATAAACCCTTTGCATCATAAGGTGTTGATGGAACAACAACCTTTAATCCAGGGCAATTTGCATACCAGCTGTCAAAGTTTTGAGAGTGCTGAGCACCCAGCTGACCCGCATTTCCTGTTGGACCACGGAAAACAATTGGACATGAAAACTGTCCGCCACTCATGCTAAGAACTTTCGCTGCTACATTAATCACCTGATCAATTGCAACAAGGGAGAAATTGAAGGTCATGAACTCAACAATAGGACTCAAACCGTTCATTGCTGCACCAATACTGATTCCGGTGAAACCTAATTCAGCAATCGGGGTATCAATTACCCTTTTGGCACCAAACTCATCAAGCATTCCCTGACTAACTTTGTATGCTCCGTTATATTCAGCAACTTCTTCGCCCATTAAAAAGATCTTATCGTTCTTGCGCATTTCTTCATTTAATGCTTCACGAAGTGCCTCTCTGAATTGTATTTCTCTCATGTGTAAAATCAATTTTTGGAACGCAAATATAAGGCTATCAATTATTAATTACGAATTATTAATTACGAATTACGAATTACAGATAACGGTAAATTGAGGGTATCAATTATTAATTACGAATTATTAATTACGAATTACGGATACCGTTAAATAGTTTAAAATTGATTTCCAAATATGAATTATGAAATTTCGGTAATGAATGAATCAAAGAATGAAAACCGAAAACTTAATCCAAAAAAAACATTTGCATTTGCAATTCGGATTGTAAATGCAAGTAAATTTTTGAAAAATGAGAAACATGAATTTATCCTTTCACAACAAATGCTTAGAAGCGGAACCTCCATTGGGGCAAATGTTGAGGAAGGAATAGGAGCCCAATCGAAAGCTGATTTCATTTCAAAGTTTTCTATTGCATATAAGGAAGGCAGAGAAACATCTTACTGGCTACGTTTGTTATGTGCTACCAATTATTTATCAAAAGAAATGAGTGATAGTTTAATTTATGATGCAGAAGAGATCTGTCGGATTATCGGAAAAATTCAAATAAGCTCTAAGGCAAAATGATATACCCGTAATTCGTAATTCGTAATTCTTTTTTCGTAATTCGTAATTCTTTTTTCGTAATTCGTAATTCGTAATTCTTAATTCGTAATTAATCATCTACCTCTGGCAAATCCCTTTAAACGTACAGTATTTACAATTATCAGCATTCGCAGTTTGCCTGAACGGAACTGAACTATCGAATAACTCATTGAGTTTTTCCTTTAGTTTTTGGGCAAATAGATCTTTTAGCCCAGCCAGATTCTCATCTGTTAGAATTAAGCCATCCTTTCCCTTCTCAGAGAACAGGGTGCCATTTTTGAAATCCTTTACCGTGTAAAGATGGGGCTCCACCTGACTTACACCTCTGGCCATTTCATACACAAGAGTGTAAAAGAGCGTTTGAAGCAAGGCTTTATTCTGACCATTCCCTTCTTCTACAAATAAACCTTCAAAATCACCATACTTTAACTGATCCTTACCGGTTTTATAATCTACAATTCTGGTTTTATTTTGATGAATATCTACCCTGTCAATGATACCCATTAACCTCACCTGCTCTTCCCTGCCGGCTACTTCAATCGGAAACAGAGGTGTATAAGCTTCTCTGTCTTCAAGCTCTTTTATTACAAAAGGTGCAATTTGCTCATCATGCCGCAATACTTTTAAAGCATATTGCTCAATTACTTTTATAATGATCTGCTGCAATGCACTTTGCAAAATTTCATAATCCGGATTAAGCTTCAACTCCTTGACCATAGCCGCTTTAGACATAGCTGGAAGCAATTTTTCACGCTGCCTGATATAGCCCGCAGTCACTTCTTTTCCAAGCGAATCACGATAAAAACTTTCCATTACAGTATGGAGCATGGTACCCACAGTGTGCGGACCGATCTCATCCGGCAAATCCTTAGGCTCTGCCAGACCAGCTATTTTGCCGAAGAAGAATTTCAGCGAACAGCTTACATAATCAGTGAATGCAGATGCAGAGATCTTTTTATCGTATTTGCTCTCTGAATTTCTTTTTAAATAAGTGCGAAGTTTATCCAGCACGGGCCCAGTCTTGCTAACTTCTATACCCTGTTGTGCTGAAGTATCAATTGGCTGATTCTGTTGTAAAACATGCCTGAAATTGCAGGATGTTTCAAACTCAAGCTGTTTTATAAACCTGCTTTCCTCTCCACTGCTTCCGGCTTTGTCATCAGTAATACCGATATAAACCAGGGTAACTTTCTTAGCACAATGCAGGAGTCGATAAAAGAAATAGGCAAAAATGGAATTTTGGTTTTCCAGAACAGGTAAGGCAAAAGCTCTTCTTACATTATCCGGGATAAAAGACGGGGTTATACTCACCTTCGGAAGTACCCCTTCATTCATTCCAAGTATAATTAGTTCATCGAAATCAAGACAACGGCTTTCGAGCAGTCCCATCACCTGCAAACCTGACAAAGGTTCACCATCAAAAGGAACTGTGAGTCCGGCTAAAGCCCTTCTGATTGTTCTGTACACAAAACCCGCGTTTATCTCGGGCATTGCTCCGGCATTGCCAAGCTCTGCAAAACTATCTGAAAGTACATTCAGTGTTTTAACCGCCTCGGCGATGAGCAAACTTTCCAGTTTACGCAGATCAGCAATCTGTTCTGAAACCAGCAAAAGTAAGCTTCCCAGATTTCTGATAGAATCGGCAGGACTTTCAAAGGGACTAAAGGTAAGTCTGGCAATTTTACCTGTGCCCCTCAAATCCTGAAGCTTAAATCTGGCTTTCTTTTCTTCAATAATCTCCTTATGGATCTGATTCCTCTGGTCAATATTTGTAGCAATAAGGGGGTTGAAAATATAAGTGAGCACTCTGGGATAGGCAATGGAAGTTTTATCACCCACAGCCATTTCTTCCTGAATATTTAGCCAGAGATCACATAAACCGAACACTGCCGACTGTTCAAAGGGATAGCCCATGGTAATATTCAGACTTTCATCATCTACAGTTTGAAGAACCGGAAGCAAAAGACTCTCATCAGCAAGGATAATTGCTTTGGAAGCAGGGTCATTCTTACCCATACTCCCGGGGAGCAATTCAGCAAGCAATTTGCCCTGAGCTATTTTACCCAGGGCCTGAACTATAGTAAACTCCTTTTTAGGATCATCAATCCGGTTTTCGGAAATCGCAAACTGGTTTTCGAGACCCACGGTATTAATGTTCCTCCTGATAAAATGTCCGGCTTCCTGAATATTATCAGAAAAATAATGCTCGTCAGCATCAAAATAAAATGAACAACGACCTTCATCCTGCCAGGATCTGAACAAAATTTCCTCAGCTCTTGATAATGCATTAAAACCTACAAAAGCAACATGGCTGAATTCATTTAAAAATCCCGCATCAGAATCCTTACCTTCAGCAAGATTACGGTACATCTTAGCACTGCTGAGCAGCCCCTGTTCAGCAAGCCTTGCATGAAAATTCTGGTAGAGATGCGGCATCCGATGCCACATTTCAATGAATTTCTCCTGAACCTTGTTCTGCTTTTTCTGAGAAAAGGATGACCAGAAACTCTCCATAAAGGCAAGTTGTTCCTCCTCAAAATTTGGAAACTGCTGCTCTAGTTCGGCGATACTGCCTATCAGATTAAAGACTTTCGCCGGATCGGCCATGTAATAATCAATCTGAGAAAAATCAGAAACAATGATCTCGGCCAAAGGATAAAATACATCGGCACTTACAGGTTCTTTACCTTCCTTTTTTAATAGAAGATTGTATTCAGAATAGAGTACAAAGAATTGCTTTAACTGAGATGCACAAACCAGACTGGTTGATTCAGAGAAAAATTGCTGGATCGTATAAAAGCGGGGACTCCAGATCGGCTTAGCACTAATCTCTGCCAGGTACTTCCGCAGAAATAATTGAGGTCGTTTATTATTGAATACAATTGCAACATCCTGAAGATCTTTTCCGAAGCGGTTCAATAGATCTTCTGCAACCCGGTACAGAAACTTATCCGATGATTGATTCTCCATGATCAGACTTTCTGCAGTTTACGATCCTGTGCATACCATAAATAAGCATCCACTTGATCAAATTCACCCATTTTCATCAGATTATCACGGTAAAGACTGATATCTGCAATATATTTATTGTTTTGCGCGCCAAATTTAAAATCCAGAAGAACCGCACTCTTCTCAAAGACAAACAGCTTATCCGGCCTTTTTACAGTTCCTGAATCAATAATCATATCCTTTTCACTGATAACTGATTTGGCGGTTTTGAACCAGTGCTTTATTTCTTCCTGAAGCAAAACATCCCCAACAGCCTGTTTAATCTCCTCTCTTTCTGATTCTCTGATGAGTCCCTCCTGAACCTTTTCAGAAATGAGTTTATCCAGATCTTCGGTGCCACTTAAGGTCTCCAGCAATTTATGCAGTACAACTCCCTTGCGCTGCTTTGCATTGAACCAGGAATCCTCTTTCATGCTATTCCGTTTAAAACGCTCAGTTAGCTGTTCATTCACATTGTATTTATGAATTTTTAAAGATTCATGTTCTGAGCCTGTTTCAACATCAGGAATAATAGCAGGAAGCTCACCCATAAAATAATGGGTGTCATCTGATTCAAATTCCAGATCACCAGTTTCTTGAGTCTCGAATAAGCCCGAAAGAATTGATTGGATATTCTTATGCGTACTCTCTTTGCCATCCTTCTTCTTTTCAGGAACATTCGGGCAGATTAAACAGAGATAATCTTTCGCCCGGGTTGTTGCCACATACATGGTATTGATCATATCCATATAGCCAAGCATGATTTCTTCAAAATAATCCGAGGCAAAAACTGTAGTCGCTAATCCTTTACTAAGGTCCACGGGTAGAGATTTAAACTGCTCAAAACCAGCAGGTTTAGCATCAGCCCATAAAATATTTTTTAATCGCCCGTTTGAGGAGGTGACAAAATTCCAGCTGAGAAAAGGCACTATCACTGCTTTGAACTCAAGGCCTTTGGATTTATGAACAGTCATTACCTGAACCGCATCCTGACTTTCTGATGAAGGTAAAGCCTTAGCTGAGCCCTCATTATCCCACCATTCCAAAAATGCACCGATTCCCTGATCTCCGGCAGATGCAAACACTGCCACCTGGTCCCTGAAGGCCAGAAGAAATGGAATCAGACATTGAAAATCAGCAATTCCAAGACAGTAGATATTTATGAGTCTCTCTGTGAGTTCAGCCACAGGCAGGTACTTAAATGAGTTTAAACCTGAGCATAATTCGGCAGGTAAAATCTCTTCCATTGAAGTGATCGGGCCGGATGCCATATTCATCCAATGATTGCTGTCTATTTCGATCAGATTCTTTCCAGGATTTTGAATCTGAGCCCAAAGTCGTGCACATTCGGCCTTAAAAATTCCACTTTCAGATTCCCTGATTGTTAGTAAACGGAAGGTTGAGATTAATAAAGCAATAGCCGGATTATTCATGATCTTCAATGCCTCACCGGATATTACCTGAAACGATTTTCCTGCTGCTTCAGTCAGGCGGTCCTGATTCGCTTTTTGAAAAATACAATCAAGAATCTCCACTGCTTCACGATTTGACCGTACCAGAATACCAATATCCCTCATTGAAACACCCTGCTTTAAAAGCTCAGTCAGTTTTTCAATAGTATATTCTGCAGCTTCAGACTGTTCCTCCTCTTCTTCCTGTTCATCACTTACTGAGGATTTTGTTTTCTTTGGAAAGAATTTTACTTCGATTCTCCCTCCAGATAATGTTTTATCTGTTATTTGCTGATGACTTCCCTCATACGCTTTGACAATCATACTACCGTTCTCTATTTCCCATGAATCGTGCAGGTACTCCGGAGCTGACTCATAAAAAAGATCATTTAGGTTTTGCTGCAAAATTGCGGGCAGACTGCTGTACAGAAAATTATTAAATTGAATAATATTTTCTGCGCTTCTGCGATTGTACATCAGATTCTCTTCAGCCACATTATCCTCAAGCAGATCCCTTTTTAAATTACTGTGCAGAATCCGCCAATCGCCGTTTCTCCAGCGATAAATGGATTGTTTTACATCACCTACAACCAGATGTGCCGAATGGCCAGCATGCGTTCCTTCTGCAATCGCATTTTTTAGCAGGGGCAAAAAATTAATCCATTGGAATGTGCTGGTATCCTGAAACTCATCAAAGAGGAAATGTTTAAACTTGTTACCTGTTTTCTCCCAAATAAAGGAGGGATTATCTGCATCAGAACCTGTTATGCCCTTCAAAAGCTGCTGAGCATCCGAGATCAGCAAAGCCCGCTTTTCTGAACGGTAATCCTTTAAAAGTTCTGACATTCGCTGCATCAAACGTAGGTATGAACTGTTCTTATTGATAGCCAGATAAGTATTATAGATTTCTATACCTTCATCATAATAGGCTATCAACTGAACCAGAAGCGGATTTAACTGCTCATACAAGTGCTCAAGGAGGCTGCTATCTTTCAATACACTGTTAGGCCATTGATCAAAATTATTCAGGAATTTCCTAAGTGTTTCAACCCTTGCAAAATCTCCCTGAGTGATCTTATCCAATTTTAACAGCGGATTGTTTGACTTCCCACTCAGATCTTTCGATTCAATCCCAGATGCATCAAAGAGTTTTGCAATGCTGCTGGTATATTCAATGATCTCTTCATTGAATGTTTTAATGCCCTTTTTTATCTGATTTCGCAGGGCATTAAATTCTCTGGTTTGTTCAGGCCCCATAGCCTGCATTGCCTCCTGAAAGGGATAGTAGCGTTCCTTAAATATTTCTTTAGCAAGCTCTTTTAAAGCACGGTTATAATCCCAGTCATAACCATCACTGATACGATCGATGGCAAGGCCGGTCACCCATTCCAGTAGTTCAGGATCCTTTTCAAGCTGAAGGTTCAAAGCCACGACAAGCTCATCTTTCACTTTTTCCTGATTCATTTCAAGTTTATAGCCGCTATCTATGTTTAGCTCAAATGCAAAACTTCTGATCAATTGCTGAACAAAACCATCGATGGTATTGACCGAGAAGCGGCTGTAATCATGCAGTATACCCGCATATATTTCTGAGGATTTTGCCCTAACCTGCTGATCATCCAATTCCGGATAATTTTCCTTCAGAATAGAACTGAATTTCGATTTTTCATAACCGAAACGGGCAAGTTCTTCGAGCGCTCCGAGAATTCGCTCTTTCATTTCAGCTGTGGCCTTATTTGTAAAAGTAACAGCCAGAATTTCACGGTATTTGCCCTTCCCGCTAAAAAGCAAAATCAGGTAATGTGCTGTCAGCGCAAAAGTCTTACCTGAGCCCGCTGATGCACGAACTAATTTCAGGGCTTTTTGCTGGGACATGTCTGGATCTGGTATAAACGTATTTGGATAGCTGGCCTTTTATTCATTGCATCATAAAAATATTGATTTTATTGATCAATCGGGTAATTCAATCCCATTGATCGCACAATAAAAAAAGCCGGCAACACATGCGGGCCTGAATAGAATAAAAAGGCTAATTTTTTCTCAAAATGAATAAAATAGGCTATTTCTGACTGATTCCATCTCCATTTTTAAAACCGGGGTTAACAGCCACCGGTAATTTTCCACTTGCATTCAGTTCACCGGTAATTACTTTTACAGCAGCCCTTTGAGCCTCATCTGAATTCTGATAATTGAGTATTAAAGTTTTCGCTTTTTCAATCCCTGGAAGTCCAGTAATGGCATAGGGATTAGCAAAGAGAGTGAACATACTGTTCATTCCGGCTATATCAGCAATCAGTGTTTTGAGTCCGGCATTATAATCAAGGACCGCTCCCGGACGTCTGCGTGTATCATGAATACTGACAATAATCTGATCAAAAGCTTTTAGTTCTGCCCTGACATTATTAACATCGCTATCCGAAGCATCTTTGGGCAATAAAAAAATCAGGGAATTTGGCAACAAGGGCTTCATGATATTCTGAAAAGTCGTCAAGCCTGATGCTCCCATACTCACCAGTGCAGTTTTCTTGCTTAAATCCAGATTTTTGATCTGCGCATCACCATTCAGAATTGTAACTGCAGCATCTGCCAGTTGTTGATTTAGCAGCCTGGATTCTGGTCGATTCAGATCAGAAATGATATTATCAGGATTTACAAACTGTTTTTTTGATAGCCCTGACCAATATTTGGCCAGAAGCACCTTTCTGACGCTGGCATTGATGCGTTCCCAGCTCAGCTGTCTGGATGTTATCGCTTGGCGTACCAGTTTTACCGCCCTTTTGGAATTACCCGAAAGCTCAATGACATCGAGACCTGCAATCAGACCCAGCACATCACTTTCCCCTTCCGGAAAAAACTTTGCAACCCCTGTCATCTCCATCGCATCCGAGAAAATAATTCCCTTAAATCCAAGATCCTCTTTCAAAAGCCCGGTAACAATCGGACGGGAAAGTGTTGAGGGTAAATTGGGAGTATTATCAAGAACCGGGATACTCATGTGTGCAACCATGATACCCGAAGCTCCTTCTTTGATCAGCTCCCTGAAAGGATATAATTCCAGTGAGTCAAGTCGCTCAAGGGTAAATGGCAATTGGGGAAGGTCATGATGAGAATCAACATCCGTATCACCATGTCCGGGAAAATGCTTGACACTAACCAGAACATTATTGTCCTGAAGCCCTTTCATGTAAGCAGAAACCTTTGCAGCAACATTGTATTTATTATCCCCGAAAGACCGGATTCCAATAACCGGATTCTTTGGATTATTATTAATGTCAGCAACCGGGGCGAAGTTTACCTGCATGCCAATACGTTTAAAATCCATGGCGACCTGCTTACCCATCTCATAAATCAGCTTATTATCCTGTATTGCTCCAAGTGTGAGCTGATAAGGATAAGAAATAGTACTGTCGAGTCTCATCCCCAAACCCCATTCAGCATCCATTGATATCAATAAGGGCACTTTTGAAATAGATTGGTAACGGTTGGTCAGCACAGCCTGCCTGGCAGGTCCCCCCTGAAAAAACACCAGTCCGCCGATACGTTCCTTTCGGATCAGCCTTGCAATCGAATCTTCAAAGGCCTTTCCTTTATCGGTATGAGCCCTGACCATAAATAGCTGGGCTATCCTTTCACGCTTACTTAACTTTCTAAAAACAGCGTCAACCCAGTCATTTGGGTTTTCTAAGGAATTTATAAAAGAACTTTGAGTTTGAGCAATACTGATCAGCGGACTTATCAGAAAGACAAGAAATACAAGGCGTTTTAAGTTTTTATACATGTGAAAAGGTGAATGATTTTGTGAAATTATCAATTAAGAAATAGAATCAGGCCAAAAAGCATGAATAAAAAAGTTATGCCGAGGCTTAAGCAGGTGCTAAAAAGCCAGACAGAAAGCATATCTATCAATCGCTTCCTTAGGAATCTATGCAGAATATAAATCCCGGCTATATTCAGAATGATAAAAATCAGGCCTGACCAGGCTATTACTTCGGTAATCATCATAAAACGTCCGATTTAAAATACAATTGAACTTATTCTGAAGCAAATTTATTAAAGGAATTGGTTTGATTAGATACTTTCTTAGCATCAGAGGCCTTATTTCACTAAATATTACAGCTTGGCATCATTATTTCATAAGCAGACCTATAAATAAATAAACATCATTATGAAAAAGGTATTAATTTTAGCTATAGGTGTACTGTTCGCAGGAGCAGCAGAAGCACAAACATTTGGTATTAAAGGAGGTGTAAACTTCTCTAATATCATCAAAACAAATGACAGGAATTTCAATACAGAATTTAAGCCAGGTTTAAATGCCGGATTGTTCGTTGATATTCCGGTAGTTGAAGGTCTGGCCTTCTCACCAGAACTTATGTTCTCACAAAAGGGGTATAAAACAACAGGAACAAGTTTACTGGGTGTAGCAAATGAATATTCTGTAACCTCAAACTTTATTGAGATTCCAATTCTGGCCAAGATCGGTGCAGCTGATAAATTCAGTATTTATGTAGGTCCGCAGGTTTCATTCCTTGCATCCACTAAAGAGAAATTTACTCGTGGAGACGCAACTTACCAGAATACAATCAGAAATGAAAACGAAAATCTAAAGAAAAGCCTTGTTGGCGGTGTTATTGGATTAGGTGTTGGTCTTACTGATCAATTAAGTCTGCAAGGACGTTATGCACTTGACTTCCAGAAAAACAATGAAAATGGATCAAGCGAAACTCCAATTTACAAGAATCAGGTGATTCAAACTAGTTTGGCTTATCGTTTTAAATAATTTAAAAATTATTTAATCAACAAAAATGCCCCGGACATGGTCCGGGGCATTTTTTGTTATATCAAATTTCGAAAAAGAATTAACTCTGGTTGATAATAACCTCGGAGATCATCCAGCCTTTTTCCGCCTTGATAAATTTCAGGTTAAACCTGTAAGAACCTGCAATATCCATACGGTTTCCATCTAAGTTTGCAACACCCTGAACATCAAAATCAGCTGATCCAGCAGCAGCAGCAGCTTCAATTGTAAATGATTTATTTAAGGCAGTGGATTTACTGACATCGTAAATTCCACCTGTAAAGGTGTAGATAATACCTGCTCTGTCGAGAGTACTTCCTGAAGGTTCGTACATTTTGCAGGTTTCGATAAGGTGGGAAACCATCCATGCTTTATCCTTTTTCACAATGGCGATCGCAAAACTGTCTACCAGACTTTTAAGCTGATCTTCATCACTAATTTTTACATCAGTGGCATAGGCTTCTGATAGCGAAAACGCCACAAAAAGTATCAGTAATAATTTCTTCAATGGAATATAGATTATAGATGTTTAGTGATTTCAGACGACATTGGTGTAACTGCAGACCGGAAACGGTGAATCAGATTTCCATCTTCATCGATCAGGAATTTTTCAAAGTTCCATTTGATATCACCGGTAAAATCAGGATTTTCGGCAGTTGTGAGGTGCTTAAACAGCGGACTGATATCATCTCCTTTTACACTGCTTTTTTCAGCCAGCGGGAAAGTTACCCCAAAGTTCTTCTGGCAAAACTCCTTGATGTTTAAATTTTCACCCGGTTCCTGACCACCGAAGTTGTTTGCAGGAAAGCCAATAACGACCAGTTTATCCTTGTAGGTATCTGCAAGTTTCTGGAGATCAGCATATTGCTTTGTATAACCGCATTTAGAAGCAGTATTAACAATTAAAACTTTCTTGCCTTTATATTTTTTCAGGTCAAGAGTCTTACCATCAATATTCTGAACCTTAAAGGTATATATTGAAGGTGGAGGTGTAATGAACATTGCGAGTATTAGAATTAGTGTTTTCATGAGTTAAAATTAAAATATTAAAACTGTATAAATATCAAAAGATTGCCTTAGGAATTAAAACTAACAATTATCTGACAATAAGAGTATTAAGTTTAGGTTTTTAAAAATTTTCTAAATGATCAGGATCCCTACGGCAATCCCAGACCATAAGTATCAGAATGTGCTTCTCAAGCAATTCGTAAAAAATAATGTAGTCTAAAATTATAAATGCTTTTACCCCCTCAACATCAGTATTTTTACCAATCAGGGGCTGCCTTTCAATTAATTCAGCTGAGTCTTTGAAAACGCGAAGGAGTTTTTTGCTGTATTCAGAGGATTGATTTCTTTCGTCAAAAAACTGTTTATTTGTTTTATGTTTCGTTTTGCAACAACAGACCAGACAAGCGGCTTTTCACTCAACATTCATCACATGAAAAGTATCTTTATCTGCATTCCATACACGATGAGTACGGTTATTTGGTGGCGTTAAATTTTCAAATCGAATTTCTCCTGCTTTAGATTTATCGGCTACAGGTAGCTCCCCCTGCACCTGCGAACCGGTAATTGTGTTTGAAAGCCTGACAAAAAATGATGGTGTATTATGAATATGATATTGGGATGTGTCGCCCGGAGGTATGAGCACATTGAGGATACGAATATCTTTGTTCTGAAAAACGGGTCGGTGACGGGGTTCTTCATGAACAAGGACCTGGGCCTTTAAAACAAAGTGACTACTTGTCAAAAAAAAATAAACAACAAGTTTCGGAAACATAATTTGGTATACTTCATTCTGTATTAGGATTAAAGGGTTCCTTTAGTTGATTAATCTATATTAGGTGCGGGATGATTAATTGTATATGTACTCTTTTGGATTAGAAATCCAATTTATCTAGGTATTCGACATGCCCTGCGGAACATGTCGAACAGCGGGAATATGCGCTGTAGAACATGCCGGTCAACTGAGGTTCTATTTTCTTTGTTATTATAGCTCAATTGAGATTTTAACTTTTCCTCCTAAGCCTTTTTCAACAATATCAAACAAGGTCTTTAAGGTCAGGTTACTCCCCTTATTTTCAATTCGGGAAATGTATTCCCTTTTCTTATCAACAATTTCAGCTAACTCCTCCTGAGTTAAATTTTTATCCTCTCTGGCTTTCCGAAGCAGGATTCCAATTTTGAGACTTTCAAAATCTCTATCAAGCTCATCCCTTCGTTCAGTCCCCTTTGACCCGTATACATTATCCTTGATTTCTTTCCAGCCTTTAGTTTCCATTTTTCTTTGTGTTTTGAGAATAGTATTCAGTCATAAGACGCAAAGCTTTATCGATTTCGATTTTCGGTGTTTTTTGGGTTTTCTTCTGAAATCCGTTGAGTAAAATCACCAATTTGTCATTATCGAAGAAACAAAATACCCTCCAGATGTTTGACCCCAATTGAATTCTTGCTTCGTAAAGGCCCTCAGTACCAGACATAAATTTCAGATTTTGGAAGGTACCCGTTCCAGAGTTTCAATAGCCTCAATTATCTTAAATATTTTGTCCTGCACTTTTTTCGGCTGTGCAAGAAGGAAATCTTCAAAATAATTTTTGAAAGCTATGACTTCTCTTACTTTCATTAATACAAATGTAATTTATAAGTTACTATTTTGCAAATGGAAAATATGTCAGGTATAAACTTTCACCTATAAATTGTTCATACTTCCATTCTAATATTTTTGCTATGGTCGTTCTAATTATGCCTAACGGTTTCGGGCTTAGTCTTCATTATTCCCTCATTAGATTCAAAGTCTTTAAGTGTCCTACCGTCTTTTAATTTCCATTCTGTCAGTCCGTTTGCGTTACGTCCCAACACAATAGAAGCTGCTGTTGAAGGACTGCTAAAAATATAGTCATCTGGAAATTCAAAATATTCTCCCTTATTCACAAGCACACCTTCGTCAATGAGTTTTTGTCGCAGTAATATAAAGTTTGATGTCATTGAAGTTACTGTCGATCCTGCTGCTTTTGTGCCTTTTAATACAACAAATCCGTCTGAGGTTGGTTCCCCTTGTCCGTCTGCACCCCTTGCGGCTCTAATAAAAAATGTCTCTTGTTTCTGCTTTGGTTTGAATTCTCTTTTTTCATCAAACACCTTGTGACCTAAAGTGTTTACAAGCATTTTTACATACTCTATAAATTCTTCCATTTCTGCCCTGTCAGATTCAGAAATTGAGGATTGAGTCGGTATGACTGAATTGTCAACCTTATAGCGGTTCGCTGCTTTTGCAATGTCGTGCAGTCGGTTTTCTAAATATTTTATATGGGCTTTGTTCAGGTTTTCGTCTTTACTTATAAATACAATTGCTTCGTTCCAAAAGTCCTTTGAAGTCAATTGTTGATTAAGTCGTTTTAGAATTGATTCGGCTTCTCCGATATAAACTTGATCTTTTCCTTCTTCGTCTTTCCCAAAAAGCAAATACACACCTGTGCTTGTCAAATCGTCTCTGTCGGTACAGTCTTTCACTTTTACTCTTGGTATTTTATATGCCTTTCCCGACCAATTGGAAAGTTCACAACTCATCCGTCCGTTTGGATCTCCGTCAATAAGGAATATTTTTATTGTCTTTCCGAATTTCATTTTTAATTATCTGTCTTTCTACAATGATGCATAAATATTGGCATACCATAACCCCCACTCATCTTTAAACGAATCTAACCCTTTATACCCTCATTATCAACTCATAAATCCCCTCAAATAAAAAGCCCCACCATTTTCGGCAGGGCTTCAAATCTCAAAAGTATAAAAGGCTCAGTTTCGTATTGCCAATTCGTAATTCGTAATTCGTAATTCGTAATTCGTAATTCGTAATTCGTAATTTTTAACCCAATAGCTATCGGGTCTCAATTAGTTAACTACATCCCCCCTGCGTTCCGCAGTTCAAACACTTGTAACAAGTACCTGATCTCACCATGATATGGCCGCAATTACCGCAGGCAGGTGCGTCAGACTGACCGCCGCCGGAGATATCCAGAACAGGCTTCAGTTTAATGCTTGAAGTAGTAGAGGAAACGGTAACCGATGCCTCAATAAAAGAGTTTGAAGTATCAGGATTCACGTCATTATCAGTCATTTGTGGATTTCCAACAATCGCTTTTTGCTCAGTGATTACATGCACCAGATCTGTGCGACCCAGGTACTCATAACCCAACATTCTGAACATATAATCTACGATAGAAGTTGCACTCTTGATATTATCATGTCCGGTAACCATACCTGATGGCTCGAAACGGGTGAAGGTAAATTTATCAACAAACTCTTCCAATGGCACTCCGTATTGCAGACCAATAGAAACTGCAATGGAGAAACAGTTCATCAGGGAGCGGAATGTTGCACCTTCTTTGTGCATATCCACAAAAATCTCTCCTAATGTTCCATCTTCATACTCTCCGGTACGAACGAATACGGTTTGTCCGCCAACAGCAGCTTTCTGGGTGAAACCACCACGCTTGCCAGGTAAGTTTTTACGCTCTACAACAGAGGATAGCTGACGCTTGAACGTGGTATCAGTAGAGCGTTCAAGAATTGCTCTGGCTGCATCAAGCACCTGCTCAGCAGTAAGATCGCTCAGTCTGACATTTGCTGCTTCACCAAGTACTTCTTCTACGGTATCAAGCTTATCTTCTTTACTATCGGATGATTTGGTAGATAATGGCTGAGATAATTTACAACCATCGCGATAAAGCGCATTTGCCTTCAAAGCAAGCTTCCATGATAATTCATAGCAATCTTTGATTTCATCAACACTTGCCTCATTTGGAAGGTTAATTGTTTTAGAAATTGCACCTGAAAGGAATGGTTGTGCAGCGGCCATCATTTTGATGTGTCCATGTGCATGAATATAACGTTCGCCTTTCTGACCGCATTTATTCGCACAATCAAAAATTGGGTAATGCTCTTCTTTCAAATATGGAGCACCTTCAACAGTCATTGTTCCGCAGATGTATTCATTTGCTTCTGCAATTTGCTGACGGTTAAACCCGATAGCACGTAAAAGGTTGAAATCAGGAGAAGAATATTGCTCAGATTTAAAACCCAGACGGTTTAAACACTCTTCACCAAGACTCCACTGGTTGAATACAAAACCAATTTCGAAGGCTGCAAGTAATGATTTGTCAATTTTCTCGAGTTCATCCTGATTAAAGCCTTTGGCAGCCAGACTATGGAAGTTAATATGCGGAGCACCCTCTAAAGTAGCTGCACCTTTCGCATAATTGACAATGGCTTCAATTTCATGCTCTTTGTATCCCTGATTACGCAAAGCAGCAGGAACTCCCTGGTTGATAATCTTGAAGTAACCACCACCGGATAATTTTTTGAATTTAACCAGTGCAAAATCTGGCTCGATACCGGTTGTATCGCAATCCATTACCAAACCGATTGTTCCAGTAGGTGCAATAACTGTGGTCTGAGCATTACGGTAACCATATTTCTCACCAAGCTCAACAGCTTTATCCCATGAATTACAGGCCGCTGATAATAAATAATCTGGGCAGAATTTAGGATCGATTCCCGGAGGCGCAATCTCAAGTCCTTCGTAAGCATCGTTATTGTATGCGGCATATCGGTGGTTACGCATGACCCTGAGCATATGCTTTTTGTTCTCATTGAATTTCTTGAATGTACCAAGTTCCTTCGCCATTTCTGCAGAAGTAGAATAAGCGGTACCGGTCATGATTGCAGTAATCGCACCGCCAATTGCGCGGGCTTTATCACTATCATATGGAATTCCGGCAACCATCAGCATTGAGCCGAGGTTTGCATATCCTAAACCAAGTGTACGGTAATCATAAGATAACTGAGCAACTTCTTTGGATGGGAATTGTGCCATTAACACCGAAATTTCAAGAACCACAGTCCATACACGGCAGGCATGCTCGAAACCTTTAACATCAAATACCAATGTAACCGGATCGAAGAAATGCGCCAGATTAATGGAAGCCAGGTTACAGGCTGTATTATCGAGGAACATGTATTCTGAACATGGATTTGAGGCATTGATACGTCCGCCTTCAGGGCAGGTATGCCATTCGTTGATGGTTGTATCGTATTGAATTCCCGGATCGGCACATGCCCATGCTGCAAAAGCAATATCCTGCCATAATTTTTCGGCTGAGATTGATTTCACCGGCTGACCGGTAATTCTTCCGATCAGATCCCAGTTACCCCCTTCTTCAAGTGATTTGAAGAAGGTATTAGGAACACGTACGGAGTTGTTTGAATTTTGTCCGGATACGGTACGGTAAGCCTCACCTTCATAATCTGAAGAATAACCTGCGGCAATTAAAGCAGCAACTTTTTTCTCTTCCTCGACTTTCCAGTTTACAAATCCTTCAATTTCTGGATGGTCGAGGTCTAAACAAACCATTTTTGCGGCACGACGTGTGGTACCGCCTGATTTAATTGCACCTGCAGCCCGATCACCGATTTTCAGGAAGGACATCAGACCAGAAGAATAACCACCGCCTGAAAGTTTTTCGCTTTCTCCACGGATTGCTGAAAAGTTAGTTCCAACTCCTGAACCGTATTTAAATATTCTGGCTTCTCTAACCCAAAGGTCCATGATACCGCCATCATTTACCAGATCATCACTCACTGAAAGGATGAAACAGGCATGAGGCTGTGGACGCTCATAGGCGGAAGTTGATTTTTCTAATTTATCCGTATCCGGATTTACGAAATAATGCCCCTGTGGCTTTCCGGTAATACCGTAAGAACTGTGCAATCCGGTATTGAACCACTGCGGCGAGTTTGGTGCGGCTAACTGCCCAACTATTGTGTAAACTAATTCATCATAAAAAATACCGGCATCTTCCTTGCTTGCAAAATAGTTATAGCGCTCAGCCCATGATCTCCAGCAATGTGCCATGCGATGGGCGACTTGTTTGATGCTATTCTCAGATGAAGTTGTTCCATCAGGCTGAGGTACTCCGGCTTTGCGGAAATACTTCTGGGCTAAAATATCCGTCGCAACCTGACTCCAGGTTTCGGGCACTTCTACATTTTTCATTTCGAAAACAGCATCACCCGCAGGGTTACGAATCACCGAAGTACGTTTCTCGTATTTGAACAAATCATATACGTTTACCCCTTGTTTGGTGAAATATCTTTGGAACGCAAGACCTTTTCCGGTTCCTTTTGCCGCTGAATTTGTAGAAGCTTTAGCCATAAAAAAATAATTTAATGTTGTAATTGAGTTAGTTACCCTATAAAAAATGTTTGGGGGTTTTTAATCAAATCTATAAGATGAAGGCATTCATGTCGAATCAGAGTTTTCCACAGATTGTTAGTGTATCTGCACCCCAACACTTAATCAGTTATTAATAGCGTGATTTAAAGATAGTTACCTATGTTGAAAACTCTACAAAATGGCGATTTCGGAGCATTTTTACTACACCGGTTTACACATTAAAAAAGCCGGCTTTTGCCAGTCATGGTCGGAAGAAAAATCTTCCGACTTTTTTGTTTTAAACAAGTTCGT
>CAYHGN010000047.1:0-21117 GCA_964356005.1 uncultured Sphingobacterium sp.
CCCATTCCCTTTTTTCCATTTTTATAATTAAACTCCACCCCCTTCCCCCGCCAGCGGGGGACATGCACAGCGAACCGAAAAATTTCGTTTCAATTGAACCACAATTCATAGGCATCACGCATGTCCCCCTCTGGAGGGGGTAGGGCAAAAGCCTTCGTGTGAGGGCAGGGGGAGGACTTCATTGTCAATTCAATTGAAATGATTCTTCGTACAACTCAGCCTGACATAGAGTCCCCCAAAATTAACAAGTATTGAGAATCAGGTATTATTAGTACTACATTTCAAATGAATTACTAAATTGAACAGACAACAGACAACAGCTAACAGACAACACCTAACCCCTGCAACATGAAAAACCTCCTATTAATACTACTTGCTACTTTCCTGTTATCATTTCAAACCTACACCAGCGCAGATCCGGCCAGCTATTTGAACGAACTTAAAGCACAGCTCAAAATAGAATGGCCTAAAAACAGAACAATTAATTTAGTGTTTCACGGACATTCTGTTCCTGCTGGATATTTCAAAACACCAGTTGTAAATACTTTGGAGGCTTATCCCTACCAGGTTCTTAGAAAGCTCAAAGCAGTCTATCCTTTTGCAGTTATTAATATCATCAATACATCCATTGGTGGTGAAAACTCGGAAAGCGGCGCCAAAAGGTTTGAAGCAGAGGTTTTAAATCACAGGCCTGATGTACTTTTTATTGATTATGCCTTAAACGATCAGGGAATCGGACTTGAAAGAGCTAAAATTGCCTGGGAAAACATGATCATTAGCGCACTTAAAAAAGGTATTAAAATTATTCTCCTTAGTCCTTCTCCAGATCAGCGGGTAAATATTCTGGAAGCAAATAATGTGCTGGAACAACATACCGCGCAAATAAAAAACCTGTCTAAAAAGTACGGCATTGGATTGGTGGACAGCTATGGGCTATTCCGCCAAAAGGTGGTTTCCGGTGAGCGTATTTCAAATTATATGTCTCAGGTAAATCATCCAAATGAAAAGGGGCATGCGCTGATTGCAAATGGAATAATAGATTACTTTAAATAGTATGCAATAAGTGTTATCTGTTGTCAGTTATCTGTATGATATTAATTCAAATGGATGGGTGTGTCCTTATCCCTTGTTCTTTAATCCTTGATCCATCTTTAAACGGGTTTAATTGGATAAGTGAAAAAACTTTGCTTTCAGGAAATTAGATAGAATGGATATATACAATAGCGGTCATGCAAAAACAGTTATATAATACGCAACAAAAGAGCATTTGGACGATAGGACATTCTACCCACACACTAGAAGAATTTATAGTTATGTTAAAATCATTTCAAATTGGATTGGTTGCCGACATCAGAAGTTTTCCTGGTTCAAAGCGTTATCCATGTTTTAATAAAGAATCTTTGGCAGTTTCGCTTCCTGAAAACGAAATAGAATATATTCATTTAAGAGAACTTGGAGGTCGAAGAAAAACAACTATTGACTCTCGCAATACGGGCTGGCGGGTAGCTGCTTTCAGAGGTTATGCAGATTATATGGAAACTGATAGGTTCAACAGTGCAATAAAAGTACTTGAGTGCCTTGCAAATAAAAAGCGAGTTGCTTTTATGTGCGCTGAAGCAGTATGGTGGCGTTGCCATCGCTCACTTGTGTCTGACTATCTTAAACATCAAGGCTGGACAGTGATACACATTATGGGCATCGGAAAAGGTGATGAGCACCCTTACACAAGTCCTGCAAGAATCGTAGAGGACAAGCTTGTATATAGTAAAGAATAATATTTATATTCAAAAACTAAAGTAAAACAGACTGAGATAGGAAATGGACAATAGACTCAATCTTGAACAAATTAGAAGTGAAGCACGATTTTATTGTTATGGTGCTGCAACAGCAATAAATATTCAAAGAGAACAAGATCAAATTTTACAAAATCAGTTAGACAGAACAATAGAAAAATCCGTAAATCTCAGAGAGCTCTTTGTTGGATATTTACCGCTTCTCATAAATTAACAGCCTTTTCTAACCAAAATATCAATTCTATTCAAAGTTGGTATTTAACTAAAAATCATCACATTAAATCAGGTCTTTTTAAGAAAACGACTTATGCAGTATTTGAACCTCACTATTCCGCAGGCGATGATGAAGGAGTGCCTAAGATTTGTCTGGAACTAGAGATCATAAGAAAATTCATGATTGGAATGCAAATGGAATTTCCTGAAAGATTTTCTAACTCAAAACTAAAAAGGGTTATCGGTTTAGACTTTTAATAAATGAACGAGCACTAATAGCACCTACCCAAAAAGCGGGTTTTCGTGTTCTACTGGCAGTTTTATGGTTAATCAAACATTAGTATTTTAAATCAACAGTAGTGCTGAAATGCCCCGCCTTCGGCAATACCCGCAACGTTATGCGAAAGCTACAATCCCACATCACGCATACAGACCGATGGAATTATGTAAATTTGTCTTATGATTCAACGGTTTTATTTTGACACTTCTGTATTTGGTGGAGTCTATGACTTGGAATTTGACGAGATATCAATTCAGCTTTTCGAGAAAGTTCGATTGGGTCAGGTTATTTACGTTTAGGCTATCGAACATTGGAAATAAGATCACCTAAAGACATAATCAATTATGAAGACTAAGACCAAAAAAGAATTAAAAGATAAGGAATTTGATACTGTCGAGACTTTCAGAAGAATCAAGGAAAAGGTTTCAACTGACGTAGCTGATATGGACCTGGATCAAATCAAAGAATACCTGAAAGCAAAAAAAGTACGGCTGCAAAACTAATCGTCTGCATATAACAGTAGTAGCCGTTGCACAAGCTCATTTTAGAACCGGGTATGCCTGTTTTTAAGTCTGCTACATTAATTACTCTCTGTCCTTACAGTTAATCGCAACGTCTCTAAGGATTTTCAAATAGAATGGAGTCTATGAACCAATAGAATATATTTTATCAGTGCAACGAGTCCGAAGACTCTTTCTTATTCAACGTCCGGAGAGGCACTCTGCTTAGCTCTCCGAACAAATATTCATAGTATAGCCCACACTCATCCGACAAACTCCAATATCATTTTTGACAAAAAACTTGCAGCTTATTTATTTTTTATTTTACTTTGTATTTCAAAGTACTTTTAAATAAACAAAAAAATACTTGGAAGAAAAATTACAGATCAATTTAAACAATTATTAAACATTGGTTCACAATTTCAGGCCAACAAATAAGGGGCCGGTACAATCATCAAACAAAAAAATATGAAAAACGAAAGGCTAATTATCATTCAATCAGCAGTAGGAATACTACTACTTATTCCACTTATTGCAATGCAGTTTACAAATGAAGTTGACTGGGATATCTTCGACTTTGTAGTTATGGGAACTCTATTGTCGGGCACAGGCTTGTTAGTTGAATTTATCTTAAGAAGAGTAAAGACTACACTTAACAGAATTATAATCTGTGGAGCTGTTTTATTTGGGTTCTTCCTTATTTGGGCAGAACTTGCAGTTGGAGTTTTTGGTACACCATTTGCAGGATCCTAAAGAAAATAATAGGTATTAAATAGCAAGGACCCACTGTGTGTGTTTAAAGGCAAGCTACCATACCGTTTTTTCTTACATTTATAAACACATCTATAATCCTTAAGCTATGAATAAAGTTATCGGGGCAGTTTTAATAATTGCCAGTTTAGCAATTGCTTATGTCGGAATCACTAAGATTTCACAAAGCACAGAATCTGTTAATTTTCTGGGGATAAAGATCGAAGCCTCAGACAATTCGGGTAAAACAGAGGGATTCCTTTTTCTGGGATTGGGGATAGTTCTTTTTGCCGGTGGAATTTACACCTTAAATAAAGCAAAGGCTTAATCTAAATTTTAATCAACTGCTTGAAGCTTATTTGTTTGCTTATGCTATTGTTGTCAAGAGCAAAATTTATTCTTACAGGAAAGTTTATTTGAAAAATCCAGCACTCGCCGTATCCTTTACTGCGCCTTTTTCATCCTGATAAATGAAATAAGCCTCCAGTCCTTTATGCTTTTTCAAAAAGGCAAAAGCCTTTTCAATGCCCATTCCAATCAGCACATTGTCATACCCATCGGCACTCATTGCATTCCTGGTTTTGACGGTTACACTGATCATTTCATTTTCAATCGGTCTGCCGGTCTTCGGATCCATCAGGTGGGAAAGCTTTTTTGATCCGTTTTGGATGTATTTGCGGTAATTTCCTGATGTGGTGATTGCACCATCTTTCATTTCAATGATTTTCTGGATAGTTGCTTCTTCGTCTTTGTCATTCGAAGGCTGTTCAATTCCAATCCGCATAATCAGATTCCCTGGTTGTTTACGTCCTTTCACCCGAATCTCCCCACCAATCTCAATCAGGTAATTTTGAACACCCTTTAATTCGATATAATCTGCAATCACATCCACACTATAACCCTGCGCAATTCCATTTACATCAATCTTCAAACATTGAATATCTTTAATCAGCCACCTGCCACGAATATGGAGCTTATCCGAACCTGAACAAGCGAGTGCTTTTTTGATCATTTCATCTGATGGTTGATTACTATGCCGCTTTGCCCCGAATCCCCAGGCTTCTACGATAGGGAGTATGCTGATATCAAACACTCCCTCACTTTCCTTCCAGATCTTTAATGAGCGCCTTACCACCTTCTCCAGATGCTCATCCATCATTATTCCTTTTTCAGAATTATTGAATTGATTGATCAGTGAGTAGACTTTGTATATTGAAAGGGAGCTATCAAGCTCAGCGAATTTTTGATCAATCGATTTCGAGCTGATAATCGCCTCCTCCGAATAGTAAGTAATTTGATAGCTGGTACCCTGCGCGAATCCTGAAATTTGGAATTGAGTAAAAGATTGAGATTTCCTGCTTCCACAACCGGGTAGTAGGATTAATAGGATGGGTAGGATTAATAGGATTACAATATTTCTAATACTCAAAATCTTACCATGATTAAAAATCCTACTCATCCTAATATCCTCTAATCCTAATATCCTCTAATCCTAATATCCTCTAATCCTAATATCCTATAATCCTCTAATCCTATAATCCTATTCCCCTGATCGTAGTATAATATTTCGCAATTATATTTGGTACCTCCCATGCAGGCATCGTATTGTTTAAAATATATCCGATTGCTACTTCAGCAGAGTTCGTGCGAGTGAATGTTCCTGCTTGCACAATCCATTCATTGCCTTTTTTAATCAGGTCAAAGCCGGGGTATTTTTGCTGCATTTTTGCTTTTACATTTTCAATAACCGAAGCGAATTCAGCAGTTGGAACACCTGGCGCAGCTTTGACATATAAAGTTGCCCGATATTTTTCATCAGCACCCTGTCTGAGTTCCAGATCGGCTTTAGTGCCACGCATCATCGCATAATGGGTATCACTTGAACCTGCCGGCTCCCTGTATCTCCAGTTAACAGTCACTTTAGCATGCACCCCTTTGATTGTATAATTGATCTCACCATTGGCTAAGACCGACAAAATACTATCTTTTAAATATTTTTTCAGATAATCAGGGTAATCAACCCTGGTGACCCGCTTAAATTCGGAAGGTGTCAGATCAGTTGTCCATTCTTTAGAGCTCAGGATTTTGATGTCCTTTTTATATTTGAGTATCACACCCGGAAATCCTGCCCATTGCGACATGTCAACCAAGTGGGTGCTTACATCAGTAATTCCATGGCCCTGCTGATCAATATCAAAAAACCAGGCGGGGCGACGGGCAGGTTCAGTGCCTGAGAATTTCAGGAAATGGTGCAAATTTTCCTGAATCAGGGACGGATCATCTAAATTTCCCTTTTTTAGCGTTCCAAACAATTCAGGAATTTCAGAAAGTTCTTTCTGCAAAATATTACTGATATCATAACGCAGATCCATCGGATCAAAAATCAATACCTTGTTTTTCTTAGCCATTTTGAAAGACTTTTTCAGCATTTTAAAATCTTTTGGTGTCACTGCCAGCGGTTTATCTGCTAAAACATGCATACCTGCTTCAATGGAACGACGCATGTATTCACCCTTTTTGCTATTATTGCCCGAAATAATTACCGCATTACCTTTTTTCTCAGCCAGCATCCTTTCCAGGTAATCCGTGCCGGTATAAACCACCATTTTCCATTTAGTGGGATTGGAAGAGCGGGAATTCATTCCATAAATACTTTTCAAATAGGTTTCCACATCCGGACCAGCAGGAGCATAAACATGCACCTCAGGATCCAGTCCTGGATACATTCTGCCCTGCATATAGGTTGCATGGCCATGACCTGGATCCAGGACGATAAGTTTGATTGGAGCATTTTGCGCACTTCCATTAGCCGAAATTATGCTGAATAAAAGAAAAGCCAGAATGGGAAGGCTATGTCCAGACTTTAATTTAGTGTTAATAAAGTTTCTATTTGAGAAAAATTTGAATGCCATTTTATATTCAGAGTAAATTATTTAAGGTCTTTTTTCTATCAGAATTGAACTTAATCAAATATAAGAGAATTGATTAATCCTGTATTTTTATATATTTATTCATGCACATATTCATCTTCTTCAAAATGACTAATTCACTTTTACTATTCAGAAAATTCATTCCTGCATTTTTTATGATGTTGATTCTTGTTGTTCCGGCAGTCAAAGCCCAGACGCAAAAGCCTAAAAAATATATTGTGAATGGTTATGTGGGGGGTTATCGTGGTCTGGTGAAAGTTGAGGAGATCGATGCCGAAAAATTAACCCATATCAATTATGCTTTTGTTAATGTAAAAGATAGTATGGCATTTCTTACCAATCTGAAGACTGATTCAACTAATTTTCGATTGTTAAACAGACTGAAAAAAATCAATCCGAATTTGAAAATTGTGATTTCGATCGGTGGCTGGGCATGGAGTGAAAACTTTTCTGATGCGGTCTTGACCCCAACATCCAGAAAATTATTTGCAAAAAGCAGCGTGGACATAGTTAGGCAGTTTAATCTGGATGGAGTGGATATCGACTGGGAATACCCGGCTATGAGGGGTGAAGAAGGCAACGTATACCGCCCTGAGGATAAAAATAATTTTACGCTCATGTTCAGAGAAATTCGTTCTGAACTGGATAAGCTGGAAGCCGAAAGGAACCGGAAATATCTTCTGACCGCAGCAGTGGGCGGTTCCAAATCCTTTGTTAATAATACAGAAATGGCTGAAGTAGCCAAAATTCTCGATTATATTCTGATCATGACCTATGATTACGGAGGTAAAACAGTTGCGCACCATACCAATCTTTTTCCTTCAAAAGGGATGGAGAGCTCAAGTTCAGCGCATAAATCGGTAATGGATTTTATTGAGGGCGGAGTGCCGTCTCACAAGATCGGGTTAGGGGCTGCATTTTACAGCAGGAGCAGGGAAGCAGAAAGTGTTGTTAATAATGGAATCAATCAAGCACAGATCGCCGGATCAAAAGCAGCTGCAGGGCAGGGTGGCGGCTACACCAAAATGAAGAATGAAATAATAAATAGAAATGCTTTCAAACGCCATTGGGACAGGTATGCCAAGGCTCCTTACCTTTTTAATCAGGAGACGAAAGTTTTTATCACCTACGACGATGAACGCTCTATCAGAATGAAAGCCAAGTATATCAAAAAGCATAAACTTGCCGGTATTTTCTTCTGGGAGTATTTTTCTGATCCGGAGGAATATCTTTTGAAGGAGATTGATAGAGTGCTTCCCTGAGGTAAGAACCAGGAACCAGGAACCAGGAACCAAGACCAACGATATTAAGACATTAATTTTGTGTCTTAGATTTTGAGGGTGCAGTATTCTGTAATCCCGAGGCAAGATGGATCTATTTTTTTATGGTCTATTCACTTAAAGATGATATACCATTTTGTATGAAACGTGATTAAATCTTGGTTCTTGATTCTTGGTTCTTGGTTCTTGGATCAAAAAAACTACTCCTTGCTCAAAAAATAATCATAAATCATCTTCGACACTTTCGCCATCGACTTCACTGCAGCCTTATCATCCTTCAATTCCTTAGATAATAATACCAGAATATATTTCCTCCCATCCGGAAGTATCACGATTCCGGCATCATGATTTACACCAGTGATCCAACCTGTTTTATGGGCTACTTTTACTTTTTTTGGGAGTTTTGCAGGGATTTTGTCATTAAATTTCTGATCGAGGAGTATATTGATCATCGCATCTGAAGACTGCTTATCAACAGCAAGCCCTCCTGCCATTTTTGAAAAAATAAGCATCTGATCGTATGCCGTAGTAGTATTGTTCAGTCCCGACCGGTATGCTTTTGTATCTTCCACACCTCGCAAAACCTGGATGTCATTGGCTCCCATCTCACGCATGGTTCTACTCGCATTTTGCGCTCCAACCAGGTCGATGATAATATTAGTAGCAAGGTTACTGCTTTGAATGATCATAAGATAAAGCAAATCATAAATCTTTACTTTCCTGCCTTCTTTAAAATACAATTCAGTTTCACTGTCGTCTTTCGGGTTAAGTGAATAAGAACTCCCGTCAACTATGCTTTTGAATTCATTCTGAACGATCAAAGAATCATTAATAGAAAAATTCCCTGCATTAGCCTGTTTATAGGCCTCAATTAGCACAGGAGTTTTCATTGTACTGGCGGCATGAAAATTTATCTTTTCATTGATTAGCATTTCTTCTCCGGTAGACAGATTTTTAAAAGCCATGGCAAAGACTCCTTTATTTTTAGTGAGTTCTGCATTGATCTTATTCCTGAGTTCTCCCGGATCTTTTGTCCCTGATGGCATCATGAAAAGTAGAATTGACAGGATTAATGAATACATCTTAATACTCCGAAATAGTAAGGGAGCAACAGCGAATATAACAATAGTATAATGTGTATTTTTAGTTCCCATAAATATTATGAAAACATGATCAGATCAAATAGTTTTTTGTTATGTACTTTTTTATTAACAATGTTGCAGGCAGCCATGTGCCAGGTAAATCTGAAAAGTGTGGATCAGATATGGGATCATTATGGTCGATACAAGGAACCTGTGATTACAAACCGGTTTTTAAAACATGCTGATGTCGTTTCGCTGATAGAGAAACATACTACATCCAGGCTGCTGAAATCTGAAGAGATCGGTCGATCAGTGAAGGGTAGGAGCATTAATCATTTGACGCTTGGAACAGGTAAAACAAAAGTTTTGTTATGGTCACAAATGCATGGAGATGAGTCGACTGCAACCATGGCTCTGTTCGATCTGTTCAATTTCCTCGCAGCAGACGATGAACATAACGATTTAAGAAAATTGATACTCGGCAGTCTGGAGCTCCATATCGTACCCATGCTCAATCCCGATGGTGCCCAACAATGGAAAAGAAGAAATGATCTTGAGATTGATGTAAACAGGGATGCCCGTATGCTTGTAACACCTGAGGGTAGAGCATTGATGAGTCTTGCGAAGAAAATAAAACCAGAAATAGGCTTTAACCTTCATGATCAAAGCACACTTTATGCTGCCGGTCGTAACGATAAAACCGCTACAATATCATTTCTGGCTCCAGCCTATGACTACCCGAAGAGCATGAATGAGGTTAGAAAAAGTGCCACGCAACTGATATTGATAATGAATAAAGCCTTGCAGACAAAGGCTCCGGGCAAGGTCGCTAAGTATGATGATGCTTTTGATCCGCGTTGTTTTGGAGATACTTTTCAGGGGATGGGCATTTCAACCATATTGATCGAGTCAGGTGGATATTATGCCGATCCTGAAAAGCAGCACATTAGAAAGCTTAATTTTTATGCCCTCCTGAATGCATTTGTGTCGATTGCTGAGAAAACGTATGCAAGCCAAAGTCTTGCTGATTATCACGAAATTCCGGAAAATAGCAGGTCTTTGTATGATGTTTTGATCAGAAATGTAAGTATAACGAAGGAAGGTGTTCAATTCCGGACTAACCTCGGGATTGTCCGTTCTCAGATCAAGGGTTCTGATTTTGGGAGTATATCCTACAATGGCCTCATTGAAGAACTGGGAGATGTAGAGCTGACACATGGCTATGATGAAATTGAAGCCTCAAGCCTGACTTTAACTCCCGGCAATATCAAACTAATGCGAAAAAGTGAATGGGAAGCATTAAGTCCGCAGCAGGAACTTGATCTGATCCGGACGGGCTATTTGTTTGTAAAATGGACAGATGGGACCTCGCCTTCGGGCCCGCTTAATGCCAGACTCTTAAACCTGACCAATAGGGAAGTGAATACAATACAAAGTGCTTCGATAGGCCAGCAAGCACAATTTTTACTAAGCAGGGATGGAAAGCCTGTTTACGCACTGCTTAATGGTTATGTTCTGGATTTGTCTAAAGATGTGACAACAGTTCCAAATGTGTTTGGTTATTGAGCGGTATTTTTCATCCTGTCTGGAGAGTTTAGCGTAGCGCCTCTCCGGATTTAAAATGAGAAAGAGTCTCCAGACTCGTGCTATTTTTATTTTTGATTAAAAGACTTGATGTTATTACATATCCTTAGAGATGTAGGGCTTAACTTTTAGATAAGAGTAGTTTCAAAAGGAAATATGTTTTTATCCTTTACCAACCTTAAATCCGATCTCAGGAAACATATTCTGGTCTGAATGCTTGCCAATAAGCTCATCCAGATATTTAAATACTATTTCCAGGTTTTTGTCATGATTGTTAAGTTTCTTTTTGATCTTTTCAATCTCAAGATTTAGTTCTGAATGATTGTTCAGAATATGTTTTATTCGCGTGAAAATTCTCATTATCCGGATGTTTACCTGAATAGCTCTTTCACTATGCAATATCCCTGATAACATAACTACACCCTGTTCAGTAAATGCATAGGGTAATTTTCTTGTACCTCCCCAACTTGATATTCCAGAATGGAATATCAAGTTCTTAAACTCTTCTTCATAAAGCTGAAACATGAAATCTTCCGGGAATCTGGATTTATTCCGGGAAACGACTTTGTTTAAATTCCCTGTTGACACATCATATAGCTCAGCAAGATCTTTATCGAGCATTATCTTGGTATTTCTGATAATATAGATCTTACTGATAACGACTTCGTCAGTGATAATTGCGGTATTCGAATCCATTGTAAGTATTGATTTTTCCTATACAATTTAAGATTCACCGGAATTAATTTCATGAATACTTAATAATCGGTAGGAATTAATGAGTAAAAGGGAGTTTTTTGGAAATTTCTCTCTTGTACGGTGTTGTCACTGTACCAGTAACAATACATTCAACCTCTTACCTAAAACTTTACTTTAAATAAGCGACCCTATTAATCAGGCCAAGTAAAGATCGCTCACCTGCCGCATCTCCTAAAATTTGCCAGATCATTATTCCGGAAGCATTTTCTTTTGCAAGCAGTGTTTTTTTACGCATAGTATCCTCTCCATTGTAATACATGATCATACCATCAGGCATTGTTAGCTGATCAGTTTTTTCAGCGCCGGGGAAGGTTTTAATAATCTGTCCGTAATTCATGCTGGAGGCTTTTGAAGTCAGCTCAGGCCCGAAGCCATAACCATAAAAACCGACGCCCAATACAATTTTTTCTTTGGGGATGTTCCTCACGGTCCTAAAGTAGTCCAGATCTGCCAATGCATGCTCATAGGTTGAATGCGGACCCGGTTTTGATGGCCTCCAGGGACCGGTATGGTCATAACTCATCAGGGTCATGAAGTCGTATTGAGCGAGAGCCCTGTCACTTAACTGATCTTTATAGAAGATGGCAATTGCTGAGGTGATTAGTTTTTTATGAGGCCTCAGTACACTGGCAAGTCCTACTACGAAATTTTCGTAATTCTCATCAATATCACTTCCTTCGATATCCACATCAATACCATCAAAATTGTATTTTAAGCTGACAAGCAGGAGGTCGTTAATGAATCTGGCCCGATTCTCATCCCTCAGGAGTTTATGGTAATAATCATGCCTTCCACCACCTGCAATTGATGGAAGAACCTTAACTCCATGTTTATGCGCAGCCTTGATGAAGGGTTCCAGCGCAGAAAGATCCTGATTGAAATGGCCCAGAGTATCCGGATTCAGAAATGAAAGATTGATATGGGTCAGTTTATCAAAGGGAACAGTCTTCAAATCTGCAGTCATTGCCGCTTTCAATGAATAGTAGCCAACAACTTTAAAGTTTGATTTTTTCTTTGACTGTGCCTGTGTCTGTGAGAGTAGGAGTGCCAAACAAATGGATATTAGAATTAGCTTCTTCATTTTTTGAATATTGGGAAATGGTTATTAGTTTGGATAGAATTCCTTCACTCTTATTTCTTCCATTATTGCTTCCTCATTCTTGCCCTGTTTTCTCAAAATTACAGCCCTGTATTTATGACATTTTGCGGCTACATAGGAGTCTGGAAAGGATCTTGCAGACTGTGTAAATAAATCATATGCTTTTTGCTGAGACTCTGCATCTTTTTTCTTCATCAGTACCTTCCCGTCAATATAATCCTGATGCCAGCGGCGTGCTATCGCACTCATACGGTCGCCTTCCTGTAAAGTGGCAAACTGCGGAGGGAATTTAGAAGGGGTTTTCGGGTTGATGGTAAGATTACCTTTTTTAAAGAATTTCTCAATTGCTGTGGCGATTGCATGTGCCTCATTGTAATTATGTTCTCTTGTTTTTAGACGGGTTTCTTCCTCCGGGTTAGTGAATAGGGAGGCTTCCGCAAGAACACCAGGAATGCCATAGGTCCCTCTCAATACCGATGATCCTGCACCAGAAAAAATGGTAAAATCAGAAACCACACTTACAGGAGTTTTTGATTTGTACATATATTTTTTCAGATTCTTTGCAAGCATTTTCCCAAAAGTGACACCGGCCTGGTTTTCTGAGGCGAGTCCATGATAATAAATGATCGGAAAATTAACAGATGGATCTGCAGTAGCATTATGGTGAATGGAAATAAAGAAATCTGCTTTATTCTCCACGGCCATTTTTGAGCGTTCTGATAGTGGGAATGGAACATCAGTGTTACGGGTCATGAGGACTTTTGCTCCTTTTTGCTCCAAAATTTCTTTCAATAACAAACCTACTCTGAGGTCTATCCATTCCTCCCGTTCACCTGTTGGACCCTGACGATAGCTGTCGGTAGCTGCAGACCCACCATGACCCGGGTCTATACAAATTATTTTACCACTTAAAGTGCTGTTTTTTATTGTATTTGACTGTGCGAAGGTGATTTGGATGAATCCGGCAAGCATTAATAATAAAAATGCCGCTATTTTAATGATTTTTTTATGAATGAGCTTGTGCATGAGAATTTAATAGTATAAAGTATCGCAGAATTAATAGTTTTCGTGAAAATGGGTAATTATTCTGCCCATTTCATTTCGGATATCTGCAGTTGGGATCATAAAATTATTATTCATGAATGAATACATATATTTCTTGCCTTTTCGGGTGACAAAAAATCCTCCCTGCAGATGCACGTTTTGAAGGGTTCCGGTTTTTGCCCAAACAAATGGTTGGCCATTATCGGTTTTATAAGCATTTCGTAGCGTGCCGCTTACTCCGCCGGCAGGTAGCAAATTATGAAGCCTTTCTTCAGTACCAAGCTTATCTTTTATTTTGGTTAGAATTTTGATTATTGAACGCGGACTGAACAAATTATATCTCGATAATCCTGAACCATCTCTCCACTGGAATTTATCAGGCAGGTCATTCAGGAAGTTTTTTGAGCTATAAGAAATAGCCGAATCAACACTTAGTTTCCCCGGAAGTAGGGAAGAGCAGAGATACAGAAT
This sequence comes from uncultured Sphingobacterium sp., assembly GCA_964356005.1. Classification (GTDB taxonomy): domain Bacteria; phylum Bacteroidota; class Bacteroidia; order Sphingobacteriales; family Sphingobacteriaceae; genus Daejeonella. The sequence continues at coordinate 13,783 of CAYHGN010000047.1, forward strand.
CTGCTCGGCAAGGTAATTGTCACTTGGAAGCATCATTCTTCTGTAAAGGCTATCTGATGGAATGCTATAAATGGTCCGGGCATGTTGGGGCAAATTCATACTGATGATGTTGACAGGCAACTTAAGTGTATCACTAAGTGTTGAGGCTGTCAGTTTTGCTCCCGGTACAAGGTAAAGTGTTTGCTTGTAATTTGCAGGCATGGTCATTTGTGGATACGAGAAGTTATTGCTTTTATCCTCCCTGCGAAGATTGAATGTTCCTGGATGGTAAGAAGTATCCTGTGTTAAGTATTGCTTTAAAAAGGCCGGTTTAATCTCTAAATTACCCTTATTATTTGCATAGGCCAAAGCTCTGTTTTCACCTACCGGTAAGGCAACCATTGCAATCTGGTAAATGGAAGAACCATTAAATTCTGTACCGGCATTGCTGTGAGAGTAAAATAGTTTCTTACCAGAATTTTTAAGGAAATCATACACCCTGGTTGATTTCAGATCGGGATGAAGAAATGAAGGATCGCCAGTCCCCCAAAAGATCAGGGAATCACCTTTGGTAACATAACGAAGTCCGGGGATAGAATCACCCAGCATGCTGAGCGCAGTATATAAAGTAAAAAGTTTAGTATTTGATGCCGGAATTGCTGGTTTGTTTGCCTCCAGTTCAAATACCGGTTTCATTGTTTTGAGATCATAAAGTGAAAATCCGGTATAGTGGTTTTGAAGAATCTCTGAACCTGCAAAGACTTTTGCTACCTTTCGTTTATTTAGTTTTTGTGCTTGAGTGATCGTAGAAAATAAAAGCAAAATGAACAAACATAATAAACTGTTCAGTATTTTTTTAATTGAGTTTGACATTTCATGGGTCATTTGTTTCAGGTTATTTTGTTTAAATCTTGTCCTTAAATTCGACTGTTCTGATTGCTTTTGAGCAGGATTAATTTAATGCAAGATAAGTTTCCCATATCAAAGATAAAAGAACAATTAATAAGGCTGAAAGGAAGGCTGACAGGGTTAAAAACCCTCTCAGCCTTATTAGCTTTTATCCATAATATTTAAGATTATTGTTTAATATTGTCTCTATGCAAAAACTCTTCAGTATTGTGCTTTTTAGCATATTGCCGTCTTTTTTGATGGCTCAGAACCCCTCGCGACCCAGAGAAATGGGCTTGAGGATTGGAGTTCTGCCGGCGGGTGCCTTGAATGCAATTACTGATGTTCCCGGAGTTAAGGTGGGTCATAAAACCCTGATTAATGGAGAGTCAGTTCGCACAGGAGTAACAGCCATTATCCCTCATGATGGCAATTTGTTTCAGTCAAAAGTTCCTGCAGCCGTTTTTGCAGGAAATGGTTTTGGAAAACTGAGTGGGACTACCCAGATTGATGAACTCGGCACATTGGAAAGTCCGATTATTTTAACCAATACCCTCAATGTAGCCGAAGGAATTCAGGCTGTGATTGAACATACACTTGCACAGAAAGGCAATGAAATGGTACAATCGGTAAATGCCGTAGTTGGAGAAACTAACGATGGTAATTTAAATGATATACGCGGCCGTCATGTAAAAAAGGAAGATATTCTCTATGCCATTCAATCTGCAAGAGATGGAACTGTTACTGAGGGAAATGTTGGTGCGGGAACAGGAACAGTTTGTTTCGGTTATAAAGGTGGAATAGGTACATCCTCAAGAAAATTACCTCAGAGTCTTGGCGGATATACAGTAGGAGTACTCGTTCAAACTAATTTTGGTGGAGTCTTACAGATTGACGGAGTGCCTGTTGGTGAGGAATTGGGGAAGTTCTCATTCAGTGATAAATTGCTGAATAATGTAGATGGTTCCTGCATGATCGTAGTAGCAACAGATGCACCATTGGATGCAAGAAATCTCGAACGTTTGGCTAAACGGGCTTTCATGGGAATGGCTAAGTCGGGTGGTATTGCATCTAACGGAAGTGGCGATTATGTGATCGCTTTTTCTACTGCTGAAGCTCTGCGTATTCCCCATCAGCCAGCTCAGCCAGTTATACAATCCGGATACCTTCATAATGATTTTACTTCTCAATTATTCATGTCGGCTATCGAAGCAACGGAAGAAGCTATTATAAATTCTCTTTTTGCAGCCAAAACCACAACAGGCAATAATGGGCGTAAGATCGAAGCTCTCCCTCTTGATAAAGTAATTCCGATACTTAAAAAATACAATAGACTATAAAATGAGTAAATTATTCGTTTGGGTAAATGATTCTTTAATTCCTTCTGCTGAAGCGAATTTAAATGTTGCCGACCTCGCTGTTCAAAGAGGCTATGGAATTTTTGATTTTTTTAAAACAATAGATGGTAAACCTGTATTTCTTGAAGACCATCTGGATCGTTTATTCCGGTCTGCAGTGCTGATGCGGTTGGAGCTTAAGCTAAGCCGGGATGAATTAAGAGACAAGATCATAAAGCTCATTGAAAGTAATAAATTAGATGATTCGGGTATCAAAGTGATTCTTACAGGGGGTTTTTCTCCGGATGGATTCAATATAGCTGAACCAAACCTGATTATCAGCCAGCAGGCTTTTCAAATCCCCAGAACGATGTCAGAAAAGGGTATCAGTATCCTGACACATGAATACCAGCGGCAGTTTTCTGATGCTAAAACACTGGATTATCTTCAGGCCATCTGGCTGCAGCCAATACTTAAGGAGAAAATGGCAGATGATGTCTTGTATTATTCTGATGGATTGCTTCGCGAGTGCCCCAGAGCAAACATTTTTATCGTTACAAATGATCAAAAGGTACTTACTCCCGAATCAGGTATGCTGAAGGGAGTAAGCAGAAAACATGTACTTGAGATATCAGCGCGCAGGTATGTAACTGAAGCCCGTGATGTAAGTTTGGAAGAGCTCAGAAATGCTAAAGAAATTTTCATTACCAGTACGACTAAAAATGTTCTTCCGGTGGTTCAGGTAGATGGTTATGTTGTAGGTGATGGGAGTCCCGGAGAATTAAGCAGAGCCTTGGCTGAGGAATACAATAAGATTATTTTTGGATCCTGAGATAAAATTTATCAAGAAAGGGATAAACAATATTGCCCATCCCTTTCCTGAATATTATAATTTGACTTTTACAATCAATTTCTTGATTACACCATCAGCAATCATTGGTGCATGCACATCTTCAGGAAAGAAGATTGCAAATTGATTATCTGTTAACTCGAAATAGGTGTCAGGAGCATCATTGTAAAAAACAACATCCTTTTCAGCATTATATTCACCTTTCATCGATTTGCAGGCATTTCGTGGTTTCCATCCCAATTTTTCTTTACCGCTAATACAAAGCTGAATGTCGATATTCTTATTATGGCATTCAAATTTAGCAATGGACTCTTCGGTTGTCATTCCTTCTTTTTCTACAACAACATAATTTAAGCCTTCGCTGATCTCATATTTTCCGGCTTCAATATTTTTCAGGTCAACTGAATTTAAAAATTCAAATGCTTTTGCAAAAAGTGGATGAACTGATGTGTATTTTCCAGCGTTCTCAAGAGTATCTATAATCATGGTCTGTCTATTTTTAAGATTTCTGCATATTAACAATCCACCTGAAATACAGGCGGATTTCTCAAAAAAATTTATTATTTTAACGTTGTACACGTCCCGAACCATCACCACCTACCAGATCTTTAACTTCTGCAAGAGTTGCATGATTTAAGTCGCCCGGAATGGTATGCTTTATCGCAGAAGCAGCAACACCAAACTCAGCTGCATCGCTTAATTTCATGTCAGTAACCAATCCGTAGATAAATCCACTGGCAAATGAGTCACCACTTCCTACACGGTCTACAATTCGAACCTCATATGATTTGGTATGATAAAATTCAGTACCATCATAAACCAGTGCCGACCAGCCATTATCTGAAGCACTATGGCTTTCCCTCAAAGTTGATGCAATATATTTGAAGCCGAATTTAGCTTTCATTTGCTGGAATACATCTTTATAACCATCCAGATTCAGTTCGCCTTTGGTAACGTCTGTTCCTTTACTGGTGAAGCCCAGAGTTGTGTCAGCATCTTCCTCGTTACCGATACAAACATCCACATACTGGCAAAGTCTGGTCATTACTTCCCTTGCTTTTTCTTTAGTCCATAATTTTTTACGGTAGTTAAGGTCAATACTGGTAGTAATTCCTCTGGCTTTGGCAGCTTTAAGAGCAGCTTCAGTTAAGGCTGCAGCTTTATCACTCAATGCAGGGGTAATACCTGTTGTATGGAACCAGTCTGCACCTTCAAATATTTTATCGAAGTCGAATTCAGAAATTTCTACTTCAGAAATTGATGCATCGGCACGATCATAGACTACCTGTGAAGCACGCATAGAAGCTCCGGTTTCCAGGAAATAAATTCCAAGACGCTTTCCGCCTCTTACAACAAATTGAGTATCAACACCATAACGACGTAAATGGTTAATTGCAGATTGTCCTAAAGGGTTGTTTGGAACTTTAGATACAAAGGTTCCGTTTAATCCGTAATTGCATAATGCAGCGGCTACATTTGCTTCTCCGCCACCATAGGTAACATCAAAACTATCACTTTGTACAAATCTCTTGAAATCGGGAGTCGATAGACGCATCATTATCTCTCCAAGTGTTACGACTTTTTTAGCCATGGCTTAATTCTGTATTTAATTGAAAGAAGGTTATATATAATCCAAAAATAGGATAAACAAAAATACATTAATGGGTGATAATTAAAAGTTTTATCCATGCTTTATTGACCAATACCAACAAAATGTTACGTAACCAGATAATTGCCTTGATTTTCTTTTCAGCTTAGCTAATTATTTATTAATTAGCTAATTTAGTGGCTTAGTTATACTTAAATTTTATTACAGATGAGTAAGAAAGAAGAACTCTTGAAATTAATACCTGAGCAGGGTATATTACCTTTATATTTCAATAAAGATAAAGAGACTAGCATTGGACTTTTAAAGGCATTATATAGTGCAGGTATCCGCGCAGTAGAGTATACCAACAGGGGAGAAGCAGCCCTGGCAAATTTCAAAGAAATGAGAAAAGTGGTTGATTCAGAACTTCAGGGTATGTACCTCGGAATTGGAACAATCAAAGACGGCACAATGGCTCAGACTTTTATCGATGCAGGTGCAGATTATATCATCTGTCCGGGATTGGTGGAAAGTGTTGCAGAAGTGGCCGATAAGCATAATATGTTGTGGGCACCGGGTTGTATGACCCCAAGTGAAATAATCAGAGCAGAAACTTTAGGAGCGAAAATGATTAAACTTTTTCCTGGTAATGTTTTGGGACCCGGCTTTATGTCTGCAATAAAAGAATTATTTCCTAATCTTAAATTTATGCCTACGGGTGGTGTTGATCTTGACCGGGCGAATATTGAAGGATGGTTCAAAGCAGGAGTTTGTGCAGTTGGAATGGGAAGTAAGCTGGTCAGCAAGGACGTTATGGAAAACAAAAAGTATGATGAGCTGATTGCTTCAACGAAGTCTGTTTTGGAAATTATTAAATTGATCAGAGCTTAATTTAATTATGTTTAACAAGAGCCGGCAGGATTTTTCTGCCGGCTCTTTTTTAGGATTTTAATCCAATCTGTTCGCGGCTTTTAAAACTAGTTTTAAAATCGGCAGTTAAAAGGCTGCTGCAGATTATCACTATTGTATCATTTTTCCTCCAATAGGTTTTTAAAGGCTGTTATTTTCTATTTTTATAACTCCTGAAGTTTGTCTGAACGTATCTTAATTAAAGTTCAGGTGCTTTGTGAAACAGATTAGGACCAAAGAGGAATGTTCAGACCATTATATTTATTTTATTTAATTTTTTCTTTCTGGATGCTTTCAGGTTCGAAAGCTATGGCACAAAGCACATCCAATGAAGGAACTGATTTTTGGGCTGTTTTTCCAACACACGTTCCAGCCAATCTCAATGGATTCAGGCCATTGGCGAGGTATTCAATATTCATTACAGGTAAGCAGGCTTCATCCGGAACAGTCACTGTTGGAAATTCAAGTCAGCGTTTTGACCTGACAGCTGGAAATACGGTTATAGAAGTGCCAATAAATCGTGGAGATGCCTATATTGATGAGCTTGAAGCAGGTATAGTACTTTCAAACAGGGCTATTAGAGTTCAGGTAGATCCGGGAAAACCAAAGGTGGTGGTTTATGGTCATATTTTTGCCGGTGCCCGTTCTGCTGCTTCACTTATTTTGCCTAAAGAGGCTCTTGGTCAACAGTACTTTAGCATGAACTATGTGAGTGGAAATACACCTGATCCGGGTCGAAATCATATTGTCCTGATTGCAAGTGAGCCAAATACAAAAATTTTTATAAAGCTTAATGGGAATGACCTCATTCCAGGTGGGGTAACCCTTGCAAATCCTGGTGATGTATATGAGTACCTGTCAAATGTTGATCTCACTGGAGCAAATGTGTTTGTTGATCCCGAAACTTCGGGTTGTAAACAGTTTGCCATGTTCTCAGGAACCACGAATTCGGCAATTACAACTTCTTCCGGTTGTTTAGGAACTATTTCTTCTGATCCATTGTATCAGCAGAATTATCCAGTAGAAAGTTGGGGAAAGACCTATGGATTTATCCCCTTCAGTTCAACGAGTCCGAGAGGTAATACAGTCAGAAGCAGGGGTAATTATGTTCGTATTCTGGCCAAAGAGAATGGTACACTGGTCAATTATAATGGCAATCAGGTTGCCAATCTGAATGCCGGAGAATATTATCAAACCCCGACACCGGTTAATGAGCCTGCTTATATTTCAGCTAATAATGCAATTGCAGTTGCCCAATATTCTTTAACTCAGGCTTGTGCCGGGGGTGGCTTTAGTGATCCTGATATGGTGATTCTCAATCCGATCGAGTATAATATTAAGAATATCACTGTTTATTCCTCGAACAGGGAAAACATCAGTGAGAATTATGTGAATATTCTGATTAAAACCGCTGCAGCGGCCTCTTTCAGGATCAATGGACGTGCGCCGGGTGGAGCATTTGCTGCCCTGCCAAATAAACCTGAATATTCTTACCTAAAACTCAATCTGAATCAGTACCCTACACAGATATTCAATTTATCAGCATCAGATGGTTTTAATGCAATTGCTTATGGTTTTGGTGATGTAGAGTCTTATGCCTATTCTGCCGGCACGAATCTGGCTTCCAGTCAGTTTGTCAAGGCTATTAATAAAATAACTCTGGAAGAGATAAAAAGTGCCTGCACCAGCCAGGATCTTGATTTTAAACTTACTTTAACGGCACCCGCTACAAGCTTAACCTGGAAGCTTGATATCAATGATCCTGCAGTTACACAGACCAATCC
>CAYHGN010000047.1:21217-26070 GCA_964356005.1 uncultured Sphingobacterium sp.
GATTTAATATTCAGGCTACCGGGACTAATTTAAGGTATAGATGGACACCCTCAACCGGACTCGATCGTGATGATGTAAGAAATCCCATTGCAACGCCGGCAAATGATACCCGGTATTATGTCACCATCAGCTCCGACGAAGGTTGTATTTTGCAGGATGATGTTTTGGTAAAAGTACTTGAAATGCCATTTATCCCAAATACATTTACACCAAATGGCGATGGTGTTAATGATGCATGGAAGATTGAATATCTGGATAGTTATCCTGGAGTAATTGTTAATATTTATAATCGCTTTGGAATTAAAGTTTTTGGGTCTATTGGATATCTTAAACTCTGGGATGCTAACTTAAACGGACAATTACTACCTGTAGGTACCTATTATTATGTGATAGATCCAAAGATAGGATTACCTGTATTTAAGGGCTGGGTTACGGTAATTCGATAGGGTCAGAAATGGAGGTGAATTTGTTTAGCTGCTTAATAGTGTGTTTTTAAGATAAATAATTGCACGATTGAAGATCTACAATGAAAAGGATTTTTTAACTTGTTCAAATTATCGATTATGAGTTTTTTAAAGGAAATTAGGTTTTGGATTTATCATAATGATAAGATTATCGCTCAAAATGGATTATTAATGAAGAGATTTACTGTTTTTTTAATTGCTTTTCTGGTTTGCCAGTTTGTGATTGCTCAGCAAAAGCCTCAGTATACTCAGTATGTCTTGAATAATTTTATCTTGAATCCCGCTATTGCTGGTATTGAGAATTATGTTGACGTAAAGGCTGGCTATCGTGCTCAATGGCAGGGGCTTGAAGGTGCGCCGGTCACATCCTATATTTCAGTTCATGCCCCCTTAGGCAGAAATTTTTTGTATGGGACATCAACATCAGTCCCCCAGGGTGGAGGTAATAACCCCAACAGCAGGAGTTATTTGCAGAATTACTTGGCTTCTGAACCCCATCATGGTGTAGGTTTTACTGCCGTATCTGATAAGGCAGGTCCTATTTCCAGAACCGATGTTAACCTGAATTATGCCTACCATATTGGAATCACCGAACAGGTGAATGTCTCTGTTGGTGTAGCTGCCGGAATTTCGAAGATCTTTTTAGATCGTTCTGGTTTACTACTCGAAAATCCAAATGATCAGGCAATTGGAACAGGTAATTATGATAATTTCAAACCGGATTTGAGTGCAGGAATCTGGCTTTACGGTCCAAGGTTTTTTGCCGGAGCTTCAGCACAACAGCTATTAAAAAGTCCGATAGGATTCAGTGACGATCCGGTGACTTATGATCAGGGAAGAAAAGTACCGCATATATTTGTAACTGCTGGCTATAAAGTTTACCTGGGTGATGATTTTGCCGCAATACCCTCTGCCTTATTAAAAATTGTGACACCTGTTCCCGCTTCTGTGGATGTCAACTTAAAGTTAGCCTACAAAGATCGCTTTTGGCTTGGAGGAAGTTACCGTAAGGACGATGCTTTTGCAGGAATGGCAGGTTTTAATGTAGGTTCATTTATGAACATCGGCTATTCTTACGACCTTACTACATCCGGATTGAACACCGTAAGTAATGGCTCGCATGAAATCGTGCTGGGAATATTTCTGAATAACCGATATAAGGTTAGTTGCCCGCAGAAGAGCTGGTAACGTTTAATTGAGAGTTGAGAGTTGAGAGTTGATAGTTGATAATTGACAGTTGATAGTTGATATTTTTGACAATGTCTTATATCTCAATACTCAATACTCAATACTCAATACTCGTTAAAGCTCCTTCCTCAACCTTGCAACCGGAATATTCATTGCTTCACGGTATTTTGCAACGGTTCGTCTGGCGATGTTATATCCTTTTTCTTTAAGAATTTCGGTTAGTTTTTCATCTGCAAGAGGGCGGCGTTTATCTTCTTTTCCAATACACTCTTCAAGGATCTTTTTTACTTCCTTATTGGATACTTCTTCACCGCTATCCATTTGTATGGCTTCAGAAAAGAATGATTTTAATAGAAAGGTTCCGAATTCAGTCTGCACATATTTTGAATTAGCCACACGTGATACTGTGGAAATATCCATACCTATCCGGTCGGCAATATCCTTTAAGATCATTGGCTTTAAATTCTTATCATCACCAGTAAGAAAATACTCGTACTGATAGTTCATGATTGCCTTCATCGTTTTAAGCAATGTTTGCTGCCTTTGCTTAATCGCATCAATAAACCATTTTGCTGAATCCAGTTTTTGTTTTACAAATTGAACGGCTTCCTTAAGTTTTTTATCTTTTTCAGCTGTTTTATCATAATGTTCAAACATATCCTGGTAAGAGCGGCTTACCCTGAGCTCCGGTGCATTTTTTGAATTCAGGGTAAGGAATAAAATCCCGTCATTATTGCTGATATGAAAATCTGGTATAATCTGTAGCTGTTTGGTAGTTACTGCATTGGAGTCGCCTGGTTTTGGATTAAGTTTAAGAATCTCATTCACTACTTCTTTTAGCTCCTCAGAGTCCATATTTAATGAACGTTCAAGCTTATCATAGTGTTTTTTTGTAAACTCATCCAGATATTCCTCAACAACCATGATGGCTTTCTGAATGATAGGACTGGCTTCTTTTTTCCTTAGCTGGATAAGTAAACACTCCTGTAAGTCTCTTGCACCAACACCTGCCGGATCAAAGGATTGTATCACTTTTAGCATTTCATTGACATCTTCATCCTCCGCAAATACATTTTGAGAAAAAGCGAGATCATCAACCAATGATGAAACCGGTCTGCGGAGATATCCATCATCATCCAGACTACCGATTAATTGTTGACCTATCCTGAAGTCTTTATCAGAAAGAGGTAAAAGGTCTAACTGTGCTTGTAAACTTTCGAAAAAAGAGCTCTGAACGGCTATAGGAATTTCTTTTCGTTCCTCATCATCATCCCCATTTTGTTCATATTTTGAACCATAATCATTGATATTATCATCCTGTAGATAATCATCCACGTTAAATTCATCCATACTGTCCTGCGTATCTTCCTGATTGAAATTATCATCCTCCGGATCGCGGTCGGGATATTCTTCAACAGGCTCATTCATATTCGCCAGACTTAAATCCTCAAGTGCCGGATTATCTTCCAATTCTTCCTTAATGCGGGTATCAAGAGAAACGGTAGGTACCTGCAGTAATTTGATAAATTGAATCTGCTGCGGAGATAGTTTTTGAAGAAGTTTTTGTTGAAGGTTTTGTCTTAACATAGGGTAAATTCTCTGGTAAATTTACATAAATATTGATGATGAAATAGTTATCCTTTAAATATGTTTAACAGAAAGATATACGAGGGTAATTTGTATTTGTTTTTTTAGTCAGAATTTATAAATTTATGATGGACAAACCTCATATAAGTTATGGCTATTGTAAAAGAATTTAAGGAATTTATCTCAAAAGGAAATGTGGTAGATCTCGCAGTGGGTGTTATCATTGGAGCTGCATTCGGGAAAATTATCACCTCATTGGTAGATGATGTTTTGATGCCTCCAATAGGTTATATGTTGGGTGGGGTTGATTTTGCAGACAAAAAATTAGTTCTTGTTACCGCAGATACTATCAATAAAGTAGAAGAGGTTGCAATTCGTTACGGAAATTTCATAAATACCCTTATTCAATTTTTGATTGTATCTATGTGTATTTTTGCAGTTATTAAGGCAATTAATACCTTGAAACGTAAGGAAGAAGCAGCCCCTGCAGCTCCTGCTCCTCCAAGTGCTGAGGAAACTTTATTAGCTGAAATCAGGGATTTGTTGAAAAGTCAGAATAAATAATTAATAGGTTCTTTTAAGCTCCGGGTTGGTTATGATGATATAATCACCCAAATGCACAAAATTTTTCCAGTCAGGATTATTAAAAGTGCTGTCAGAGAAGGATGAAATATTTGCTATTTTCAATGATGGCTTAAATTTTATAACCCGGGCAACAGTACCCAGTTTTTCATCGCTGTGAAATCGACCGGCAACATGGAATATTTTATCTTGCCTGTGTTTTTTCAGATAGCTTATGATTGACCATGCCATGCCACTGTCCCATAAGTTTTGAGCCTGGTATATTTCCATACCAGGGGCTTTATGCCCTCCCATGGTTTTTAAGAAATTATCATAATATTTTCCTGCAGCAGTATCAATGGGCAGCGGTGGCAGCCATTTTCTGGCTATTTTATTCAAAGAATCAAGCCCTGACAGTCCTTTTCGCGTTACGATATTCACATATCGGTTTGGAGTATTGGCTGCAATTACCGGTATCAACTTCTCCCGGGAATACTCAATCATGGGTTTATAATCCGGGTAGTTAGTCCATGACCTGGCTTCTTTTATGAAATTCTTTTCACGAATCAGATTTTGCAGGTACTCATTCAATACCAGCTGCACATCAGTTTCGAACATCTCCATTGATAGGACTTGCCTTTCCCCGTTTTTAAGATGAAGCATCCTGAGAATTTCAATTTCGAGTTGATGTCCCGTTGGATCATTATGCTCCTCTCCGAAAAAAACGGCATCCTTTACTGAAAGAACACTGATCATATCTTCAAGAGTACAAGACTTGTTAGCCTTGCTATCATAAATTTTATAATTCTCAGATTTTAACTGTGATAGGGCTGGAAGCGTGAAAAATACAATGGAAATAAAGATGTAAAATTTCATATTTTTGAGCTGTTCCATAGATTAATTGAGGGAAGATAAGGATATTTTAATTCAATTGTTTGAATTGTGAAAAATCAACCTTATATTTGCGCTCTTGTTTTTTAGAGCAATAATAGATAAATAAGTCATGAAAAGAACATTCCAGCCTTCTCAAAGAAAAAGAAGAAATAAGCACGG
>CAYHGN010000048.1:0-5145 GCA_964356005.1 uncultured Sphingobacterium sp.
AGACAGCAGGATCAGACTGATTCCGCCAACGAGCATAACAAAAGAACTCGACCACAGATTTTTATTTATCGGGAAATCCTGATTCCATATCAAGGCTGAAATAATAAAGATTATACCCGCAATACCCATGTAAAGCACCTTTTCTTTTTTTGTTTTCGCACTATTTTTGAGCAGGTTACCTGTCAGGATACCCAGAAGGGCAGTACTGATGGATGGAATAAGAGACAGCAGCCCTTCAGGATCATGGATTTTGAGGTAAAGTTTGCCGGGAAGAATTGAACGATCAATATACGAAGCAAAATTACCTTCCATGCTCAGATCACCGGGAGCAAAGCCCGGTGCCGAATTAAATTTCAATAGCAGCCAGTAGGCAATTAGCAGCGTAGCAAACCAGATAATCTGTGCTGTCTGCCTGCTATACAGATAAATGATATTAGCGAACATGTAGGCCAGCCCGATACGGGCTAATACGCTGCAAAAGCGATAATCATCAATACTCCCGCGAATACTCAAGCCATTATTGTAAACTATTCCAAGCAATACGAGTACCAGCCCTCTTCGGATAACTCTTAAGAGTAATTGTTTACGGGTTTTGCCATTTTCCAGGTCACGCCCTACAGAATAGGGTGTTGCAACCCCCGCTAAAAAAAGAAAAAGCGGAAAGATAAGATCATAAAAATGAAATCCGTTCCAGTCCGGATGAGTAAGCTGTTGGGCTATGCCAACCCAAAGCGGAAAACCTGTAATTTTTGCCAGGCTATGGAATATCCCTTCCGCTCCCATTATCCAGAACATATCAAAACCCCGTAAGGCGTCCAATGAGTAAAGGCGTGATCCGGGTGCACTGAAGGCGGTTTCTTCTGAGTTTTTCATATCTGTTAATTTATGATAAGTATTTAAGTTTGCAATTAAAATCTATTTTCCCGGTAAAGCAAAAGTGATCATATAGCCGGCCGGGTTAGCGGAATCCCCGCCCACCGAAATCGCAACAAATTGTTTTCCATTGCTCCAGTAGGTTGATGGATTTGCGTTTGCAATCCCAGGCAGGGTTGTTTCCCATATTTTTTTTCCTGTTTTCTGGTCAAAAGCACGAAATTTCCGATCCCTCGTACTGCCAATAAAGAGGAGTCCACCCTGTGTTACCAAAGGCCCTGCCGAGCCGCTGGCTCCGGTTTCTGCTGCTCCAGGTAGCTGCCCTTCTGGTTGGTTGCCCAGAGTTATTGACCATTCAAATTCGCCGGTATTTAAATTGATGGCATGTAATTGTCCCCAAGGTGGTTTGATTCCCGGACGTCGCTGATTGTCTAAAAATTGACCATATGCAGTCAAATTCAAATATTTATCTTCCTTTAGTTTGCTGATCCCTGATTTATTAGCCAATTCATTCTCCTTAATTTCCTTTAAAAAGCTTTGCTCTCTGGAAGGACGCGCTGTTGAAGATTCTTTATCAAAGAGAAAGGAAATAATCGCTTCCTCTTTTCCGGCAATTACACTGGCAAAAGATGGCATTTTTCCTCCTCCACGTTTGATCTTATTCAAGGCATCTTCACGACTTAATCGGCTTTCTATTGCTAAAAGGGATGGATTCCCTGATTCATCTCCATTTTTATCTGCCATATGACAACTTACACAGTAGGTCGAATAAAGTGCTTTACCCTGATTGAATACAGAAAAGTTGGAAGTTTCATTTTCTACTACTTTTTTCATAGTAGCAATTTCAGGTGAGTCATTAGACTTGACATAAATTATTCCTTTTACTGGATCAACTGTGCCACCTCCCCAGCTTGAACCTCCACGGCTACCCGGCAGCATGAAAGTTCCCTGAATAGCAGGTGGAGTAAATGGGCCTTCATACCTGAACGCATTGAATCGCATCATCAAGCTGTCATGTGAGCCTTTTGAATAATTACTTATGTCATCTTTTGTAACGAATTGCCGGGCATAAGGCGCCGGTTTTGTTGGAATAGGCTGCGTTGGCCATGCCTCCTCACCGGGAATATCGGATGCAGGCACCGGTTTTTCTACAATTGGGAATAAGGGCTCTCCGGTATCGCGGTTAAAGGTATAAATATAGCCCAGTTTCGAAGTTTGAACAACTGCATCGATCTTTTTACCATTATGCACAAGGGTGATCAGGTTGGGCGGGGCCGGTAAATCATAGTCCCAAAGGTCATGATGTACAGTTTGAAAATGCCATCTGTATTTACCTGTTGCTGCATCCAGTGCGACCACAGAATTGCCGAAAAGATTCATTCCAAGTCGGTCCTTGCCATAATAATCGTAGGTCGGTGACCCGGTTGCAAAAAATACCATCCCTCGTTTCTCATCCAAACTCATTCCACCCCAGTTATTGGCACCCCCTACATATTTCCATGCATCTTTCGGCCAGGTATCATAACCAAATTCTCCGGGTTGAGGTACGGTATGGAATGTCCATTCCAGTTTTCCGGATTTGATATTATAAGCACGGACATGTCCGGGTTCGGCTCCGTATAATTCTGAAACCTCATTTCCGATAATCAAAAGGTTTTTAAATACAATTCCCGGACTGGTAGGTATCACTGAAATTTTATCAGGATCACCAAGCATACCAACATTCATACTGACCCATCCATTGTTTCCGAATGAGGGGATGGGTAAACCGGTTTGAGCGTTTAAAGCATAGAGTTTATCCCCGGCAGTTAGCAGAATTCTTTTATCTGCTCCGTCTTCCCAATACGTAACCCCTCTGCCAATTCCACCTCCGGCTTCTCCGTTGAATGGATCAAAAGCCCAGATTTGTTTACCTGTAGTGGCATCCAGCGCATAAGCTCTATGCCGTGCCGACAAGGTGTACATCACCCCATCAATAATGATCGGATTACTCTCACTGTTTCCACCCCTTGATCCCGCAGGAGCATCACTGAACTTATGAGTCCAGGCAACTTCAAGGTTTTGTACATTATTGGTATTGATTTCATTGAGTATTGAATATCCTGTTCCTTCAGCATCGGCTTTATAAACAGACCAGGTACGATCGAGGTTGGCCTGATTTGTTTTAGGTAATATTTTACAGCCAGTATAAATTGATATAGCAACAATAGAAAGCAAGAAAAAAAATCTTTTCCCGGAATTAAATTTCGACTTATTCATAATTCAACTTTTAAGAGATCAGCTATACAATTTCATTTTACCTAACTGATAAATAAAAATAGCATTTGATTTCATCAAATCCATCAAGCTTGTAAAATCGTGCATAATTTTTACAATTCCTTTAGAGTGGGCAATCAAAATACTGCTAAAAATATTTTCAGGGCTCAACCTTCAGGATTAGTTGTATTTTTTTTGCCAGGGAAAGGCATAGGAAGGCTTATTCTGAAATCGTTGTATACCCGCAATCAGATGTATTGAACTTGCAGGAGGAAGTTCTACGACAAAATATGGCTTGTTTACTTCTATCTCAAATTGACCGGCATTAATATTTGTAAAGGTATGTTCAGCAAATGCGCCCGCCTGAACAATTAGTTTTCTGCTTTCTGATGGGTTTAAATTAACTAGTTGAATGCCGGTTTTATTAGCCTCCAGGAGATCAACCAAAGCAGACACGTCCTGAGGAAGGCCTGGTCTTTGTAAATCTGCATCGAAATACCTTACCGTTGCACGCAGTAATCCCCCATTGTAAATGGTTTGAGGAGTACCCATAGTGGTTTGTACAAGTCCTTTAGTAATTACGGGGTTATTTGGGTACAGGTCATCTTTTTGGATACTATAGATATTGCGGGGATCATTTTGCATGAAGTTCATTCTCTTCAAAACCTCCTGATAGTCAGCCTTCAAGACCTCTAAAGGCCAATCCGGATTTTTACCCGCATAATACATTAATCGTGCATGTTCAGTAATTCCAAAGGTTCTGTCACCGGAAATTACTTCCCGGTTCCAATAAAATGGCTCAGCGCGTTTCCAGGCAAGAGTATCAAGCTCTGCAAGAGTATTTTGACCCCATATTCCTTCATCCCATAGCGGGTGAAACTTATTGCCTTTCATTAATACTTCAATTTTTTTCCAGTCTTCAGGATCCATAGAGGCATGCCAGAGATGTGCCAAATCCTGAATCATCATCGGACGATAGCTGTACCAGCCCTCTTTTTTATACCGGTAGGGAACAAGCATCTGACCTTCTTTGGTGTAAGTGGCTCTTTGCATGATGCTGCTGATTTGTGAACGCAATAAATCAAGGTATTTTTGATCTCCCGAAAGCAGGTAGGCGCATTCGCTGGCAACAGAAAGTGCTGAAAATTGCATTAAAACACCGTACCTACCATACCAACCGTAAAGGCCACCCCACCATTGTCCGTTTCTATATTCCCCGATTTTTCCATTCTGACCAATATTATCCGGAAGAAGCCCGTCATTTTCAGCAATCCTTTTCATCCAGGCATCTGCATATTCAAGAACCCATTTTTTATATTTTTCATCCCCGGTATAGAGGTATGCATTCGTTATGAGACCAGTAGAAAGCAGGTTTACAGGTACATCTGTACGGGTGATAATTTGATCGTACAAAGTCTGGATTTGTTTTTTTCTTTCCGGGTTTTCATACCATGTAGGTTCCAGATCTGTCAATACAGGGGAGAGTGAGGTATGGCCGTATCGAAGGTTGTAATCAGCGCCGGAAGTGATTGCCGCTCCTTCACTGCCTGTAAAAATAGATTTAATAGTTTTATGAACAGGATTGAAATTTTGTGCCTGTGGGTCCTCATTCATATAAAATCCTGCAAATCGTTTCGCCCGCTTGATATTTTCTGAAAGTTTTGCATCGGCCAAACCCATATTATAGAAAAGAGTAATGCCTTCGGATATATGGAACCAATCGTCCTGCCTCGGAAATTCTTTGAAAAGCTGATGATTATAATCTATAGAGTCTTTTACATATGCGGAGCTGTTTAGTGTGATTGCATTATAACTTTTAAGGGCTGTCTCAAATAAATAGTCGCTCCCACCAAGGCCATACATTTCCGGCCAGTTGTAAAACATTTCATACACATCGTCATATGGGCCAATTCCATATGGGGTTCCATCTTTCTGAGTGAATTTTTTAGCATATTTTGGTGCCGACTGCTCAATTGTTCGCATCAATTGGCGCTGCATAATTGCCCAATCAGGATG
>CAYHGN010000048.1:5245-19184 GCA_964356005.1 uncultured Sphingobacterium sp.
GCCCCCTGCAGTAACTACCGACCCTCCCCAGTTCTCTGTCCCTGAATGGATGCCCTTAGCTTTCATATCAGGATGATCGCCCAGTGTTTCTTTCCATACAACTTTTCCATTGTTGAGGTCTATAGCCCGAAGTGTACCCCATGGTGGACTTACTGCCGGATAACCTTCCAGGGTTAAAAATTGCTTGATTCCTCCTAAACGATAAGGTACATCATAGAACGGGTGTTTCTTTTTCTTTTCAGCAATGTAAACCCCTTTTTGCGAGGATTCATTTTTAAGCAGATAAGAAGCAATTGCTGTTTTATCGGCCTCGCTCAGGTTTTTGAAAGCAGGCATCATTCTTCTTCCGGAACTGATCAGATTTTTAAAATCCAATGTTTTGTATTTACTATTCAGATCAACTAAAGCAGGAAAATTGCCTGAACCTTTCAGATCGGCCCCATGGCAGCCACTGCAATTTTTGGTGTAAAGGGAAGTTCCTGCTTCCAGATTGGTTTGCTTTGTTTTGGCAGGCATATCAATGCGATTATCTGCTATGGTAACAATCCAGGGTAATTCATTTGCGTTGATATACATAATTCCACTCTCCGGGTCTACAGATGGACCACCCCATTCGCCACCGCCGGTAAGTCCGGGGAATACCAAAGTTCCTTCGAGGCTTGGGGGTGTAAACATAGGCCCGCTTTTAAAGCTGCGGAAGCGCTTAAGAAGTTCCTGATAGGATGAATCCGGAATATTTTTATTCAGATCTGCTTCTGAAATACCTTGTCTTGCAAATGCCGGAATGACTGTTGGAATGGGCTGAGTGGGAGAGGGTTGCTCGCCATCCAGATCCGAATGTGCAGGTACCGGAGTTTCTACAATAGGGTAGACCGGCTTACCGGTGACCCTGTCAAGGAGATAAATATAACCCTGCTTACTTGTTTGCACGAGCGCATCTATTGATTTGCCATCCTTTTTGACTGTTAACAGGGCAGGCGCATTGGGGAAATCCCAGTCCCATAGATCGTGATGAATAGCCTGAAAATGCCAGATATATTTTCCGGTTTCTGCATTCAATGCCAAAATACTATTCCCAAAAAGATTATCGCCTTTTCGTTTCCCACCATAGTAATCGGCATTCGCAGTACCAGTTGAGGCATATAATATTCCTCTTTTTTCATCCAGACTGAATCCACCCCAGGCATTGGCACTACCCACATATTTATAAGCTTCGGGATCTTCCCATGTTTCATAACCCTTTTCACCAGGCGCCGGGATAGTTCTGAAAAGCCATTTCAATTCGCCGGTGTAAACATCATAGGCTCTGATATGTCCGGGAGCTGATTCTTCCTCTTCCGAAAGGCTGCTTCCCATAATGATCAGATCCTTGTAAATCATGCCTGCGGAAGTAGAAGTTACTCTCAGATCACTGATATCCCTGTTCATCTCCAGATTGTCATGTAATGAAATCCGGCCATCTTTACCAAAGCTGCTAACTGGTTTTCCAGTTGCACTATTTATACAATAAAGTGATGATCCGGCGGTATAAAAAATCCGGTGTTCATTATTTTTTCCTTTATGGATAGCTATACCCCGGCAAACATTGAGACCATGACTCTGCTTACCGGCATTGTCCATGAGCATACTTGGTGTAGGATCAAAAATCCATTTCTCTGTACCGGTTGCGGCATCAGCAGCAAAAAGTTTCAACTGAGGGGATGTGCCATACAGCACACCTTCAATGATCAATGGGTTGGTTTGTATTTGACTTGATTTATCAGCGTCTTTGGTATGGTAAACCCATGCCACCTTCAGATTACTGACATTACTGGTATCAATTTGATTTAGTGGGGAATAGGCCTGTCGTTCTTTACCTCCTGCATAAACATCCCATTCCTTATTGCTAAGATTATTCTGGCAGGAATTAAGTATGATGGATGCCAACAGGCAGCCAAAAGTAAACGATAGCGGATTTTTCTTTTGGAATGAAGAGAATATCATAAAGTTTTAGTTTTTAAGCGAATTAAATATTGTAGAATTTTAAAGCATTATCATGGAACAATCTCTTTTGTTCTCTAAATGGCCTGTTTTTTACGATTTCTTTTAGAATATTTACCCAGTTTTCAAGTTCGCTGCCTTTTAAACACCAGGGCCAGTCGCTGGCGAACATCACACGTTTCGGTCCGAAAATATCAAGGCAGTGGTTTATGCCCGGTGCAAGTGTTTCGGCAGATTTAGGATAGCCTGTGCTAACCGAGATGATGCCAGAAATTTTACAAACAACATTTTTGTTTTCTGCTACAGTTTTCATCGCAGCGATCCATTCTTTTGCATCATGATTTGATTTGCCACCTGTTATGGCAGGATCCAGAAAAGCTCTTGGATCAACATTTCCGCAATGGTTTATCAAAAATCTTGTCCCGGGACAGGTTTTAATTAGTTCGGCAACAGAAGGTAACCAGGCTGGTGAAATAGTAAAATCCAAACTCATATTCAGTTTGCCCAGAACTTCTACGTTTTTGATCAAAAGAGGATCTTTCATTTCTGCAACAGATCTGAACCCATATCTGATACCTTTTATATATTCAGAACCTTTAAATTGAGTGATGTAGTTTTCAAAATCAGGACTCATCAGGTTGGCACTAATCACAGCTGCAACTGTTGGATTGGATTTGTCCTTACACATCTCAATCGCATACAGTGCTTCTTCATGTCGTTTTGCAACAGGTACTGCAACTTCCATATAGACCGCCTTCACCATGTTGACATTTCGAACGGCGTCCATATAGGCCTTCATATCATAATTGCCGGGCACGGGGGGTGATGTCCAGCCTTTTCCAAACCGAACCAGATCAGCGAGATGCTGATGTGTATCAATGATTGGTAATGGTCTGGATGGATTAATAAGGGTTTCAGAAAACAAAGAGCTGCCAGGAATGGAAGCTAAAGCGAGAACTGAAGCGGATGTTAAAAATTTTTTTCTGTTCATTGCAATTCTGATCATATAAAATTATTTATCCACATCCTAAAATGCAGGTAGTCATCCTATTTATCACGGATAGATAAGAATTTTCAATTTAATAAATATTCCAATAATTTTTTCGGCCGGACAGTAATTTTTGCAGTAATCCCGGATTGTTTTCCAGGATTGTATTAATGATCATTCGGAGATTTTATCCTTAAGGATTGAGACATTAAGTTCAAATTTAAGCGATTTGAAAAACAATCACATTTTACTATTTCTAGCGGGTCAATTTGTGTATGCTGAAATCCTGCATTAATTATTTTCAGATTTCCTGTTCGCGGTTTAAAAATTTGCTCAATCTATTGCAACAAATTTTAAACAAACCGGTTTATCTACCAGGATTTTTTCTCCACTAGGGGTAATTAAGCCTGATTTCTTATCCCTTTTAAAAACTAGAATCTCATTGGTCGCGCTATTGCCAACCAAAAGAAAATTCCCGCTGGGGTCTATTGCAAAATTTCTGGGGGTATGAATATTAGTAGTTTGGCGACCAGCATATTTTAAAATTCCATTTTTGGCGATAGAATAAATGACTATATCATTGGCTTCACCCCGGTTTGATCCATATAAGAATTTACCATCCGGTGAGATATGGATATCAGCAGCTTCTACACTTCCCTTAAACTCTGGTGAAAGCATTGTTATAGTCTGCTTAGTTTTCAATTCTCCATTTTTATAATCAAATCCTAAGATGGCGGCTCCCATCTCTAAAATCAGATAGGCATATTTACCGTTTGGATGGAATGTTAAATGTCTTGGGCCTCCGCCCTTAACTACACTTGTATATGGTACTTTAGCTGGTATTAATGCGTTCGATGAAGCCGGATTTAATTCATAAGTTTTCACCTGATCAATACCTAAATCTGCAGCAAGTAAGTAGTGCCCATCTGGTGTTAAAACTACAGCATGAGCATGGGGTTTTGCCTTAGCATCCGAGCTTGCCTGATGTTGTATTTTTTGTATTACAGGGTTTAGAGAACCATTTTTTTCAATACGTATTGCAGCTAAGCTACCTGAATCATAATTCGATGCGAAAACCAGTTCCTTTGAGTCATTAACAGATACATAGCAAGGACCATCGCCGCCTGAACTGACACTATTTAAAAATTCAAGTTCACCAGTTTGGGCATTTAAAGAAAATGCCTGTATTGTTCCATTGTCAACTTCACTAACTGAATATAAATTCTTTCTGTCTTTACTGACAGCCAGATAGGATGGATTTCTTATGCCGAGTATTTTAGAACGAAGGCTCGTTTGACCTGTTTCGGTATTGAAACTATAAACATGAATGCCATTCGTTTTTTCCTTGTTTGTATATGTTCCTACGATGAGATTATAATCCTTTCCCTTTTTTGATTGTGCATTTGCCCATAGAGTAAGCGAAATGAAGAGTGCGAATAAAGCTATAGTTCTCATGTATTCAGGATTTTTATTTCAAATTATTAACAGATTTACTTTAAATGATTTAACCTGTTTTCTCTAGTCTCAAATTAATAATTAAAATATCGCTATTGAAATTTTAGGGTTCCAAAATATTGGGGCAAATGAAATTGTGGTTTTGGATGATTGATAGGTGACCAGGTTGCATAATGTGGGTTGGAGGTGATTTCCGCTATTTTATAGAAGTTAGCTTTCCAGATTATACCTTTTTTGGGTCGGCTGATTTTCGAATAATTTTCGAGCATTTCAAGGGGTATTCTATATTCTACTGTCCAGGTAAGTGGTTCTAAAATTTCGGGATCCACTATTTTAGGTAAGGAATGTCCGATTTCTATCTTTTTTATATCTTCTGGAACAGGTTTAGGACCAATGCGAAGATTGGGATTGTATTCAAGAAGTGGTGTTCCCCCACAATTAACTTCCAGATTGAAAAAATTTAATGGAGATTCAGTGTTTGGAGAAAAGAAGAATTCTACCGCAGAATCTTTCCATACCGGCCCATTAATTTCAGTTGTTATGCTCCGGACATTTCTATCCTGAACACGAAAAATAACATAAACATTTTCTGAATCATACATCATCTTTGCATGTACAATTGGGCGATATTCAGGATTATTCCGAATGAAATTGTTAATCTCAATTGATTTAACTCCCTTCCATTCCTGTTTATTCCAATTCCCATCTATTTTAATGGCATGTTTCAGCCTTTTTATATTATAGATAGGGGGAGATTCTGCCGAAATCAGGGTATTTTCCTTGGCAATTGAATAAATGCCCAGAAAAAGAATAATAAATATGCTTGTAATTGCTTTAATAGGCGTCATATCCTGTGATTTAGGCATATTATGCATTTAATTTCTCAAATTCCAGTCTTTTCTTCTTCTAAATCACTTCTTTTTATTGTTGGAATTTCTAACAATACTTACATCTGAGCTCGTAACTACGCTTGCTTTATTCCCAAAATTATCACGTATGTAAGTTGCAATTGATGCCACTGCATGATCGTCTAAAAATCCTGAATGGGCAGGCATTAAACCATCCCACTTTTGCCCGTTAACTTTGATTTCTCCCTGCAATCCATTGAGTATTGCCCCAAGAAGTCTTGTTTTATCACCGGTAACCCAATCTGAGCCAGCCAAGGGGGGAAAGCGATTGTTATCTCCTTTGCCGTCTTTCTGATGACAATTTGCACAATAAGTATTATAGAGAATACTACCTGCCAGCATATCGCCACTTTCGAGTTTGTCTTTGATTACATCAGGCTCTTTAATATAGGATCTGCTTTTACGTTTCTCCATATTTGCTAATTGGGCTTTTCCAAATTTCGCCTTATCACCTTTATACATGATCCGCCAAATCTTTCCCTTATTAGACTCCGAAATATAAAGCGATCCATCCGGGCCTGTTGATAATCCCATGGGTCTGTAAACCGCATCGCTGGTATTCACTACTGTATCAACTCCTGTAAAGCCATCTGCAAAAACTTCTATTTCACCCTTTGCTTTTCCATTTTCAAATGGAACAAAACAAACGATATATCCGGCCTGCGGGTAAGGGGAACGGTCTGTTGAACCATGGAGTGCAACAAAAACTCCCTGCTTGTATCTTTCAGGGAATTGATTTCCCTGGTAAAACATGACATCCATAGGTGCCCAATGCCCCGGAAATCCAATAACAGGCAGGTCAAATTCAGCGGCTCTGCCAATTATTTTACCATCTCCACCATAGCCAGGCTGCAAAACATTCTTTTTGAGCAAATGGTCGTAATATGCATAGGGCCAGCCAAAGTCAGAACCCTCGGTTACTTTCAATAGAGGTTCGGAAGGAAGTACAGCACCTTGCCATGCATTATAAAGATCCGGATATATGGTATGAAAATTATCGATTCCGTTCATCACTGCATATAAATGATCATCCAAGGGGCTCCAGGTCATACCAACCACACTTCTGATACCAGTTGCATATTTATAGCCATCCTTTTGGGTCTGATTGTTTTTATTTGCATCAAATCGCCAGATACCGGCATGATTTACACGCTCCGGTGAAGGATCTAAACCTTTGCCACCAGGGATTCCGATTGGACCATATTTGCTGATATCCTGCCCGGCATCTGAGGGTGATCCGAAGGGTACGTACATATAACCTTTGCTATCAAAAGCCAAAGGTTTTGTGGTATGCCAGTTCCTGGCCACATTTGTGTCCAGATCGGTAAGAATAATTTCGGTCTTACTTGTGGGGACAAGTTCTCCCGGTTTCAACCTATTTCTTAGAACCTGATTAACGGTACTGGTGTATAAATAACCATTGTGAATGGTAACACCAACTGCAGAGCTGCCTACATCTTTGTAATCCCCAAAATAGATGATAGAATCAGCCTTTCCATCATTGTCTAAATCACGTAATCCAACTGTGCCGCCAGAACGATCCATTGCACGGTTGAAAGTCAATTTGACATAAATGTCGCCATTTTCGTTAACCGCTAAATGTCTGGCTTTTCCAATGCTGTCCACAACAACCAGTGCTTCAAAATTATCGGGCAAAAATAGACCGCCATTATCAGCATCTCCTTTGGGGGATTTTTTTAAATTATCGCATGATGCGAACAAAATAATTAACAGCAAAGTGCTGGTAATATGAAGCCGTGAATTTAAGATTGAATTTAAGAATTGATTTAGAAATTTCATTCTGACAATGGTTAAATGTAATTGAATTGAAACCAGGAGTTAGTCCCCGGAAATCCATACTGAAGTAAGATGCAGGAAAGCAATTAATTTAAAATTCATCCCGTAACTTATAAAAAGTCCGGGATGAATTTAAAGGTTTTGATTTTTATTGCTTAATGTTTTACATCCCACCATAATCTTGTGGCAGCGTTATCCGGGCCACCCAATAGGGCTTCTGCTGCCTTTACAGCTGCGGCATTTCTGTCTCTGTCATAATTCAGGAATGGGATCCGTCTGATGATCTTATTCGCAGGCACATCCGGGTTATCTGAATGGATCAAGGGATATAATTTAGGATATCCGGAGCGTCTGATAGATGCCCATGCTTCATGGCCTTCAGGAAATAATGCGATCCATTTTTGGGTCAATATTTGTTCGCGTTGTTTCTCAGGAATAGAAGAGAATTTTACCGGAATGTCGGTCAGTGCAGGAGTATTAAAATACCCTCCCGGAGCTTTAGGTAGATTTGGGCTTTTTATATAATTATTGATCGCAGCATTATCTGTTATCCCCCATGTTCTGAGAGACATTTCTATTCCTTTTTCATACATTGCTTCGGCAGTGCCACCCATGTTCCAGCCATTCAAGGCTCCTTCGGCACGAAGAAAATATGCTTCGGCAGTGTACATCACTGTTGAAGGCGTTTTAAACATGCTGCCTGGAAGAAGAGCATCACTTGGTCCGGAGGTATTATCAGGGTCATTTGCCGGTGCAACAATTTCTGCCACATTCATCCCGTTTCTAACCCCAGCATATTTACCGGTATTCACAGACGGAGCCCAATATTTGCTCATTCTTGGATCATCATACCCTCCCAGAACACTTTCCATCGTAGAACTCATCCTGAATTCATTCCAACCGGATTGTCTGTTGTATCCATTATAATTCACACCACCAACTTTAAGATAGGCATCGTCACTTAATTCAGCCATCGTTCCACCCGCCACTGCAGCTTCAGCTTCTGTTTTTGCCATCGCCGGTTCTACGTCAGATATCCTTAAGGCCAGGCGTAAACGCAGCGTATTCGCAAATCTTACCCATTTTCTATTATCTCCATTGTAAATAACATCTTTATCTCCATAAGATGGTTGAGCTATATTGGCATTGAGTGCATCAGTTGCTTCTTTTAGTTCTTTAAATAGATCCATATAGATACTTTTTTGGGAATCATAGGATACTACGGTGCTGTCGGAACCAATTTTTGAGTAAGGAATAGGGCCGTAATAATCTGTAGCACGATGCATTACAAATACCTTCCAAATCCTTGCAATAGAATTTAAGGCCTTTGTTTCAGGAGTCTTTGTTTCCTTTAAAATTGACATTAGCGGAGGCAAGGACTTAGTATAAGTCGCTATCCATTGCTCCTGAATCCACTCTTGAGCGATATTGTAGCGGTCTGTAGGGTCGAATGTTGCGGTAATCGCTGAATATTGAGCAAACAAATCGGCAAAAAAGCCTTGTGTGTACTGATATTCTCTAGATGATCTGCCGGAATACATCCCCATGTATTGTGCATTCGTGAATAATCCCTTAACATCACCTGCGTTTAGTGAAGTTAACCTGGTTGGGTCAGTATTTAATTCCGAATAATTTTTAGTACATCCTGAACCAATGGTCAGTATTACCAGACTTAAGCAGAGATATACTCTGAAATGTGTTAATATTTGATGTTTCATTTCGTGCGTTTTTAATAACGTTTATCAAAAGAGAAATTAGATTGTCAAAATGATACTTTCAGGTTCAGACCAAAATTTCGCGATGTAGGTAAAGCTGCATATTCTAAACCTCCTCCATTTATTCCTCTGGTCACCTCAGGATCTATCGGTGCATCTTTTTTGAAGAAAAATAAATTTCTGCCAACCAAAGACAATTTTGCACTTTTTATAAACCGATATTTGCTTATTAATTTATCACTAAGCTGATATCCTAAAGTAAATTCGCGCAATCTGGTATTCGTTGACGAATAGCTGTAAAAACCTGCAGAGGGGTATCTGCCTCCTATTAATCCAAAGTATTTTTGTGAAGCTACAGAAGTTGTGTTTTTTGTCCCGTCTTGCCGGTATGCATCCAGTACGATACCCCCTTCACGACCCAAGAGAGAGTTTTTTGAATGGCCATAAGCATCTATAAGTGCCTGTGTACCACTAATCACAGTACCACCTTGCCTGTGATCAATTAAAAAGCTCATCGTAAGATTCTTAAATGAAAACTCATTTGAAAAACCGAGCATATAATCGGGGTTATAATTCCCGACAAATTGATCCAGACCATCTGTCAAAATTGGTGTGCCATCGTCTTCAACCAGTTTTCTTCCCTTAGCATCCTCTTTCCAACCTCTTACATACATATCGCCATAGCTACTTCCTTCGTCAACTTTGATCAGATAAACATTATCACCCTCTCCAATAACAATTGACTTTATTGTTTCGGTAAGTTCTTTGACTTTATTGATATTTTTTGAGTAATTCATTCCCATATCCCATCTAAAGTTCTTACCTGCAATTGGAGACACATTAGCAACCAGTTCAATACCCTGATTTTGAATTAATCCGGCATTTATATATTTCCTGTCAAATAAGGAAGCCGCAGGTAATCCAATTAAAAGGAGTTGATTCTTTGTTTGGGTATTATAATAGGTAAAATTCAACCCTAAGCGGTTATTAAAAAACTTCCAGTCTAAGCCGGCTTCATATGATGTTGTCAATTCAGGTTTGTAGGTTCCCAATGACTGAATATTAGGTGTAATAATTGCACCCCCAATACCAACTGAATAATAGTTCCGATCAAGATATTGAGTTCCCCCAAAGCCTGAATTTGCCATGGTCAGGCTTGCCTTTCCATATGAAATCCATGATGGTAGTGTAACCATATCTGATACTATTGCAGATAAACCAACTGATGGATAAAAGTAAGATTGGCTTTCGGCAGGCAGAGCAGATGACCAGTCATTTCTGGCTGTGACATCCAGATACAGATAGCTATTATATGCAAAAGTCGCAGTACCATATATCGATTGAACGCGTGGAGTTCTTCCATTAAGTGTTGTAAAGAAAGGCGACTTCGCATTTTGCATGTAGAAAAAATTTGGTTTATTTAATCCATTTGCACTTCCGCTAATGCTTTCATATTTACTCTCCTGTAATGAAGCTCCTAAATTTCCTAAAACATCGAATTTCTTCCCAAGATTTCGTTTAAAAGACAACAAAGCATCTACATTGATCCCCTGACTTCTGTTCGTGCCATAATCATAGTTTGATCCAACCTGACTAAAATATGAATCTGCATATACCTTTCTGTTATTGTTTTGAATGGTCTTATCAATACTACCGCGAACCTGGAGATTTAGCCAGTCATTAAATTCATACTTTGCCGAAACCAAACCAAGAACGCGATCCCTTTTTTGATAATAATTTACTCTGTTTAATGCCCAGTATGGATTTACCAGGACTGAAGAACCGGGTAGCCAATAACTTTGCTTTTCAGTACCTGTATTATCATTATAGGCATAGTTCTTCATTTCATCTAAAGGAATAGATGTAGGGGCGCTAAATATTGAAGGGAGTAAAAAACTTCCACTGGCACCCGCAACCACACGATTATCTACATCTTCAAAAATATAGCTCATTTTTGTTGAAATAGAAAGTTTGGGTGAAATAGTATTATCTGTCTTAAGATCCACATTATGCCTTGTAAGATCATTGTTTGTCAGGATACCCTGTGACATTGTATTTCCATAGGAGAAATAGGTTTGCATTTTTTCACCACCCCCGCTAACGCTTAGTGTATTATTATATGTCTGGGCAGTTCTGAAAAAATTTTTCAGGTTATCCGGCTGTCCTGTTAAAGGAACGCTATTCCCATTCCAAAGTTTAACCATTTGCCCAGCAGCCTTTGGACCCCAGCTTCGTTCAGAATTCGAGCCATAAATTCCGGCATCTCCCTGTCCATATTCATATTGCAATTCTGGCAGTACTGACGCTTGATCCAAACCCAGGCCGCTAATAAAGTTAACTACCGTCTGATTTGCTTTCCCTCTTTTAGTAGTAATAATTATAGCTCCATTTTGCCCCTGACTACCATATAATGCAGCAGCAGATGCACCTTTTAGAATTGTCATACTTTCAACTTCATCAGAATTCAGCATTCCAACGTTCCCACTAAGAGGGACACCATCTATTACATATAAAGGTTGATTGCTGTTCGTAATAGAACGATTCCCACGAATTAAAACCTTGGAATCACCACCCGGCCCAGTTGCATCTTTTGTTATTGTAACACCAGCAACTTTCCCCTGAAGTGAATTGATTAAGTTGGTCTCCTTTGCTTCATTCATCTTGTCGCCTTTGATGTTTTGAACAGCATAAGTCAGTGATTTGGCTTCTCTTTCAATACCAAGGGCGGTCACTACAATTTCTCCTAAAACCTGAAGATCTTCCCGCAGGGTTACATTTAGTGTAGTTCTCCCATTAATAGCAACTTCTTGGGTTAGGTATCCCACATAACTGAAAACTAAAATGTCAGTATCAGAAATATTTAATGTAAAATTTCCCTGCATGTCTGTCGCTGTTCCTATGGCGGAACCTTTGACACGTACACTCACTCCAGGAAGTGACTCTCCCTTTGAGTCGATCACCTGTCCTTTGACTATAATCGGAGGCGCATCCTCAATTAGTGGGGTTATATCGATAATCCTTGGCTGCTGAAAGAGCTGCGATTTTCTTTTAACAATTACAATATTGTCATTAATTGTATAAGTCAAGGGCTGATCTGTGAAGCAGCGGTTAAGAACACTCTCAACCGTTGAGTTCTTGAATTTTACATCCACAGGTTTTGCTTCTTTCAGCATCGCTGCGTCATACACAAATTCATATTTACTTTGGCTGCTTATTGACCAGAATATCTGCTCAAGAGTAGCGTCTTTCTGAGATAAAGTAATCTTTTGAGCATACCCTGCGGCACTGGCCTGGAGTATGGTTAAGATCATTAAAACAATAGAAAGTTTCATAATCAGAAGTAGTTTATAGGCGGTGGAATATTGCACACTGCATATCCTATGAGAAGGAATTTTCATACATTTGTATCGTTTAGGTTTATAAGTTTGTCGATATCACGTTATTTATAAGCGGGTAGGCCTGAAACTGTCCTAAAGACAGATTTGAACCGGTGCGTTCGTAGCGCTCCGGTTTTTTCAATTACCCCTTTTTAAGTATAGGTCAGGGCATAACTATTATCCTCCTTTCTATCCCCTTAGAATCACCGGGGATAATTTTAAACCGTATTGAACCAGTTGATTCCAGAACTTCAAGTACTTCAGATACATTTCTGCTGCGGGATATCTTTCCACCAAATACTTTCTCGGGAATATGCCCCTCATACTTTACTTCCAGATTGTACCAGCGGGAAATCTGTCTCATTATACTTTGAATATCCTCGTTTTTGAACATGAAATAACCTTCTTTCCAGGCTGTAACCTGAGTTACGTCAACAGTCGCTACATCGATGTCCCCATTCTTAACCCTTGTCTGCTGGCCGGGTGATATTATTTTACTTTTATTTTCTTTAATAATTCTTACAGAGCCCTCAAGCAAAGTAGTATTCGTACTGCTTTCATCGGGATATGCCATTATATTGAAATGAGTTCCTAATACTTCAACTATTTGACTACTATTTATTACCCTGAATGGCATTCTACTGTTGTGGGCAACTTCAAAATAAGCTTCTCCGCTTATTTCAACCCTTCGTTCATTGCCGCTAAATCTCACCGGGTAACGTAATGATGAAGCTGAATTTAACCAGACTTTACTTCCGTCAGGCAAGGCTATCTGATATTGACCGCCAGGAGGTGTTTCAATGGTGTTATACGAAAGCGATGGTGAAGAGTTTTCTGTATTGGATATGCTGTAAACCAATTGGCCATCAGCGGTCTTACTAATCTTTATGCCGGATTGCTCAGCAAGCTGGCCATTTTCAGCATCAGTCAGACTGATTTTGCGACCATCAGCTAAGGTTAAGGTAGCAATATTGCCACCGGGGGATATATCATTTTTTACTTCTGAAATCGCATGTTTCGCCTTAGACTTCTTAATATAATCCAGATAGAACAATGTTCCAACTGAGATAATGATGATAATAGCTGCTGCGGATATGATTCGCGGCCAAAGTGAATCTGCATGGGATATGCTTATTTCAGCGGCTATTTTCTTCCGGAATTCTTTCTTTGCAGTTTTCAGGTCGGCTTCTGTAAGCCCAGTTAATTCATCTTCATTCAGATGATGAAACCATTTTTGAAGAAGTAGTTTTTCTCTAGGACTACATTTTCCCGACCTGTATTTTTCAAGCAATTCCTTTGCTTCCTTCATGAGCTTCAAAAGACTTTATTCTCTTTATACTCCTAAGACGGCGAAGCTACTATTGGGTAGGTACCGGAAATTTAAATAAATTAAAATTGATTTAAAAGCAACATGATCAGGAATGTGATTAGTCCCAAACGAACACGAAGAATACGTAATGCTTTTTTAATTTGAGTTGAAACGGTTTGCTCAGATATGTCCATAAGATTGGCTATTTCTTTGTGGCTAAGTTTGTCCTTCCTGCTTAACTGAAACACTTCTTTCATTCTTGGTGGAAGTGCCTGAATTTCTTTTTCAATCAGATTTTTTAAATCGTTTTCCCGAATCAGAAAATCTGTTTGAACTCCGGCATCTTCTATGAAATTTTGCAATGATGCCAGGTATCTTGCTTCAACTTTTTTATGCGAAAAAAGATCCAG
>CAYHGN010000048.1:19284-25410 GCA_964356005.1 uncultured Sphingobacterium sp.
GATTTCAGGAAAATAATTTAATTTGATAAAGTGGTAAAAAATCTGTCAAATGAGATTATAAACTGATATTTTTTTAGTTTTTATTTTATTTTGAATATGAAATTTTTAAAAAAATGAGATATTTCTAATCTACCAGGTCCTCTCCTTCAACAATTCCTCTATTTCTGCCTGAGAATAGGGTAATTTACCAGGGTTAGCACATAACCATCCCGCGAAATCAGTTTCTATTTCTGCTGCGATAGGTTTTAATATAGCAGAGACCCAATAGTGTGCACCTTTCCATTTTTAATTGTAGTTCTGACTTTCATGGCATCCTGAATTCTTTTCAATGGATCGCCATCTACAATGATGAGGTCAGCTAGTTTACCTGCCTCAATACTACCCAAATCCTTATCTACTCCGACTACTTTTGCGGCATGTAAGGTTGCCGATTGCAAAGCTTTGAATGGACTTAGTCCGGCGTCAACATATACCCAAAGTTCCGAATGCAGACTGCTGCCGAATGGGGCGAATGGTGCATCAGTTCCAGCGGTAATACTTCCACCGGCATCAGAGATTGCCTTAATTGTTTTTAATAATGCCTTGTAATTTGCATCGGCTTTTGGTGTTCTCAATGAGTCAAACTTATTTGTTTGCGCATATAGGCCTTTAAGAAATTCAGGAGTAAGAAATATCTTATTCCGTTCATCATTTAATAATTCGTCATACTGTTTAGCCAGTCTGAAATACCCTGTTCTTAAGCATGCTGTTGGGGTGATATTAATGCCTGATTTTGCAATTAGCTGAATCACATCCTGATAGCTTCTGAAATTGGCATCAAGCAGCATGGAATAGCCTCTGCGGCTGGTTCCTGAAAGGTGTTCAATAGCGTCAACATTATATTTTGTGGCAGGATAAAGTTCATGAGAGGAGAGTGGAATGCCTATTTTATGAGCCCCTTCTGTAAACACTTTCTGAATGGAATCCGGCATCCTGACATAGGTCTTTATCAGACTGTAGCCCAATTTTTTAGCCCTTTCAAGTTCCATTTTGATGTGATTGGCTTCGGTTACACTGTTTTCAAGTCCGTAAGCTATACGTGAACCATCGGTTAAACCGCCTGTAAAAAACAGTCTTGGACCCGGGCGCACACCGCTTTCCCATGCCTCTTTGCGCTCAAGTGCATCATAGGGATCAGCTCCCGGCTCCCTGACCGAAGTAATACCATAAGAAAGCCAGATCTTACCCAGCTTTTCGCCAACATTTGAACTTTGATGGGTATGCATTTCGAAGAGTCCGGGCATAACTACTTTATCTGTGGCATCGATAATTTTAGTTCCGGGTTTGTGATTTTGATGAGGCTTAATATCTCTGATGCGGTGTCCCTTTACATAAATGTCCATGTTTTCCTGGTAAGTATCGTCTTTACCATTAAAAACCTTACCGGCGTGAATAATATAGTCCTCAGTAGGGATTTCTGTTTTCCATTTAAGGTCAATGGTTATTTCCTTTACCTTACCAGTACTTACATCGATCTGTTTTAATTTATCAGTTGCGATATAAACTATGGTTTTTGAATCGCCGGTCCAGCCCAGATTATCAGCAAGTTCATTAGTAAGTTTTCTTTCTTTTCCAGAAATTTCACCGTTCCGGTTTACCGGAATAGTCCATAGTGTTCCCTCTTTAGTATAAGCCATGGTTTTTCCATCCGGCGACCATGCAGGGCCATTCTGTACACGCATTCCGAGTGGTTTGCCCGAAGCAGGGCTAAGCATGATAGCCGTATCTTTTTCAAGTGATACGAGCATAAAATTATTAACGCCTTCCCTGAAACGGGTAGAATTAGCTTTTAAAGCTAGCATAGCAACCTTCTTACCATCTGGTGACCAGGAAGGTTTGCCGGGTATCCAAACCGTTTTATTCGCAACCTTAACTTCCCCACTTGCCACATCAGCAATATGCAGAATACCATAACCCCATTTCTTCATATAATTCTGGGTATAATAAGCTATTTTTTTTCCATCCGGCGACCAGGTAGGGTAGGATGTATCTTCAATGATCTGTTTGGAAAGCAGGCGACTTTGATTGCTTTTCAGATCGTGCAACCAAATATTCATCAGACCTCCACGGTCAGAAATGTAGGCAAGTGTATTACCATCCGGAGACCAGTCAGGTTCCAGGTCAACATGAGAATCATTGGTCAACTGAATGAGTTTACCAACAATTTCCTGGATATAGATGTCTCCTTTAGCTGCAAAAGCTATTTTCTTTCCATCATCAGATACTACCGGACTAGCAATTCCCAGAGCTTTATGTTCTTCTGTACTGTCAAAATCGTACTTTTTCTTTTCGTAAGAATTGCGTTTGAGGGTAAAAGTAGCTTCAAAAGGAATGGTTTCAATAGAAGATTGCCCGATGATCCTTTTCCTGATATGGCCATCTGCTGTGTAAATTAGTTTATTGTCAGTCGTCCAGTTAATACGAAAAGGAAACAGATCTTCCTCCCCGGCTGAAATTTGTTCAGTACTGCCATCACTCAGGCTGGCGAGAATGATATAACTTGTATTTCTATCATCAAAAAGCATGGTTTTGCCGGTGAAAGCTACATAGCTTAGCTTGCTGTCATCAGTACTCCAGGATGGAGCAGCAATACGCATAGCTTCAGGAACAGCCAGTTTCTCTGCTCCATTTTCAAGAATGTAAATACCTGATTCAGTCCTTTGTGAAACAAAAACGATTTTGTTTCCGCTATTCGAAAATGCCGGATTTGAATCATTTGCCTTATCGATTGTAAGCTGCTTAAGCTCTTTGCTTGAAAGATCAATTTGCCATATATCGTAATTACCGCTTCTGTCGGAAGAGAAAACGATCGATTTTCCATCCGGCGACCAATCCGGTTCCCTGTTATCCGATATTCCTGATGTTAATTGTGTTAAATCTGAACCATCCTTGTTGATTATCCAGATATGATAAGTACCATCCCGGTAGGAATGAAAAACAATTTTTTCTCCATCCGGCGACCAATCGGGCTCCTGACAATCTCCCATTTCATCCGTCACACTTTTTGCTTTTCCACCTTCAACAGGGATGGTCCAGATTGTACCTTGAAGGCTCATTGCTAAGGTCGTCTGGTCGGGTGACAAGGCGGAAGCCATATTAGTGCCTTCTGAAACTGTGACTTTTATTGTATTATTTTTACAGGAAATAATAAGAAAGTTTAAAACAAGAATGTAACTCAGGAATAAAATTTTTTGTTTCATCGGATAATATGAATTTATAGATGGTAAAAATATATTTTATCGTTCCAGGGTATGTTTAAATAGTTTTCAATCAAATTTCATGATTTTGCCTTCGCTAATATTGTCTGCATACTTACAGGTGCCCCTCCCTGTCTTTTACTCTCATCTGCAGCTTCCATAAAAACATGTATTGCCAGAGTTTCTTCTAAGCTTACGGGACTTATTCCGGTTTTGAAGAAATTCAACATGTCGATAACCAGCGGACGATGACCTACATCATTAAAAGAACCGGCTGGAAGGATCTCATTTAAGCCATAGGCAATACCGCTGTGTGTAACTTTCCCTTTTCGGATCCCCCGATAAGTGCCGATCCGGTCATTGTCCCAGATTCCAACTACATGATCCGTATTTAAAGTATGCTTGCGCTGTACAGTTTGGCAGTCTTTGCCCATTATCGTGAACAGAATTTCAATCCCGTGAATTCCATACCAGTAAAAATCCGGGTGACTTGGTTCGAGAGGACAGCCGCTATAAGAATCTGCTCCCATAATTTCACCTATCCCACCATTTCGTGCTGTCTGAGCACCTTTTAAATACCGTGTTGGTGAAGAGGAAAAAATAGGACAATTGTACTTTTTTGCAGAATCCATGATTTTAATTACATCCTTTAAAGAGGCTGCAAATGGCTTGTTGATAAATAGTGGTTTTCCTGCTTTTAATACCTCCATTGCCTGTTCAACACGTGGATGTCCGTCAAAAGTCATTAGCATAACAGCATCGACTTTTTTTAGAAGATCCTTGACAGAGTCTACCAGTTCAACCCCATTTTCCTTCATTTTCCCAACATAAGTTGGTATTTGTTTAATGCTTGATTCAATTTTTTTGCTCCCATAAGGATAGGCAGCAGTTATCCTGAATCCTTCAAATGAACTATCCCAAATGGGTTGTACAACATCATATCCCGGACCGGGTATATTATTGATATGACTGATAATCATGGTTACCTGAGAGGTATCCAGCCCTATTATCCCAATCCGGATCATTTTTTGAGGATCACCCGCCAAAACCTGAATTGAATTAATTGAGGCCAGTCCAGCTCCTGCGATAGCAAGACCAGATAAGAATTCCCGCCTGTCTATTGTTTTCATAGCGCATTATGAAAGTGTATTAAGCAGTTTGTCAATATCAGTCTGGTTATTGTAGATCGATGGGGAAATCCTTAGCTTATTTCCGAAACGCATGGCCACATGAACCTTCGCCGCACGCAGTTTGCGCATTGTTTCATCCGGATCAGTTGCAGTAAATACAATAATTGGACTTTCATTTCCCTCTGGCGTGATAGTAGGGTAGCCTAATTTTGGCATTTCCTTCGCCAGACGATCTGTTAAGGTTCTAACGTAGTTACGGATGTTGTCGACCCCAAGTGCATGAATGTATTTCAGGGAAGCAATGGCGCATGAAACCCCTTCATAAGAAGGATAACTTACCTCGTAAATTCCCGGACCTTGAGTAGGGCTAAAATTGATATCCGGTAAGGCAGGGTTTGGTTTATCAGTCCATGGTGCATAATTATAGCTAATACCACCGTTATGGTGTGTGGTTCGAACCACCGTATCCTGAAGGTCTTTACGTACAAACATAAAGCCGAATCCTTTACTACCCATAAGCCATTTGAAGGTTGAACAGGCTGCAAGATCGATCCCCATTGCTTTGACATCAACAGGTACAGCACCAACGCCCTGAATGAAATCTACATAGAGCACTGCTCCATTGGCATGAGCAAGATCGCTGATTGCTTTGACATCCTTAACCATAAATCCATTAACATTGGAAACAAGGGTAATAGCTACCAGTTTTGTATTTTTATCGATAACACCTTCAAAGTCTTTTACATCAAATCGCCAATCGTTATGCTTGATGATCTTTACTTTTAAACCGTCGCGCTGCTCACGCATTTTGTAACTGTATAGACTTGCAGAATAATGAAGGTCTGTTGTTACAACATTTCCACCTTTGAAATCCATTCCATTCAGGATATTATTTTCAGCTTCAACAGTAGTCCTGGCGAAAGAGATCTCGTCATTATCTGCATTGATCAATTTTGCAAAACTATCTTTGCATTCCTGCCTTGTATCTGAGTAAATTGGCCACCAGGGCTCTCCAACTTCGTTTTTTGCCCACTCTGCATAACGATGAAGTGCTGCTGCAGTGTAAATATTAATGGGGTGGGTAGAGGCATTGTCCATATAGACTTCCTGTTTAACCCTTGGAAAATCATCTCTGATTTTCGTAAAATCTGGGGCAATACCGGTAATATGCGAGGGCATTACATCCGGATCGATGGTGCTTACGTCCGATTTGAATGAACTGATTGATCCCAGTCCGATGGTGCTTGCACCCACTCCGGCAAGGGATTTTAAAAAGGTTGATCTTTCCATTTTTTTTTATGTTTAAATGATTCTGTTTCCTAAAAAAATTATAGCTAAGAATGAAATGATCTATCTTGCTTTTCCATGTTTCAGAGTGTTATTTGTTATTATCATGGTGAAGATGGTTTATCAAATCTATCATACCTTACTTTATTATCCTATTACTTTCATTCATATTTATAATACTATTTTCTAATAAGGTGAGTTTGTGTTGTGTTATATAATTAGGGCTTGGTGAAAAAGCCGGTTAGTTTATTTGAATTTGGTCATACTGTATACCGTCTGCCTTGAGTTTGCAGCGGTACCCTACCTTTATTATTCTTTGTACCGCCTCCCTGATCCGGATTATTTTATAGATGAATCGCTGTAAGATGCTAACCAGGGCATAAAACAGAGCCAAAGAAAGATCCTTAAAGAATCTATTAGGTTCATTACAAACAGGATACATGCGATCCAGGATTCCGACGTGCGGGCTTTCC
>CAYHGN010000049.1:0-24599 GCA_964356005.1 uncultured Sphingobacterium sp.
CAGAATACCATTCTTCATGCGATTGAACTGCATGAAGACATTATTCCATATCTCAATGACCTGGGGATCATCCTGATTAACCAGTTTACTGCCATCTATCCTGAGACGTTCAGACTCCGTGCGCATATCCACATGAATTTCTGAACATGGTCCGCAGGGACCTGTTTCCCCCATTTCCCAGAAATTATCTTTCTTGTTTCCCAAAAGGATTCGATCTGCAGAAACATAGTTCTTCCAAATCTCATAGGCTTCCTGATCTTTAGGAAGTCCTTCTTTCTCGTCACCCGCAAAAACACTGACATATAGCCTGTCTTTGGGTATTTTGTAAACCTCAGTTAAAAGTTCCCAACTCCAGGCAAGGGCCTCCTTTTTAAAATAACCGCCTTTAGGATTTGCAGGATCGCCAAAACTCCAGTTGCCAAGCATCTCGAACATTGTATGATGATAGGTATCGATTCCAACTTCTTCAAGGTCATTATGTTTGCCTGAAACACGCAAACAACGCTGGGTATCGGCCACCCTTGGGTTTTTAATTGCTGCCTGACCCAGGAACAGATCTTTGAACTGATTCATCCCGGCATTGGTAAACATCAGTGTAGGGTCATTCTTTACTACAATAGGTGCTGAGGGAACAATATGATGTCCTTTTGCAGCAAAAAAATCTAAAAAGCCTTGTCTTATCTCTTTGGTGGTCATCCTGATTCGCTATTCTGCAAATATAATACAGATATGTGTTTTTTGTTGAGAGAATATTAAATTGCCTGCAGAGTAAGCTTTGGACATTTTGTGCGTTAACATAATCCAAAGCTTTCAAATTTTTATTTGCTTCGGATCAAAATTAGTAGTTTTACAAAAGCAAAATTATTGGTATGCCATACAAGGAGCGCGACATTACTAAATTATATTACAGCATGGGTGAAGTGACCCGTATGTTTGATGTAAACGCATCCCAGATTCGTTTTTATGAACGTGAATTTGAGATTCTTCAGCCCAAAAAGAACAAAAAAGGGAATCGCCTCTTCAGTGCAGATGATGTAGAGAACCTAAAAATTATTTTTAATCTGGTGAAAGAAAAGGGTTACACTCTACAGGGTGCCAAAGATTATCTCCGAAGCAATAAGGCTGAAGTAAAGGAGAACCAAAAGGTGATCGACTCTCTTGAGCGTTTAAAACAATTTCTGCTTGAGGTAAAGGAGCAACTTTAATTATGCCCGAGTTAAAAAAATCTGTAGCAAAGCGTATAAGAATATTGTTTGTCAATAATCCAAGATCCGGGCTTGGGGGGGAGAAAAATGTAAAAAATCTTATTCATGATCGATCAGAATCTGATGGATTTGATTATCAGCTGATTGTAATGATAGGAGATGATTCAGATCGTATTTCAGAAACATTAAATCAATACAAACCAGATATTGTCGCTGCCGCCGGTGGTGATGGAACCATAAATCTAATGGCTGGAATACTTGCAAACACAGGAATCCCGCTTGCTATTATTCCACAGGGCTCTGCAAATGGTATGGCAAAGGAACTGCGTATTCCCGCCAAAACCGAGAATGCATTGGAAATTCTCATGAAAGGAAAGATACAGGAGATTGATTTGATTAAAATCAATGAAAAGATCTGTATCCATTTGGCAGATGTTGGATTAAACGCAAGGGTAGTTAAGCGATTTGAAAATGATCCAAAAAGAGGCATTCTAACCTACGCCAAATACCTTTTCAGAGAAATGTTTCTGCTTAAAAAATATGTTTTCAATATATCCTTCGAAGGTAAAACAATTCGAAGAAAAGGTGTGTCCATGACCTTCGCTAATGCTTCACAATATGGTACAGGAGCAGTGATCAATCCAAAAGGAATATTGGATGATGGTAAATTTGAACTCGTGATCATTAAACCTTTTCCACGAATCGAGCTTTTATCGATTACCTGGAAAATGTTTATGAATAAATTACATACTTCTGATTATGTAGAAATCATCAGCTGCGATAAAGCACAGGTAATGAGCAGCAGAAAAACAACACTTCAGGTAGATGGTGAAGTTCTTGGCAAAGTAAAAGAGATTTCCATCCAATGTATGCACAAGGCACTTATGGTTATAGTACCCTAATGTCTTGTCATAAAATTTTGAGGAACCCATCGCAGTATTGAGGAGGGTAAAATTATTAAAATTTTAATTGTCAATTAATATGTGAGAATGACACTGGATTATGGGTAATGAAATGATTGAATAAAAAATACTGAGCGATGGGATAGCCGCATCGCTCAATAGCCCGGTGCTTTAGCTCCGGGTGAAGATCCGGTTTTCAGATCGGGCTTCAGCCCAATAGCTAATCGACAAGAACGGAACAAATACTGGTGCTTCAGCACCGAAATACCGATAAATAATCCACATCTATATCGGGCTAAAGCCCAATCAAACTTTTCTCACCTGTTGCTGGATGTTGGGCTGAAGCCCGCCCCGATGAACTCCGTTCGGACTATCCAAAAAATGAACAAACTTATTAACCCCAGCTAAAGCTGGAGCCTATTGAGCGATAGTACTAGTTTCATTTCATAACCACTTTAACGAACCCATTGGAATATTGATGAAGCTAAAATAATGGCAGTTTAATGTAGCTATACAAGGGTAAAATTATTAAAACTCTATCCGTCAATTAATGTGTGACATATCCCTAGTCTATCTTGTATTCATAGACCATTTTCCCTTTTTCAACATTCCCATCAATCACCCAGGCTGAAATAAAAACTGAACCTTCATTGTCAAACCTTAGTTTGAAAAACCCCTTTGCCTTCATTCCAAATTTTAGATTTTTTCCTGTCTGCAAAACATATTTAAGTTTTGATCCGGCACCACTCACTATAAAATGATTATTGTCTTTTGAAATATGCTGTAAATTATGCTCATGTCCGGAGGCATAAATAATGCCCGGATAGCTTTTAAATATTTCAATCAGACGTTTTCTCAAGTGCCTGTACCTGGGATGTGCGATATCCTCCTTTGCTCCAAAATACTTTCTGTAAATGGGCAACAATGAACCCAATATAGGTAGAGGAAAATATGCTTTACGATGGTAAATGGTAAAAGGGAATAAGTGATGTCTTAACTTATAACGTCCACCATGTATCGCATAACTATAAACCGGTGCATGTCCGGCAATTATTACTCGTTTATCCTTGTTATTTTCAAGTATAGTGATCAGATGATTAAAAAACTCTTCTTCTGATTCTACGCGGCAGCCACACTCTTGACCAATAGGTCTGAAACCCGGTTGAAGCCACCATTGTGTGTTAATCAGCACAAGGGTTACATTCGGATTTACATTGATTTCTGTTGGCCCAGGACACCCATTTGTAGGGTACATGACGTTCTTGTCAAAAAGCTTTTCGAGGTATTTCTCTTGCCTTAAAATATACTCATAGCCCCCTTCCCGGCCTTTGTTCCAGTCGTGGTTTCCTGAAATGAAAAGCACTTTTCCATGATAATCCTTCAATGCTTCTTTATGCGCAATTAATGCATTTTCAGCATCCTTTCGAAGAATAGCACCTTCCGGCGGCAGACCTTTAGGATAAACATTATCACCGAGAAAAATTACAGCAGAATGCTGACCTTTATCGAAGTGAGAACGCAATGTTTCCAATACAGGGTCAGGCCCATACCTGGCAACATTACCTGTATCACCAATCAAAAAGATTTCATAAGTCTTCTTTTCCTTTCCTCCGGATTGCATAATTGATGGTTTAATTTAAGATTTTACCAATTCAGCTTTTTCTTATTAAGAAAAGCTGAAATTCCCTTTTTGCAGTCTGAAGATGAGCGCGTTTCTATGTTCATTTTTACAGCTAAATTCAAACTTTCTTCTAATGATATATCCTGAACGGAATTAATAAGTTCTTTTCCAAGTGCTACTGAATTAGCTGAAACTGATTGAATAAAGTTCCGGGCATAGGATTCAACAGCTGAAGCTATTTTATTCTTCGGACAAATGAAATTTATCAATCCATAAGCAGAGGCAGTTTGAGCATCAATGAGTTCTCCGCTTAGGAGTAATTCTTTAGCTCTTCCCTCACCAAGCCTTCTGAGCAAAAAGCAAGTTACAAGAGCAGGTATAAAGCCAATTCTTACCTCAGTATAACCAAATTTGGCTTCTGGCACTGAGAATATCAGATCACAAACTGAAATCAAGCCGCAGCCACCTGCTATGGCATGCCCCTCGACCTGTGCGATCACTAATTTTGGGGATTGGTAGATTAATAAAAAAAGATCTTTTAACAAATTGGTATCCTTAAGATTATCCGCCTCAGTATTGTTTTGTAAATGTCTGAGGTAATCTAAATCTGCACCGGCACTAAATACCTCTCCATTGGCCTTGAGTAAGATTACCTTAACAGCATCATCATGAATTGCGATATTAAAGGCGTTTGTAAGCGCAGATACCAGATCCGGATTTAAAGCATTTCGCTTTTTGGGACGGTTAATTGTAATACTTGCTATCCGTTCTGATAAATTATATTCCAGCAATTCCATGTTGATTTCCCGTGTAAATAATCGTACCTGATTGATCAAAATTAACCCAAATTACTGTAGTTTGATAATATAAGCAGGTGATTTCTTCAAAACATACACAGAAATATTCAACTTTGCCGCTTCTGATAGCCAATCCCTAATCTTATAGTCTGAATTGGTAGGATCAATCAAAACTTTATTAAACTCAACAAAAGAACTGATCTCAGTTAACTTTTGAATCGGATTGTGACTCAAAATAAGAATATCAACCCCTAACTTCTCAGCCGAGGTCGGCAAACTTATTTTTCTGTCCCATCTCAGAACCCGAAAATTACCAAATTGCATAAAATTAGAATCTGACCAGTATGAATCAGTTCTTTGGGGGCTCTCAATATTGATAAAATCTATATCAGAAATGCCCCTGCTTTCCAATGACGGCTCAATAGTATAAGAAAAAGTCCTGTCTGAAGAATCTAAATCTGCCAGAACAATACATTTACCCCGTTTTAAATATGCAATTGCAGATTTTTGTCGAAGACTGAAAAATATCAGTTCCTCTCTTCTTAAGTTTAGAATCTGATCAAGGGAAACACTCATAAACAGGATGATGCTTAGAGCCATTGCTACAAAAACAACGATTTTTTGCCTGGATTTTGACCAAAACACAAATGTTAAAATCAATGAGTAAAGCAGCAAAAGCTGAAATGAACTAAGCCAGATACCCGAAAGACTTGCCAGGGGGAGATTTTCTATCCGGAATAAAATATCATTTGTGAAATTGATCAATCCGCTCAAAAATTTTCCAAGGGGAATCAGCAGAAAATTAAATGGAATAGCCAGAAGTAAAATTCCGGCATACATGATGATGGTGACAGGTAAAACAATAAGCAGGTTACTGAGCAGGAAATAAAGCGGAAATTGATGGAAATAATATAAACCCAATGGGAAAGTAGCCAGCTGAGCGGCAAGGGAAAGGGCGCAGTAACTCCAGGCATAATCAACAATTTTATTCTTGATATACAGGCTTTGGTACAATTTGGGATGGAAATAAACGAGACCACAAACAGCAAGATAGGAAAGCTGAAATCCAACATCAAAAAGATAATATGGATAATATAAAAGCAGGAAAAAAGCGGAGATTGCAATCAAATTGTATGAGTTTTGATTTTTATTGAGTGCTTTCCCGATGAGTAAAAAGCTGATCATTAATGCTGCACGACAAACTGGTGATGAAAAACCGCTGATCAGAGAATAAAACCAGATTGCTGTTGTAATTAAGAATATCTGCACTAATACAAGAACTTTATTTTTATCCATTAGCCTTAGCAAAAAAGATAATATCAGAAAAACGATACCTACATGCATCCCAGAAACAGAAAGCACATGCATTGTTCCAGTCTTTGAATAAGCCTCTATTACATCCTTATTCAGGTCTGCCCGGTATCCCAAAATTAGCGTTGAAGCCAAAGCTGCTGCATCCTGATCAGGGAGATAAGTATTGTATTTAATAATCAGCTTTCTTCTTAATGACAAAGCAAAAGATATCACAGAATTACCTGTATTTTGAGCC
Organism: uncultured Sphingobacterium sp.; assembly: GCA_964356005.1. GTDB lineage: Bacteria > Bacteroidota > Bacteroidia > Sphingobacteriales > Sphingobacteriaceae > Daejeonella. The sequence goes on from CAYHGN010000049.1 coordinate 6,075, forward strand.
AATACCCGAAACTGATTCCCTTTAACAAAAGATTGAAAATAAATCTGACGGTTTTCCATAAATAACTTATAGTCAAACTCTCCGGGATTATATGGAGGTTCCAGGGTATGAAAAACGGCAGGAATAAGCAAAATATCACCATAATCAGGCACGAACTTTTTGCCTGAATCCGCTTCAAGTGTGATTAATATTTTTCCGCTGCTATGTTTAATGTGTTGCTGATTAAATACGCCTATCACTTCCGCTTCAAAACGAATATTCCTTTTGGATAATTTGGGTTCATTTTCAACTCTGAGTACTAATAAGTCAGATTTTAAAAGATTGAATCTATTTGGATCACAGCGCTCTGAATTATACGCAGTTAGCCTAAAACAGAATATACATAGGAAAACATGAATGATCAAACCAAATATCCAGGTTATTCTGAACAGTGAAAAACGCTTATACCTCAATAGCAGGAACAGGAAAAGGCATAGGGTAATGAGACAAACCCCCATTCCCCAGTCGAACATCAAAGCATGAGCAAAAAATCTTCCTGAAATTATCCCAAGTACCATCGGAACCAGTAAACGAACAAATGGCACTTCTCCTCTGTAAAACATACTCAGAACTGAAAACGCAACTGAACTCTGAAATCAGAACGTTTATTGCCATTAATCAGGTCTCCTCCAGTTCCAATTGCTTCCTGATTGGCATAGCTGATCAAAGCATATCGCAGCCAAAGATCAGTTCCACGTGAGATGGTATACCTGCCATTAAGATAAAATCTCATCCCCTTCCCTTGGTAAGCAGGGACAGAATATGAGTACAAAACATCATTCTCATAAGCATAAATTCTTGTATTAAACCCGGAAGTCTCAAAAATTGCAAGGCGAATATTACCCGAAATTTTGGAACCCATGGGGTCGTAGATAATATCCTGAAAACTTAAAAAACCAAACTCAGGATTCAGGCCACCTTTGCGATAACGAACAATCTCTGCACGGTTTCTAATTGAAAAATCCTTACTGATTTTATAAGTCAGTTCTACTCTAAAATCCTGTTTGTCTACGATATCCAATCCAGATCCGGAATCTTCAGAATTCTCTTCATTAACTTGCTGCCTGAATCTACTAATGAGTTTAAATAGCTTTCCGGATGTGTAAGTAATTTGCCCCAAGAATTCAAAACCAGAGGATGGACCATCCGCACGGAATTTCATCCATGGGAACCTGAAAAAATCTGAATAAGTGTAAAGTTCCCATTGCCGGTTTATCTTAATTGCCAGACCTGAATAAAACCCACGTTCATTAACAGCATTCGATGCTTCGGCCAGGCCTTGATTAAAAAAGGAATGATAATTTTTTTCATAGTTCCTATAGAGCAGTACCAAAGACAGAGGGGGTGCTATACTGCTAAGTAGACCATTTAAAAAGGCAAAGCCTGAATTCAAACTATGTGCTGCCTCTCCGAAAACATAAGAATTCTTGAATGTGTAGCTATAATTCAGACTTAAATTGTTCAGGGCGGCACCCCTAAAATTAAATTGCTGATAGAGAGATTTTCCTGCTGCAAATGGAATACTGAATTGGGTATGATATGCAGTTAATCCAGTATTTAAATCCGATGTGCTATATTGAGCATTAGCACCATAAACGCGTTGTGCAGCTGCATTCTTGGTAAGTATCTCATTTTTAGTACGATGTAACCCGCTAACCTGCAGGGAACTAATCTCCTCACCCGATTCTATCATTCCGGCATCAACTCTTCTGCCCGAATAAAACGGTGTAAATGAAATCGCCTTTAACCTAAATGTTGCTGAAATCCCGCGCATAAATATGGATTCATTTACTGAACTATATGGTCTTAATCCAACATCCTGCTTTGCAATCATACTCAGATTTGATCCTTTGCCAAAACCTGCTCCTGCCCACATGCTCAATCCCTGACCAAATTGCAATGAATAATCACCGGCTATTACTTTTTTAATTATTCCATTTCCTCTGTATGAAATATTTGCTGAGTAAAAATCAAAACCCTTGCCTCCATTGCCAAATGTTATAGGCTCTCCGGCATCTTTTTCCAAATTGAGCGATGCAAATAATACATTCGAATAGTTGTAGCGGTAACGTGTAAATATCCGCATTGCTGAGCCTGAGTAAGCAGCCTCATCTGTCAAATTAGAGGATGAAAAACCTGATTGCTTCTCTAAAACCCTTCCAAACCGAAACATGAGATCATGCTCAGCCCTATTTATGAGCTTCTTAAAAGATAAAGAGGTCAACTCTTTTGGAGTCAATACCACTATAAAATTGATCAGCCAACGAATGGTTTGAGGATCAAACCCGGGTACACTTTGTAACTCCAGAACATCCAAAAACAGACCGTTTTCTTCCCTGTGGAATATAATGGCATTGACCTGAACCGGTGAAATAAAAAAAAGCTCCTGCAATTGCTCCCTACTGGCAAGATTAATATTGATCGGAGATTTCCTGTAATGATTCAAACGTTCAGATATTTCTGAATAATCATGATCCTCAGAAAGGTCGGAAGCCATTGATTCCAATATTTGTTCAATAATAACATCATTTTGAACTTGCGAATAGGTAGTTGTGCTCAGAATTGAGTAAAACAAAACCAACAGATAAATCGTTCTGTAATCAGAATTCATAATTGAATGATAAATTTGGAGAAAACCCAAGTCTTGGATGCGACGATACCGCGGCATCCACAGAAATCCTCTTATACTTTAATCCAAAGCCTCCTGTTTGTTTAAATGGATTTGCACTTATGCCGCCACGTAAATAAAACCGCCTGACAATTTGATACTCAATACCCATCCTGACATTCACCCCGAAATCCAGCATCTTATTCAGATCACTGACAAACAATACTTTATCGCTGATTAGGTAGGCAATTCCGATAGAAATTCCTGAAGGAAGATTAGAGCCTGAAAGTGCATTAATCCCGCTCCTTCCAGGGTTGTATACATAACTTCCCAGACGGATCTTATCGTTCAGGCTATATTGAAGACCCGCATCAACACTAATCGCACTTCCGGAACCATAAACAGGGATGCTGACCTGATGATATTTTAGCGCAAGCGAAATTGAAAGTGCTGAAGAAAAACTTCTGCTAAGGGCAAGCCCTGCAGTTTGTTCGAGATATTCTGTGATACCATAGCGTTGAAAATTTAGTCCTAAAACATAATTTTTAACGGGTATTCCCAAAACTGCACCTTGAGTACTTAACTCTGGGTCTAAAAAATGCTGTTCATAACCCAATGCAAATATTGCATGTTCAATATTTGCAGTACCAGCACTATTTTGCTGTAGAGACCACACATCCTGTAATGCCGTTCCGGCTGACCCCATTGCTTTAAATCTGGATCCCGGGTTATTTTGGGCATATAAAGTATGTTGGAATAAAATACAGATCAGGCAGATGTATTTCATTCTGATTAAATTAATAATAGGGAGAACAATCGGCAAATTGGATTATTAAACGGTCGATAGTAACAAAATCCGGAATTATTTGTCTCTTTGTCAAATCAAATATTAGACATGAAAAGAATCATTTTAAATCTCGCAGTGTTACTCATTGGAACAAGCGTATTCGCACAAAGCAATAAAATAGCTGAGGGGACTATTATTTACACAGTAGAATGGAAATTACCTGAGCAAATGCAAGCAATGGCCAGCAGCTTCCCTACTGAAATTAAGGTGTACTTTAAGGGAGATTCCTCCAGTTTAAAAACTGAATCTGCAATGTACAGCAGTACCAACATCATCAATTTCAGTAAAGAATATGAGCGTCTCCTGTTGAATATACCAATGATGGGGAAAAAATTTTCGGTTATCTTTAGTCCGGCAGATCAGGAAAAAATGGCTGCCAATCTGCCTGAATTAAGTGTAAGACCAGGTACAGAAACAAAGAAGATTGCAGGTTATACTGCTCAAAAACATGAAGTTAATGAGAAAAAAAGCAATCAAAACTCGGAAGCATGGTTTACAAAAGATATTGAGATCACTCTTAATTCATTAAGTCGGTTTTATGGTAAAGAATACGGATTTCCGGTAGAATTCACATCCTACATGAACGGTCTTACTGTAAGAGCAGTTGTAAAAGAAATTAGCCAGGGTCAGGTACCTGCAGGCTCATTTAGCGCAACTAAAGATTATGAAGAGATCACATTAGAGCAGCTCACGCAAATGCAGGGAGGAAGATAAAACTCATAAATATTAATTTAACTAAAAGTTTAAAGCTTTTTAACATTCAGCGTTTTTCATAACTTGCGCTGATGTTAAAAAGCTTTGTTGTTTTTGGCCGGTTTTTTCTGTTCTGGATCATTTTCTTCTTCCTCGAAAGACTTATATTTCTAATTCATTATTCAGAAAGAATTTCACATTTGGGGATTAATGAAATCATCAGCACTTTCTGGCATGCGTTGAGGCTTGATTTTTCTATGGCTGCCTATATCTCTGCAATCCCTGCCATTGTTTATATCACTTTTCTTTTTCTGCCCTCTGTCAAATTCCCCAAAATAATAGCCAAAACCTATGTTGTATTTTTTGTTATTGTATTTTCAACTATTGGAATCAGTAATCTGAATCTATACAGGGAATGGGGTTCTAAAATAAATTTCAGGGCGCTCGACATGGCGATTAGTGCTCCAAAAGAAGCAATTGCCTCAACGTCTTCCTCTCCGGTCATTCCGATGTTCAGCATCCTATTTGCTTACATGATATTTTCTGTTTTTCTCAGCAATAAAGTCATTTTGTATCAAATTGCCGACCGCACGAAGTCTCTGGTTGTCAAGGCAACGCTTAGTATTTTAGTGTTAAGCACATTGTTTCTCGCAATCAGAGGGGGATGGCAACTTTCGCCTATCAATCAGAGTATGTCTTATTTTTCATCAGAACCTCTCTTGAATCATGCTGCTGTAAATACAGAATGGAATTTGATTCAGGACATTTTGAATAATAAATTTGGGAATGATAATCCCTATAAATATTATAGTGTGGAAGAGGCCAGGAAGATTGTAGCAGGCCTTTTCAAAAGGCCTACCGAAGCAACCTCACAGGTAATACTTTCTGATCGTCCGAATATTGTATTCATAATACTCGAAAGTTTTACCGCAAGATTGGTTGAAGACCTTGGAGGAGAAAAAGGTGTTAGTCCCAATTTTAAAAAGTTAGTGTCAGAAGGAATATTGTTTGAGAATATTTATGCAGCATCGGGCAGGACAGACAAGGGAGTGGTAGCAACCTTAAGCGCATTCCCATCTCAGGCTATTCGAAGTATCATGAAACAAAATGAAAAACAAGAAAGGCTGCCGGCAATATCACAGGAACTCGTTAAAAATGGATACACAAGCTCTTTTTATTATGGTGGAGAGAGTGAATTCTTTAATATGAAATCTTATATACTGAGCCATGGGTATCAAAAAATGGTAGATCAGCATTCATTTGATTTAAAAGACATGAATTCAAAATGGGGGGCTTATGATGAGAAAGTTTTTTCAAAAAACTTAGCAGATTTGGATCAGGCAAAACAACCATTCTTTTCTACCATCCTTACTTTAACCAACCACGAACCATTTGAACTTCCTACAGAACCTCATTTCAAAGGCGATGACGTTGATTCAAAGTTTCGAAGCACCTCATTTTATACAGATTCCTGTTTAGGTGTTTACATAAATGAAGCAAAACAAAAAACCTGGTATAAAAACACACTTTTTGTTGTAATTGCCGATCATGGGCACCGAATTCCCGGCAATCTGATGGAATATGATCCCGAACGTTACCGCATTCCACTTCTTTTCTTTGGGGAATTGATTAAACCTGAATTTAAAGGAACCAGAATTCCTAAAATTGGTAACCAGACAGATCTTGCTGCAACTTTATTCAATCAATTAAAAATTGACTCCCGGCGATTTGTCTGGAGTAAGGATCTACTGAATCCAGGCACAGCTGAGTTCGCTTTTTTTAACTGGGATAATGGATTTGGATTTGCAAATAATGAGCAAATTATTTCATTTGATAATATTGGCAAGAACATCATTCTTAGAAAAAATCCTTCAAACACTAATTCGGACTTTGTTTTGACAAGCAGTGGAAAAGCCTATATGCAAGAAGTTTTTAGACAATACCTCGAATACTAAAAATTCAAAATCGCTCTAATGCTTCTTCAATTTTTAGATAAACATAGTTTAGTTGTTCAGTAGTAATACAATAAGGTGGTAACACGTAAACAACATTACCCAGTGGCCGTAGAATAACACCCTGATCCAGAAAAAAATTATAAAGATTATCCCTTAAATCATTAAAGTAGGAAGTTTCATTTGCACTCTCCCATTCCAGCGCAATGATAGTTCCTGTTTGCCGGATTTTTTTAATTTTTGGATGATTTTTAATTTTATTCAGAAATTCATGATGGCTTTGAGTGATTCTGTCAATATTCTTGAGTGTTTCAGGTGCAAGCAAGAGATCAAGACTGGCCAGTGCTGCTGAGCAAGCAACCGGATTGGCGGTAAATGAATGCCCGTGAAACAATGTCTTAAACTTATCATCTGAAAGAAATGCATTGTAAATATCTAAAGTGCAGGTAGTTAAACCCAGTGCCATAGTTCCACCTGTCAAGCCTTTCGAAAAACACATCAGATCAGGTTGCTCAGAGAGATGATCACAAGCAAACATCTTTCCGGTCCGGCCAAAGCCTGTCATTACTTCATCAGCAATCGTTAAAATTCCATTTTTCTTGCAATGTGATATTAGTTCATCCAGATATTTAGCTTCATACATCAGCATTCCTCCAGCACCCTGTACAAGAGGTTCAAAAATAAATGCTGCCAGATCAGAGGCCATACTTGAAATATGTTTTTTAAGCATTTCAATATTTCCCGCATCAGGAACATCCAGAAATTCAACCTCAAACAACAATTTTTCAAATGGACGCGTAAACGCACTCCTGGAACTCACTGCCATTGCCCCAAACGTATCTCCATGATAAGAGTTATTGAAAGCGAGAACTTTGGTTCTTGGATCCCCCAGATTAGCCCGGTACTGAAAACACATTTTCAAGGCCACTTCAACAGCAGTAGAGCCATTATCTGAATAAAAGACCTTTGACTGACCTGATGGTAGTATGTCGATGAGACGCTCTGCAAGTTCAATGGCCCCGGGATGGGTAAATCCTGCAAAAATTACATGCTCAAGCCGGCAAAGCTGCTCGCCAACTTTGCGGGCGATATAAGGATGTGAATGACCATGAATATTGACCCACCAGGATGATATTGCATCAATGTACTTTTTACCATCTTCTGCAATTAGATACACACCCTCTCCTCTTACAATGGGTATTGGTGTCGCTGCATTTTGCATTTGAGTGTAGGGATGCCAGATCAGCTCCCTGTCGCGTTCAACTAAAGATTTCCGGGCCATTTCTCATTCAATAATTTTACAACCCGTTGATCTGTTGGAAAAGTAACATCATGTATTCCAATCTCATTCAAATGCTTCCATCTGAAAGCCTGCAAAAGTTCCCCTTCTTTACCAAAATCAAAAGGAACATCCCGGAAATCAAGTTTCAAATCAGAAATTGGCCTAACTAAATAGTAAACACTGATCACCTGACTATCATTAAATGCCGATTGAATGAAAAAGTCCGTAGTATAAAAATGTTCAATTACATCCACATCAACATTGCACTCTTCTATAAACTCTCTCTTCAAAGCATCAATTAAGCCTTCACCATACTCAAGTCCGCCACCAGGAAACTTACAAAACCTAAAGCCATACTCTTCCTCATCACTTAATAAAACTTGATTCTGATCATTGATCAGCAAGCCATAAACCCGAACATTAAAATTATACATCCTTCGTAAAATGTTTTTGATTTCTGGTTACATTTTCGGTTGTCCATAAAATATCAACACGCTTTTCCTCAGTTCTCACCTCACAGTGAGGCATTCTGCAATAATGACAACATTCAGGCATACAGGGATCAGCGTGAATAAAAAATTCCATTGTGGAATTTGCTTTATGATTAACCAATTTATCTACTTCCGAAACTTCCTCATGAACCTTACTCAAATTAAAATAATAAGGTAGAGTAATATGACAGTCGATATGCAAATCAGGTCCATAACGCTGGGTGCGTAGATTGTGCATATCAATCCATGATTCTTTTCGGTGTTCATTTAGTATCGCGATGATCTCATCCGCAGTATCAAAATCCGACTCATCCATTAAACCTGAAACAGATTTTCTAACGAGCTTATACCCACTGTAAATAATATAAAAGCCAACTACAATAGAAAGAACACTATCGAGATAGGTCAGTCCGGTAATATAAATCAGAATCAATCCTGCTACGATTCCAACACTGGTATATGCATCAGTCTGTAAATGTTTTCCGTCAGCATATAATGTCAATGAATTTAGCTTTTTGCTTTGAAAAACGAGGTAATAACCTAAGCCATAGTTAATCATTCCTGCTGCAGCTATGATTAATGTTCCATCCATAAGATCATTGATCTCATGTGGATAAAAAAGATTGTATGCAGATTTAAAACTTATCAGGATTCCGGCAATAACGATGAGGCTTCCTTCTATAAAAACTGAAAAGAACTCGACCTTTCCATGCCCGTAAGGATGATTAGAATCCCGGGGCTGAGCTGCCACATAAATGCTGTAAAATGCAAAAAGGCCTGCCAGAATATTAACGATACTTTCGGCAGCATCAGTTAAAATAGAATTTGATGAAGTAATAAAATAAGCAGTAAACTTTGCAAGCATCAGTAAAACACCGATGACGAGGGATATTAAAATTACTTTTTTTTGTGCTTGCAAACCAAAGACTGTTTAAAAGCAAATTTATATAATACAATAGAGCATTTGTTATAATTATCGAAATATAAGCCTGATTTATCTTTAATTTTTGCTTTGGCTGGTCATGTTTATATATTTGCGTTAATTATGAGCACATTATCAAACCGAATTAACAACCTATCCGAATCCGCCACTATTAAAATGGCAAAAATGGGTCGGGAATTAGCAGCAAAGGGTGTAGATGTTATTAGCCTGAGTTTAGGTGAAACAGACTTTTACACTCCTGACTTTGTAAAAGAAGCCGCCAAAGATGCTATTGACAAGAATTTTTCTTACTACACTCCGGTTGCAGGCTATCCTGAACTTCGTAAAGAAATTGCAGCAAAACTTAAGCGTGAAAATAACCTGGATTATGATTTTGACCAGATTGTTGTATCAACAGGTGCTAAACAATCACTTGCCAACGCTATTCTTTGCGTTGTAAATCCAGGTGATGAAGTGATTATCCCTACACCTTATTGGGTATCGTATTCTGAGCTTGTGAAACTTGCAGAAGGTGAATCTGTATTCATCAATACGAGCCTTGAGACTGATTTCAAGATTACTCCTGAAGAACTTGAAGCTGCAATCACTCCGAAAACAAAATTATTTATGTTTTCATCACCAAACAACCCTACTGGGAGCGTTTACACAAGAGAGGAACTTGCCGGTTTGGTGAAGGTTTTCGAAAAATATCCTGATATTTATATTATCTCTGATGAGATTTATGAGCATATCAATTTCCTGAATGCGCATGAATCTATTGCACAATTCCCTTCAGTAAAAGACCGGGTAATTATCATAAACGGATTATCCAAAGCATATGCAATGACCGGATGGAGGATCGGTTACTCAGTAAGCAATAAAGAGATTGCCAATGCATGCGATAAACTTCAAAGCCAGATCACTTCAGGCACCTGTTCAATTACTCAAAAGGCAGGTATTGCAGCGTATGCCGGTGGACTTGATACGATCAATGAAATGAGAACAGTGTTCAAAGAACGTCGTGATCTTGTTTATGGTTTATTGAAAGATATACCGGGCTTAAAAGTTAACCTGCCTGGGGGTGCATTTTACTTTTTCCCTGAGGTCAGTTCATTCTTTGGAAAAACCACACCTGGTGGAGAGCTTATTAAAAATGCTGAAGATCTTTCACTTTATCTGTTAAATACCGGACATGTTGCTACAGTGAGCGGTGATTCTTTTGGAGATCCAAACTCAATCAGACTTTCCTATGCAGCAGCCAACGTCAAGTTAATCGAGGCTATGAAACGCATAAAAGCTACTTTAGGCGCTTTAAAATAGTTATTTGCCCATGATACCGGGCTAAGCACCCGGTTTTACATCCCATACCCCCAATGACAGATCTATTCCAAAAATTTAACTCATTGAATATTATGATCATTGGAGATGTGATGATGGATAGTTATATCTGGGGTAAGGTAGAACGTGTCTCGCCTGAGGCACCAGTTCCGGTTGTAAAAGTAAGTAATAAAGAAAACCGATTGGGTGGAGCAGCTAACGTTGCTCTCAATATTCAGTCACTTGGCGCAAAGCCTTTCATTTGTGCAGTTATTGGGGATGACAAAGATGGTGAAGAATTTATGTCGCTGCTCAGGCATCAAAAACTTTCAGAGCAGGGGATATTGAAGATCAAAAATCGTCCTACTACAGTTAAAACCAGAATCATCGCACATAATCAGCAAATAGTTCGGGTTGATGAGGAAACAGATAAAAATATCTCTGTAGCCGAAACCAAAATAATGATTGGGATAATCACTAAAACACTTACAGAACAAAAAATTGATGCCATTATCTTTGAGGATTATGATAAGGGCGTAATAACTGAAAACTTAATTACGGAAATAGTTAAACTTTCAAAAGAAAGTGGGATAATTACTATTGTTGATCCGAAGCAAAGAAATTTCCACTACTACAAAGGTGTGCATCTGTTCAAACCCAATTTGAAGGAATTGGAAGATGGACTTAAAATAGCCATAGATTCCTCAAAAGCCATTCAGGTTGAAAATGCAATCAGCAAATTAAAATCTCAACTTGGCGCCAGGGCAGTAATGCTCACCCTTTCAGACAAAGGTGTGTTTATTAATTCTGATCTGGGGCAGCGGCATATTCCGGCCCATAAACGGGATATTGCAGATGTATCCGGTGCAGGAGATACCGTAATTGCAACAGCGGCAGTATGTCTTGCAGCCGGACTGGATGAATTTAAAGCTTCTGAAATAGCCAACCTGGCCGGAGGACTCGTTTGCGAACACGTAGGTGTAGTTCCTATTGATAAAGTAAGATTGCTTGAAGAAAGCAGGAAACTTTAACTGGTTGTTCGTGTTTGGTTGTTAGTTGTTAGTAATTTATGGTTCGTTAAGAATTTGTTGGTCATAGACCAAATTCTCCACTTCTCAATTCTCAACCGTCAACTGTCAACTATCAACTAAAAAACATTACTTACTCCTAATCGCCTCCACCGGATCAAGCCTTGAAGCATTAAAGGCAGGAATAAATCCGGAGATTAAGCCGATAGCAGTTGACAATATAATAGTTAAAATAACCTTACTGATATCTACAACAATATTCAGATCAAAGAAAGTTTTGGAAACAAATGCCAGAATAAAAACAATAATTAGTCCGATAAATCCTCCCATCAAACATAAAAGTACCGATTCGATCAGGAACTGAAGCATAATAAAATAATTCTTGGCACCCAGTGATTTCTGAATTCCGATGATATTTGTACGCTCTTTTACAGAAACAAACATGATATTGGCAATACCAAATCCGCCAACAAGGATTGAAAACCCTCCTATAAATGCTCCTGCAAAATCTATAATTCCGAATAGCTGATCAAGCTGAGCGGTTAATATTGTTGTTTTATTAAGCGAAAAATCATCATCGTCTGCAGGAGAAAGCCGATGTATGGAACGCATCGTTCCTTTCAATTCACTTTCAAGCTCATTTACAGAAATATTTTCCCTACCCTTGACTGTAATTTGCGGTCCATAGCGTTCATCTTCTACTTTTATTACCCCTTTTGCAAAATTCAATGGAATTAGAACGGTTTTATCTGCTGAAATACCAAGCATATCTTCCCCTTCTTCTGTAAAAACCCCTATTATGGTCACTTTCCTCCCAAATACCGTGATGACCTTTCCTATTGGATCCTGATTGGGGAATAAGCCATCAGCAATGGAATAACCAATAATTGCAATTGGTCTCCCGCTTTTTGACTCAGCATCCGTAAAATATCTTCCAGATTGAAAATCAAATTTCCATACTTTATAGTAATCATGAGACGCAGCAGAAATTTGTGCACCTTCAATACTGTTATTTTTATATTTAATGGTACGATTACCAACACTAACTTCGAATGAGACCCCTTCTGCGTTCATCAAACGTTCAGTCAGCTTATCATAATCACGCAGGCTTGGCTGTGGCCGGCTGATGTACTTCCACCATGGAAAATCGGGGCCACCAACCCATGGCCACTTCTGGATATAGATTGTATTACTTCCCAATTTTTCGACGCTGCTCTGTATATTATTGCGAAGCGTATCAACTGCTGAAAAAACACCGATAATAGTCATGATTCCTATCGTTATTCCTAACAATGACAAAATCGTCCTGAGCTTATTCTGACGAAGTGCTTCATACGCAAACAGGAAGCTCTCCTTTAAAAGTTTTAGAAATATCATATACTATATTAGACCAAATTTAATGAAAAACGTTACAGATTTAATATGATTTAATCAGATAATGTATTGTCAGTTAAAAATCTCCAATTTAGGCATTAAATTTGTAGTTTTATTTTGCTAAATTTGCGCCCTTAAATCCATTAAACATCATTATGAAATTATCTCAGTTCAAATTTGATTTACCTGATTCTTTAATCGCCCATAACCCTGTAGAAATTCGTGATGAAGCACGTCTAATGGTCTTAGACAAGAAAACGGGAGCAATTGAGCATAAAATCTTCAAAGATGTATTAGGATATTTTGACGAGAAGGATGTGATGATCATTAACAATACTAAGGTATTTCCTGCTCGTTTATATGGAAATAAAGAAAAAACCGGTGCTACTATTGAAGTTTTCCTGCTTCGTGAACTAAATCGAGAATTACGCCTGTGGGATGTATTGGTTGACCCTGCACGTAAAATTAGAGTAGGAAATAAATTATATTTTGGAGATGATGATCTTCTTGTGGCTGAAGTGGTTGATAATACTACTTCCCGCGGAAGAACAATACGCTTCTTGTTTGACGGCACAGATGAAGAGTTTCGCAGAAATATTGAGATCCTTGGTGAAACTCCTCTCCCAAAATACATCAAACGTAAGGCAACCGCAGAGGATAAAGAACGCTATCAGACTATTTTTGCCAAAAATGAAGGTGCTGTTGCAGCTCCAACTGCTGGTTTACATTTCAGCCGCGAATTGATGAAGCGTCTCGAACTTAAAGGAGTAGATTTTGCAGAAGTTACCTTACACGTCGGATTAGGAACATTCAGGTCTGTTGAAGTTGAAGATCTGACCAAGCACAAAATGGATTCAGAGCAATTTATCATTGCACAAAAAGATGTTGATTTAGTCAATAAAGCCATATTTGAAAAGCGGAAAGTATGTGCAGTTGGTACCACTTCAATGCGTGCAATAGAATCTGCAGTTTCTGCAGGAAGGGAATTAAAAGCTGCGAACGACTGGACAAGCAAGTTCATTTTCCCCCCATATGATTTCAGTATTGCCAATTGCATGATTACAAATTTCCATACACCGGAATCAACCTTGTTGATGATGGTTGCGGCTTTTGGTGGTTATGAGAATGTGATGAAAGCATATGAAGTTGCTGTGAAAGAGAAATATCGCTTCTTCAGCTACGGCGATGCAATGCTTATTATCTAATATTCTTGGAAATAAACACCGATAGTACAAAATCAGTCTGAGACTGATTTTTAGATTTGTCGGGGTTTTTATATATTGAGCTGTGAAATACTTTGCAATCATTGTTGGTGGAGGTTCCGGTTCCAGAATGCTTTCTGAAATACCAAAACAGTTCCTGCTTCTGAGAGGCCGTCCAGTTTTAATGCATACCATTGAAGCATTCCAGCAGTCTGAATATAATCCTGAAATTATTGTTGTTCTAAACGTTGATTTTCACCCTTATTGGGAAAATCTATGTGTATTACATAATTTTTCTATCCCGCACGTACTTATAAAAGGAGGAACGCATCGTTTTGATTCTGTTAAAAATGGCATAAAAGTGATAAAGTCAAAAGCAATCGTAGCAGTCCATGATGCAGTTAGACCACTACTAAGCCGCCAGCTCATTGATCGTACGTATGAGGAAGCACTGTTGTCGGGAAATGCTGTAGCTGCAATAAAAAGCAAAGACTCTGTTAGGCATCAGATAGGAAATAATAGCATTCCCCTTAATAGAGATGAAATATATCTCATACAAACTCCCCAGACATTTACTTCTGAGATTCTAAAAAAGGCCTATAAGCAGGAATTCAGGAATGAATTTACTGATGACGCTTCAGTTGCAGAGCGTTCAGGAATAAAGATTAACCTAATCGAAGGAGAACAACGAAATTTCAAGATTACCTTTCCCGAAGATATCAGGTTAGCAGAAATCTATTTGAATCCTGGATTTTAAGATGTGCCCATTCTTAATAGAAGAGGCACAAGCTTAATTACTGATTATATGGAGCCTCCCCTGATTACCCTTAGTAATATCGCAACAATTGCAATTATCAAAAGTATGTGAATAAGGCTACCTCCAACCGGAGAGACAAAAGCACCGAAAATCCAAAGGATTATCAAAATAACCGCAATCAGATAAAGTAAATTTCCCATAGTTTTAATGTTTTAGTGAATAATTCTGAATCAGTAATACTAAAACTGTACCATTATTGGATCTTAAATTTATTCCGGGAAATTATTTTAAAGTCAAGCACAAAAAAAAAGCCCTGAATTAAAGGGCTCTTATTTTAATATTCATCTTCATTAAAGAAGAAATCATCTTTAGTGGGATAATCCGGCCAAATCTCTTCAATATTTTCATAGGGCTCACCATCATCTTCCAGAGCCTGAAGATTTTCTATAACCTCTACTGGAGCACCTGAACGAATCGCATAATCAATAAGTTCATCTTTAGTTGCCGGCCATGGTGCGTCTTCTAAATGAGACGCTAATTCTAATGTCCAATACATATTTCTTAGAATTTGATTTATACTATTTTTTGCAAAAATATAATAATTTAAATAAGAATATCAATT
Organism: uncultured Sphingobacterium sp.; assembly: GCA_964356005.1. Classification (GTDB taxonomy): domain Bacteria; phylum Bacteroidota; class Bacteroidia; order Sphingobacteriales; family Sphingobacteriaceae; genus Daejeonella. The sequence continues at coordinate 21,209 of CAYHGN010000049.1, forward strand.
AATTTCTAACATGTTATTTATACACGCGGAAGCCATTGATTTTCAGGCACATTGATGTCGAAACACAATTTTCTTGCCAATACAAAAAGATAATCACTTAATCTGTTAAGGTAAATTACAACCTTCTCATCAACAAAACTCTCAGACTTCAGATGTACAATTATTCGCTCAGCCCTTCTGCATACGCATCTCGAAATGTGGCAAAACGATATTACCTGACTTCCTCCGGGCAAAATAAAATGCTTAAGCTCTGGAATTACCTCATTCATAGCATCAATCTCTTTCTCCAGCAAGCTAATGTCTGATGAATGCAAATCAGGAATCTTCATCCTTGATTTCTCAGGATCAGAAGCAAGAGATGCACCTATTGTGAACAATCTGTCCTGAATTTCCTTCAATATGTCCTTATGAGCAGAATTAATATCATGATCCCTGATCATGCCGATGTATGAATTAAGTTCATCAACAGTACCATAGCTCTCGATTCTAAGGTCATATTTCGGAACACGGGTGCCACCAATCAATGACGTAAGTCCCTCATCTCCTGTTTTTGTATAAATTTTCATCTGAATTCAAATATAATTGAAAAGGCTAAGTTAAGACACTCTATTGTCACAATAAAGCTATATTAAGAATAATCCCATCTATAATTTCTGAAGCAAATGACCGATTGAAAACAATCTATGAATGACTTAGAAGCTATAATTGAAAATTTAATTCAAAACTTACAACCTATAACTTATAACCTACAACTTATAACTCAAAAACCCTACACTATATTCTCGAAATCAGATCCCTTGCTCTTCATATCATCCAGACGGGGAGATATAGATTTAACATTCGGGTTTAAATAATCGTTCTCAATCAATCCATCGCGCATACGAACGATTCTGTGAGCATGTTGCGCAATATCCTCTTCATGGGTTACCAGTATAATTGTATTCCCTTTAGAATGAATTTCTTCTAATAAACCCATTATTTCGACAGATGTTTTGGTATCAAGGTTACCAGTAGGCTCATCTGCAAGAATGATTGATGGATTATTTACCAGTGCACGGGCAACTGCAACACGCTGACGCTGCCCACCAGAAAGTTCATTTGGCTTATGATGGACTCTGTTGCCCAGACCCACACTTTCAAGGGTCTTTTGAGCACGGTCTTCACGCTGTGCACGGCCTATTCCTGCATAAACCAATGGCAGAGCAACATTCTCGAGTGAAGATGAGCGGGGCAATAAATTAAAAGTTTGAAATACAAATCCAATCTCCTTATTTCTTATCTCAGCAAGTTCACTGTCAGTCATTTCACTAACCTGATTTCCGTTTAATATATAGGTACCCTTAGTTGGTGTATCAAGGCAACCCAGAATATTCATCAAAGTTGATTTACCAGAACCTGAAGGACCCATCAGGGCAACGAATTCGCCCTTCTCAATAGTCAGACTTACGGATTTCAGGGCATGAATAGTTTCTGCACCAATTACATATTTCCTGCCGATATCTAATAGGGTAATAAGAGGATCTTTGACCATTTTTTTTCTTTTTAGACTATCGGTATCAGCTAATTGTTACAGCTTTGTTTAAATTAGGGTTTATTAATCACTTTTGCTACCCTAAAGAATTTTCCATCTTGTTTTGGGGCATTTTGCAAGGCTTCCTCCCTGCTAATCTCATGTTTTATAAGATCTTCTCTTAGAACATTTACCTCATCACTCATATAAACCAAAGGATCAACACCTTCGGTGTCTACCTCATTCAGTTTGTCCATGAATGTCAGAATTTTATTCATATCATTTAACAGGCCTTGCTTTTCACCCTCCAGAACTTCAAGCCTGGCAAGATGAGCCACCTTATCAATCATTTCCAGGTCTACTTTCATTTCTTCAATTAAATTTTATTTAACTTGTTCAAAGCTACCTGTTTCATACTGTTTTTGCATTTCTATGAATCATCAAAGAATTATTGATTAGGCTGTAAACCCTTTCCTTCAAATCTTCAGCATCTGTTTCCACCATTCCCTTTGTATTGATTGGGGCATGAACACAAATATCGCAAATACCCGGGGTACTTCCATACTGCTTTCCATCATCCCACATCAAATTCCAGTTATTTGTTATGGTAACCGGTAAAATCGGCACCCCATTCTCTATGGCCAGTTTAAAAGGACCTTTTTTGAAGGGTTGCAGCACTGGAGGATAAGATTCGCTGATCATCCCTTCCGGAAAAATTACCAGATGCTTACCTTCTTGTAAGTTTTCACCGGCCTTTTTAAATGCTCTGAATGCCGACATTTTACTGTCCCGCTTAAGTGGTATATCAATTGTCCTGAAATAAATCCCTGTAATAAAGTTCTGCAACAGTTCCTCTTTCCCTATGAATACATAATTTCGTTTGGCAAGAAGAATAATGGCTGTTATATCAAGATTTGAGGTATGGTTAGCGCAGATGATGTAATTTTTTGACCAGTCAATTTGTTCTTCAAAGGTATATCGGAAGCCGAAACCTGAAAATAAAGAGCTTAGATAACTGAAATACCATCTCAGTCTATTCATTGCATGAAACTTTACCGGATTACGCGAAAAAAATAATATTGCAGGATAAAGAGTTGAAAAAATCAATACAAGCGTAATCTGAAAATAGTAAAGATGAATACTTTTCAAAAACTTTCTCATTGGCACAAAAATAGAAAAATCCATTTAAGTTTTAAGGGCCGACCTGGTTTTGAACCATCACAACTTTGTTCAGAAAAAATCCTTAATTTCGCGGCTTATGGAAACTGTTGTAAGTGGTATCCGCAGTACCGGTAAACTGCATTTAGGGAATTTCTATGGCGCTGTAAAGAACTTTGTACAGATGCAGAACGAATATAATTGCTATTTTTTTATCGCTGATTATCATTCGCTCACAACCCACCCTACCCCAGAAAATTTACATGGTAATGTGAAACAGGTTCTTGTAGAATACCTTGCCGCAGGAATTGATCCTGAAAAAGCAACCATTTACGTTCAGTCAGATGTTCCTGAAATTGCAGAATTATACCTTTATCTGAATATGAACGCCTATTTGGGAGAGCTTGAAAGAAGCACCTCATTCAAAGATAAAGTTCGCGCTCATCCGGATAATGTTAATGCTGGATTACTTACTTATCCGGTACTTATGGCTGCAGATATTCTTATCCACAAAGCGACTAAAGTTCCTGTTGGTAAAGACCAGGAACAACATCTGGAAATGTCAAGGACTTTCGGAAATCGTTTTAACAGATTATATAATTCAGAGTATTTTCCTGAACCTTTTGCCTTTAATTTCACTGAAAAACTTGTTAAAGTTCCCGGACTTGATGGAAAAGGTAAAATGGGTAAATCGGAAGGTGAAGGAAATGCTGTTTATTTATC